>CALFJE010000061.1 GCA_937877545.1 uncultured Selenomonadales bacterium | reverse complement strand
GGCAAAAAAACAGCCGCTCGTCTGCTTAGCGACGGCGGTCGAAAAATTTTGGACGCTCTCAATCCGTGAGGGCGTTTCTTTATTTGAACAGGTCTTTGTGCTTGCTGATAAGCTCGCCCATTAACATCTTGCCGCGAATGTCGGGGTGCATACGTCAACGGCAAGCAGGTCGTCAAAACCGAAGCCGCCGCGCAGATTGATTCTGTCGGCTTAGGCAAAAAAACAGCCGCTCGTCTGCTTAGCGACGGCGGTCGAAAAATTTTGGACGCTCTCAACCCGTGAGGGCGTTTCTTTATTTAAACAGGTCTTTGTGCTTGCTGATAAGCTCGCCCATCAACATCTTGCCGCGAATGTCGGGATGCATACCGTCAACGGCAAGGGCGGCGTCCATGGTGCCCTGCGCGTCGTAGAAATGCGGCTCCAAATCAATGAAGAACTCCTGCCGCTTAATGTAGGCGTTGATTTGCTGAAGCTTATCGTACCAATCGGGGTCGGTCGACGTGCGGAAGGCGGTTTGCAAATTCGCGGGGTTAATAGGCATGAGCGTCAAGAAAATCGGGCGAATGTCGTTTTCCTTGCAAAGCTTGCCGATACCCTCCAAATCGGCGATAACGTCCTCGGCAGAGTAAATCGAAGTCCGTAAGCAATTCGCGCCCGTCGAGATAATCAGATTCTTGGGCTTGAGCGGCAAAACGTCTTGATTGAAACGTTCCAGCGTCGTGTGCGAGGTGTCGCCGCTCCTGCTGATGTTGACGACGGGGAAGTCAATAAAAGTTTCGTAGCTGTACTGCAGGGCACGAGGCGAATAGCTGACCGCGCCGCCGCCGTGACTTATGCTGTCGCCGAAAACCGCCACGTCGACGCCGCCCGTATAATCATCGACGATAAACTTTTCGCTCGCCGACCAGGTACCAATCGGCTGATTGTCGTCGTCAAGGGCACGCACGCGCCAATAGTACGCGCCGGCATAGGGTCGCCCGTATTCGTCATAGCAACTGGACATATCCTCGGAAATCATGCGCCACGCCGCCTTGCCCTCCGGCTCGGTCGACAGCTCAACTTCATACTTCGCCGCCTCGTGAATCGGTATCCAATCGAACACGTGATAAATCGGTTGCGGCAAGTAGTCCATAAAATCAAAGTTGTTAATCAGCGGGCAATTCGGCATGGGCTGATTCGCGTCGACAAAAATCCGCTCCGCCTTACAAAATTCGCCAATCGGTTCGTGGTGCAAGCCCAAAGCCCGCGCCCGCCAATAAATCTCCTTAACGTCGGCAAAGGGGCGCAAGTCGGCTTGATAACCGTTGGTAAAAATTTGTCGCGTGGAATCAAGGTGGTGCGTCCGCGATAAGACAATGCCCCCCTCGACGTCGGGCGGCGCGTCCAAAAGCTCCAGCTCGTAGCAAACGGCGTTGGGCACGGTATGCCAAATCAGGAAGGGCATCAAACTTGCGGGCTTATCCTCGGCGTAATGATAAATGCTGACGGGATGCGGCGGCGTCGGGAAGTTGGGATTGGCGTAAATCTTATCGGCGCGGAAAACTTCGCCGAACAAGCCGCGAGCCGTCACGAAATAGTACGTCGGAATCGGCGCACGCGGCACCACGTAGCTTGCAAAGCGTGACTCCTCCTCCTTGAACAGGTGGAAGGGCGGCGAGCCTTCGACAAGCCCCGTCGTGCGGCTGATTGTCGCGATTTTGTACACGCAAGGATACGGCAACGGTCGCCACGTCATCAAGGTATCGTCGCCCTCCTGCGCGAAGCTGACCTCCAACGCCCGCCCGTTTAGTTGGAGCACGTCGGTTTTCTCCGCTGCGTACAGGCTGAGTATCGCGAAGAAACTCATCAGCGCGGCGATTATCGCGAACGTAAAGAAATTTTTCATAAACCCAAATAACTCCTCAACAAGTCAAAGTCTCCGAATCGTAGGAACAAACACACGGCGATTATCAGCGCGGCGAAGAAATATTCGCGCCACGAGCCGACCTTGAACAGCTTTATCCCGAAATTTTTACGCGGCGTAAGGAGCGGCACCTTTCCGCACAGCGCGTCCTCGGCTATGTGCAACAACGCCCCGACCAGCGCGTAAGTTATCAGGGTAGGGATTAGGGAATAGGGATTAGGGAGCAGGGGTTGGACGTACTGCGCGGCGGCTATCAGCGCGATATAAATTAGCGGGTAATGCGACCACGTCCGATGCTTTTTGCGCCACTGCCAATAAGCCGAACTTTCCTGCGGCGGCGAGCCTTCCACTCTGTCGGGCAAGACCGCCCCCACTATCGCCGAAGCCGTAAACAATGCGTCGTCCGTCGCCGTGCAAACGATAAAGCCCGTAACGATTTGATGATTTATCCACTTCAATTTATCCGCTCCAATCACTTCATGCGCAACGAGTTTGCCGCGATTATTGCGCCGAAGATTATCGCGCCCGCCAACGCCGCCGCGTGTCCGAACGGTATCGGCGGGCTTTCCAATATCGACAACAACGCCGGCGGTATCAGCACGAGTTGCGCCGCCGCCAATCGCCCGTTCAACTTGAGCGCGTCGATAACCTTTGACGCCAACGCCCGCACCGTCAAGAAACTTTCGGGCTTCGGGAGTTCAAAGTCGGGTTTGACTTCAAGCTCCGCAGATTTAAGCGAGCCGCCCGCCGTCATAAACGATACGTCGGCATTGCTCAGCGCGGGCAAGTCTTGAACGTCCGAGCCGATAACCGCGACCACTTTGCCCTTGGCGCGGAAAATCTGAACTTCGCGAGCCTTGCCTTCGGGCGTGAGGTTCGTGCGCACGTGGTCGATTAAAAATTCCTTCCCTATTCGATTCGCCATTTTTTTTGGTACCGCCGTCAGCAGGAGCGTTTCCATTTTGTTTATCTTAAGTTCGGCGAGAAAATTTTTGGCGTCGTCACTGAAATCGTCCTTGAGCGCGATAAGCCCGCGAGCCACCCTGCCGGTACACACGACGACGACCGTCTTGCCCTTTACGAGGAATTGGTCAATCTTGGTGCGGAGCCGCGTATTGATGTCGGTACCCAAAGTTTCAAGCCAACGACTGTCGCCAACGCGAATCAATCTGCCGTCAACTTGAGCCTCGACGCCGCGCCCCGGCAATTCCTTAAAGTCCGTCGACTTGCGCAAGCGGAACGCCCGACTTATCGCCGTGGCGTAAATCGCCCGCCCCAACGGATTTTCCGCGTCACGCTCGGCACTTGCCGCCACCGTCAGCAATGCGTTTTGCGAGGCGTAATCGGGCACAATGTCCGTTATGCGATACTCGTTGCAAGTCAAAATCCGATTGTAAGACATGGCAACGACTTCAACGTCGGGCACCAACTTAAGCGCGTCGGGCTTGTGGAGCGTCACGCCGAGCTTTGACAATCGCCGACCCGCCAAATACAACGGCAACCGCTTAGCCAACACCGCGTTGAACAGCGCGATTAGCAATGCCGCCCCCGCGATTAACGCCGCGTCACCCAACTCAAGCATTGACGACGTTGACGGGGTTGCCCGCCAGCCAAGCCTTAAGATTATCGACGGCAATGTTCATGAGGCGCGTGCGCGATTCTTTGGACGCCCAGCTGATATGCGGCGTGATAAAACAATTCTTCGCGCCGAGGAGCGGATTATCGCTTTTAATCGGTTCGGAGCTTGCCACGTCGACGCCCGCCGCCGCTACCTTGCCGCTGTCGAGAGCCGCACGTAAATCCGTCTCGACGACCAGCCCGCCGCGTCCGTTGTTAAGGATTATAACGCCGTCCTTCATCTTGGCGATAGTCTCCGCGCAGATTATGCCTTGCGTCGACGGGAACAGCGGGCAATGCAGAGCGATAACGTCCGAGCTTGCAAAGAGCGTATCCAAATCGACGAACGAACAATCGCCGAGCTTTGTCCCGACTTGGCGGCTTGGCGCGAACGCGATAACCTTCATGCCGAACGCTTGAGCCAACTTGGCGGTGGTCTGCCCGATTCGCCCGTAGCCGATAATTCCCATGGTCTTGCCGGCAAGTTCAATCAGCGGATAATCCCAAAAGCAAAAGTCGGGGCTGTTCGTCCAACGCCCCGCGTGAACGGCTTGACTGTGATGCGCCACGCGATTACAAATCTCCAACAGCAGGGCAAAAGCGGCTTGAGCAACCGCCGCCGTGCTGTAGTCGGGGACGTTGGTGACGGGGATATTAAGCTCCTTAGCCGCCGCAGTGTCGACGACGTTGTAGCCGGTGGCGAGCACGCCGATATATTTAACGTTGCAGGCGGCGAGGATTTCACGTGTGAGGGGCGTCTTGTTCGTGAAGACAATCTGCGCGGAGCCGATACGGGAAATAATTTCGGCGGTATCGGTCAAGCTTGTGCGGTCGTAAACGGTGCAGTCGCCCAAAGCTTTAAGAGCGTCCCAGCTCAAATCGCCGGGGTTAAGTGTGTAGCCGTCGAGCACAACAATTTTCATTCCCCATTCCTCCTTCCTAATTCCTAATTGCCTTTTCAACGCCCGTCTCCTCGAAAGTTTTCATTTCGTTAAGCATGGTAAGAGCCGCCTCGACAATCTCGACGCCCATGCAAGCCGCCTCGCCGTCAAAGCCGATTGGATTGCCGTCCTCGTTTGCATACTCGATAAGTTGAGCCGAACGCAAGACAAACGGTCGAATTTCGGGGCAAATCTTTTCCAGATAGCGCGTAATGATGTCGGTCGCGCCCGTGTCGACGACTACCAGCGTGGAATTGTGCGCCGCCGCCACCAATGCCCCGATAATCGCGCTCGTCATGCAACGATATTCCTTGGGCACGTGTTGCAAAAATTCTTCGGGCGGATATTTCAAGTCGCCCGCCGCCGTCAACAGCGTTTCGGCAAAATTATCCGCGAGCTTCTCCACTACCAAGTTGCTAAGAGCCGTGACCGCGATAATCGGCGTGTCGAAGGTGGCTTCCTCGGCGAGGTTGCGCCCGAAGTTAAAAGCGACGTTGAGATTTTCCGCCGGGTCGACGACGCCCAAAAATATTTTCATGCCGAAAGTCCGCGTCGTCGCGCTGAAGTCCAGGGACAAATCGCGGCGGGCGTCCTTATCCTTGGGGTCGTAGTTATCGGGGTCGACAAGCGACGGGCAATTTTCCATGTTGGTAAAGGCAATCGCGCCGTGACGGAGCTTATTGGGCGGGCGGTCTTCGTTGGCTATGCCCGCCGTTTGAATCGCAATTTCCTCCAAAACGCCCAGACTGCCGCACGGCTTGGTCAAGGTGTCGAGGAATTCGCGGCAATTATTCATGGGGCGATCGTGGAGGCGCGGCATCGTCCGCAAATAAAAATTAAACGTCCTGTCGGTGGCGGCGATAAGCTCGTCCTCGTCCTCGCCCATTATCCGAACCGCCATCGGGTACGTGCGCGGAATGTTAAGCTTTTGCGTGCTGAACGGCAACTCCACGCTTTCCATGCGGTGTTCGCTTACGTGGAAGTCCAGCGGTATCTCCTCAATCTGAATCTCGTCGCCGAAAAGCTCCTGCACGTCCTCAATCGTATCAAGCCCCTCAATGTCGTCGATACCCAGTTGCCGCTTAAAGTTTTCAAGCGCGGTATCCTCCTCGACCAGCTCGCCCTCAAAATCGGCGTCGGGTCCGCAAACGAAAATGTAAACCAGATTGTCCAGAATCCTCGCGGCGATTGACGAACCGACAGCCTCGCCCAAGGCAAGGTCAAGATTGAAAATCGGCGTAAGTTCAAGGTGCTCCAGAATCGCTCTGTGTCCGACTTCGCGCCCGACGTGCGAGGCGATAAGACACTCCACCGAATGCGGCAGAATCTCCTCGGCAACCAGCGCGGCAACGGAACTGTTAAAGCCGTCAAGAATCACAACGCATTTATGATGATAAGCCGCGATAATCACGCCCGCCATTGCGCCGAATTCGTAGCCGCCGACTTTGGTCAGCACGTCAAGCAAGCTGTCGGGATTGGGCTTGTTGACGCGGAGCGCACGCTTGACGGTCTTAACCTTGCGGATAAATTTTTCGTCGTCGATATTGGAGCCGCGCCCCGTGACTTTTTCGGGCGGCAGTTTAAGATAAGCGGCTGTCATGGCGGCGGCGACGGTCGTGTTGCCGATACCCATTTCGCCGATAAGGAAGCAGTTGCAACCCGCCTTAATCGCCTCCTCGGCTAACTTCTTGCCGATTCGGACGGACTCCATTGCGTCCTCGAATGTCATGGCGGCTCCTTTGGCGATATTGTTGGTGCCGCGAGTGATTTTCCTGTCGACCAGCCCCGGCAGATTGGCAATGTCGGCGTCGACGCCCACGTCCACGACGTACAGCTCGGAGTAGGCGAACTTGGCAAAGGCATTGGCGGCGGCTCCGTCGTCGACCAGATAATTTTTAATCATGCCGGCGGTTGTGGCTTGCGGATACGCGCTGACGTTTTCCGCCGCGACGCCGTGATCCGCGCAGAATATGAACGTGCACTTTTGCGATTTGCCGACACTCCGATAAAGCTCGGCGACATGAGTAAAAGTCATTCCTTGCCCCTCCGCACCAATGTTTTTACGACTTTTGCGCCCGCGTTTTTAACCCGTCTTAGCGGCGCGACGCGGACTTTTATCTTGGGCTTAATTTCGCGTTCAAGACCGAAGTCACCGCGCTTGAGGAACGTGGACTTGGTTTTATCGGGCTTAAAAAATTTGCCGATAATCTTGGCAAGTTCGTCGGGGTCGCCGGAGTCGGAGCAAGTGAAAATATCGACGGCAACATAGCGCAGCTCCTTGTAGACGTGCAGGGCGATATGCCCCTCGGCGAAGGCACCGATAAGCGAACAATGCCCCTCGTCGATAACCTCGGCTTTCAAACGCGGCTCCGCGCCGATTACGCCGCTCAAAGCATTTTTTATTTCGTCGACGTTGCCGAGGCGGGCACTGTCGCAGTTATACAAGTCCAACGTTAATTGTCGCGCTAAAATTTTCATGGCGTTCACCCTTTCCGCGCAGATTATAGCAGTTATCGTTCAAGAAACAAATCCTTGAAAAAATTTTTCCCCGTCATTCCAAGCGCGGATTCGTTCAACCGCCTCACGATTTGAAGGAAGTAACGCTTTTTTGTCGAAGGTTAGCGCGACAAAAGATTAGGAGGAAAAATGATTTGGACACATTTGAAATGGAACTCGGCGGCAGAAAATTGGTCATCGAACACGGCAAGATGGCTAAGCAGGCAAACGGCGCGGTGCTCGTCCGCTACGGCGACACGGCGGTTTTGGTTGCGGCTACCATGTCCGCCGAGCCGCGTGAGGGCGTCGACTTCTTCCCGCTGACCGTCGACTTCGAGGAGAAAATGTATTCGGCGGGCAAAATCCCCGGCGGTTTCATTAAGCGCGAAGGTCGTCCGCAAACCAGCGCGATTCTTAAGAGCCGCCTTATCGACAGACCGATTCGCCCGCTGTTCCCCGACGGCTTCCGTAACGACGTGCAGATTATCGCAACGTGCATTTGCTTCGACGAGGATAACGCCCCCGAAATCGCCGGCATGATTGGCGCGAGTTGTGCGCTGTGCGTCAGCGATATTCCCTTCGCAGGACCGATAGCGGGCGTGCACGTCGGGCGCGTCGACGGCGAATTTATTATCAACCCGACCAAGGAGCAGCTTGACGTTTCGGAAATGGATTTAATCGTAGCCGGCTCCAAAGATGCCGTCATGATGGTTGAGGCGGGCGCGAAGGAATTGCCCGAAGAAATTATCCTGGAGGCGATTCTGTTCGGGCACGAGGAAATTAAAAAAATCGTCGCCTTCCAAGCGGAGATAATGGCGGCGGTCGGCAAGGAAAAGCGCGAAGTTAAGCTGTTTCAGCCGAACGAGGAAGTAGCGGCGGCGGTTCGCGAGCTTGCGGCGGAGAAAATCAATACCGTGATTCGCAACCCCGACAAGTTGGCACGCGAGGCGGCATTGGACGCGGTAAAGGCTGAGGTCGTCGCGGCGTTGCTTGAAAAATTCCCCGTTGAAGATTATCCGAACGTGGAAAAGGAAATCGGCGCGGTCTTCTACAAGCTGGAAAAAGAAATCGTCCGCAAGATGATAACGCACGAGAAAATCCGCCCCGACGGTCGCGAGCTGGAGGAGGTTCGCCCGATAAGTTGTGAGGTCGGACTTTTCGCCAGGACGCACGGTTCGGGCTTATTCACACGCGGGCAGACGCAAGTTTTGACGATAACGACGCTCGGCTCAATCGGCGACGAACAGATTATCGACGGCTTGGAGCCGGAATACACCAAACATTATCTGCACCATTACAATTTCCCCGGCTACAGCGTCGGCGAGGCGCGTCCTGCGCGGAGTCCCGGTCGGCGCGAGATAGGTCACGGAGCGTTGGCGGAGCGTGCGCTTGTCCCCGTCATTCCGTCGATTGAGGACTTCCCCTACACGATTCGCCTTGTGTCAGAGGTTTTGGAGAGCAACGGCTCCAGCTCAATGGGCAGCGTTTGCGGCAGTACGTTGAGCCTTATGCAGGCGGGCGTTCCGATTAAGCGACCTGTCAGCGGCGTGGCTATGGGGCTTGTCAAGGACGGCGACGCGCACACGATTTTGACGGATATTCAGGGCATGGAGGACGCGCTCGGCGATATGGACTTCAAGGTTGCGGGCACGACCGAGGGCGTCACGGCGATTCAAATGGACATCAAGGTTGCGGGCATTTCGCGTGAAATTTTGAGCGACGCCTTGGCTCAGGCTAAGCGCGGCAGGAGCTTTATCCTCGGCAAAATGCTTGAGGTTATCAGCGAACCCGCCGCCGACCTGTCACCCTACGCGCCGCGAGTCCGCACGCTGAAAATCCCCGTTGACAAAATCCGCGAGGTTATCGGCACGGGCGGCAAGATTATCAACCGCATTATCGAGGAGACGGGCGTCGAAATTGATATTCACGAGGACGGGCAAATTTTTGTTACGTCCAAAAATGTCGAGGGTATTGACCGCGCCGTTGAGATTATCGAGGAGATTGTCCGCGACGTGGCGATAGGCGACGTTTTCGAGGGTCCGGTTACGCGGATTATGCCGACGGGCGCGTTCGTGGAAATTGCGTTCGGCAAGGAGGCAATGGTTCATATATCGCAACTGTCCGACAAGCGCATTCCGACGGTTGAGGACGCGGTTAAGGTCGGCGACCGGCTCAAAGTCAAAATCACCGAGATTGACGAAAAGGGCAGAATCAACGCCAGCCATCGCGCCCTGCTTGAGGGTGATTCGCCCAAGCCGCGCAGAGAAGACAGACCGCCGCGCAGTTTTGATCGTCCGCGCAATAATGACCGCCCGCGCAACGACGACCGTCCCGGAAATTCAGACCGTCCGCCGAGGACGTCAGATAAACCGAAGAGCAACGACCGTCCGCCCAAGCATAACGAATCGCGCACGATTAAGGATTTGCGCGACTTGAAGAATTTGCGCGACGGGCGGCGCAGACGCGACAGATAAAGGAGTGATTGCAGTGGCTGATTCAGCAGCGAATTCATTGGCGATTATCGACAGGTTCAAAGACGCATTGGACAGCGGCACGATAACCGACGCCCACGATTTGGAGGTTAAGCTTTCTGCGCAGATGAAGTACGATTATCTTGCGGCGGTGCACACCATGGAGCAGCTCGAAAAGTTGGCGCGGGAGATTGAAAATCGGAAACGTTCCCGCGAAAATTTGAAGGAGGAGCTTTTCAAGAGTTGCAAGCAGGCTGTCAAAAAGCTTGCCGACGACGAAAACACGCTTACGCTCAAAAAAATCGACGACGCTATTAAAGTGCTCAACGATTGCCGCCGCGAAATTATGAAAATCGACAGCGCGGCAAAGGAAAGCGACAAGCTTGCCAAATGCATCCGTGACGGCGTCAGCGCGGGAACTTAAGTCATGTTCAGGGAGATGCGGCGCAAAAATTGCGTTATCAGTGCGGAGGCGGCGGCTAAAATTCTGCGCGAGGGCGATTTCGGCGTCTTGGCTCTTTCGGGCGACGACGGTTATCCCTACGCCGTGCCCATTAACTACGCCGTCGAGGGCGACAAGATTTATTTCCACAGCGCGAAGATCGGACACAAGCTCGACGCGATTCGGCGCAACGATAAGGCTTCGTTTTGCGTCGTCGACCGCCACGAGGTCATTGCCGAGGAATTCACGACGTATTTCACAAGCGCGATAGCTTTCGGGCGGATTCGGATTGTCGAGGATAACGACGACCCCGATAAGTTGCGCGGGCTGGAGCTTTTGGCGGATAAGTATTCGTCGACGGCAAGCCCCGAACGTCGCGCCAAGGAGCTGGGCAGATTGAGCGCGTTGGTCGTGCCCGTCATGACGATTGAACATTTGACGGGCAAAGCGGCTCGCGAACTCGTCAAGCGCGGCGAATTTTCTTGAGCGGAAGGAGGCGATTATAGTGGTTGAGGTTACCGTAACTTTTACTGAGAAAGCCGTCGAATTGATGAAAACTTTTGCGGAAGAAAAAGGACTCACCGTAGCGGAATATTGCAAGCAAGCGATTATCGAACAACTGGAAGATGACGAGGACATTCGCGACGCGGACGCGGCTTACGCGGAGTACTTGAAAAATCCTGTGAGGTACAGTTTTGAGGAAATTAAAACGGAGTTGGGTTTAGATGAAATCGTACAAAGTGGAGCTGTCGGCTGCTGCTCGCAAAACGTTGAAGAAGATGGACTCATTGACGCAGAAACGCATAGTAAGTTGGCTTGAAGAAAATCTTGACGGTTGCGAAAATCCTCGGCTTCACGGCAAGGCATTGCACGGCAAATTGAAAAATTTTTGGCGTTATCGCGTGGGTGAATATCGTATCATCACCAAGATTGAGGACGACAAAATTATTATCTTCATATTGAGGATTGAAACTCGCGAAGACAGTTACCGGTAAGTTTTTTTGAGGAGGAGTTATGGCGAAAAATTTCTTAACGTACAACATGGAGGTCAACGGGTTGCCGCAGGAAGTACGATTCGGCGCGGAGGCGATAGAGGAAGTCTTTATGCCGTTCCTGCACGAGTTGACGGATTTGCACATGACGCTCGACAGGAAAGTTATCGCGTATCTGGTCGCGCCGCCCGGAGCCGGCAAAACGACGTTGGCGCAATTCCTCGAACAGCTCAGCCGCGAACGTTCCGCCGAAGTCGACGCTATCCGCGCCCTCAGCATGGACGGTTTTCACTACACGGCGGCTTATATGAACGTCACGACGGTTGAGCGCGACGGCAAGCCCGTTTTAATGCGCGATATTAAAGGTGCGCCCGAAACCTTCGACATTGATTTGTTGGTCGAGAAGATTCGCGAGGCGCGGCAGGAGGGCACGAATTGGAACGTCTACGACCGCCGAATTCATGACGTGTTGCCCGACTATTGGAGCGTCGAGGACGATATAATTTTGCTGGAGGGCAATTATCTGTTGCTCAAGGAGACGGGCTGGACGAACGTCCGCGTGTTGGCGGATTATTCGGTGTTTATCGACGCGCCGAGGGATATTTTGCGCGAGCGGCTTATCAATCGCAAGGTGGCGGGCGGCAAGTCACGCGAGGAGGCGGAGGCTTTCTACGACTTCAGCGACAGCAGGAATATCGAGCGCGTCTTGAGTAATTCTGCGCGGGCTGACGAATTGTGGCGGCTTTTGCCCGACGGAGATTTTGAGCGTCAATGAACAAACTCAAAGCGCACGCCAATAACGTCGCCCTGCCGCATACGATATTCAGCTTGCCGTTTGCATTGGCGAGTGCGTTCATGGCGGCAAACGGTTCCCCCGACGTTCGGACGGTCGTTCTGATTTTAATCGCGATAACCTCTGCGCGGTGGGCGGCGATAGTAATTGACAACCTTGCGGATTTGAAATTCGACAAACTTCAACCGCGCCTGTCGTATCGGGCAATGGTGCGCGGCGAAATTTCCACGGCGGAGGCGTTAATCTTCGTCGCGCTTTGCATGATTGTCCTCGTTGCGGCGGTCGCGCAGTTGCCGCCTATTTGCCTCAAGCTGTTGCCCGTCGCGGCGATACCGTTTATCGTCTATCCGTTCACGAAACGATTCACCGCGTGGTGTCACCTGTTTTTGGGCTTGGCGATAGCAATGGCTCCGGCGGGCGCGTGGGTCGCCGTCACCGAGTCAATCGCCCTGCCGATGATAATTTTATGCGTGGCGGTCGCACTGTGGATTGGGGCGTTCGACGCGGTCTACGGGGCGCAGGACGAGAAATTTGACAAATCGCAACGGCTCCACTCCTTGGCAACGAAGTACGGCGCGGCAGGCGCATTGCGTATCGCACGGGGCTTGCACGTTGTATCAATCGCCTGCTTCGTGACGGTCGGACTTATGCTCGGCTTGGGCAAGTGGTACTTCGTCGGCGTGGCGATAGCGGCATTGGCTCTGGTTTATCAGCACGCAATAGTTAAAGCGGGCGATTACCGCGAAGTCACTCAAGCCTATTTCATGCGCAACGGCATCGTTTCAATCGCTATATTCGTTTTCACATGGCTCAGCTATGATTGAGGTAACGGAATGAATTACACACAAAAATACGCGTCGCCGCTAGGAGGCATCACTTTGGCGAGCGACGGGGCAAATTTAATCGGGTTGCGGTTTGACGGACAGAAATACTTCGCCGATACGCTTGGCGACGTTCACGACGCAAGACCGCTTCCCGTATTCGAGCAAACGGTTGCGTGGCTGGATACTTATTTCAGCGGACGCGCCCCAAATTTTACGCCGCCACTTAATCCGCGCAGAGAAACGATATTCCGCCCGCTGGTTTGGGAAATTTTGTTGACGATCCCTTTCGGGCAGACAACGACTTACGGCGCGATAGCCAAGAGATTAAATACATCGGCGCGAGCTGTCGGCGGCGCGGTCGCGCACAATCCCATTTCGATTATAATCCCTTGTCATAGAGTTATCGGCTCCGACGGACGCTTGACGGGCTACGCGGGCGGGCTCGATAAGAAGATCAAACTCCTTGAGCTGGAACGCAACTAAGCAACGACTCCTCGACGACGGTCGGGGATTTTTTTTATGTATTAGCGTATACATGATAGCCAACGATTGACACCAAACCATACCAAAATTATAATACGTCCTGTGAATCGATTTACACAAAAGTTTTGCAGGCAGGTGGTTTACCATGAAAGAATTACTGTACACAATCAAAGCTAACACGCCCAAAGACGAGATTATCAATCAGCTGAAGGCACACCCCGAAATAAAATTCGTGTCGCTGGTCGGCGTCGACCTGGCGGGCAACGATACCGACGAAAAAATTCCCGTGCGCCTGTTCCTTAAGGACATCGACGAATTTTACGCGGGACGCGCCGTCCAGACTGACGGCTCAAGCGTCGTCTTGCCGGGTATAGCCACGCTCAACAACGCCAAAGTTGATATGCCCGTCGACCCCGCCGTCAACTGGTTTGTCGATTATAATTTCGAGTACTTCGACGACGAAACGAATTGCCCCGTCGGCACGCTCCGCATTCCGAGCTTTCTGATTCACGAGGGCAAACGCGTCGACAGCCGCGCCATACTCACCGATACGCTTGCTTTCGTCAAAAAGGAGCTTATCGACCTTTTCCACAAGCAAGGCGAAGTTGACGGGCTTGAGGTCAGCGGCAACGACATCACCGACATAATCTTTACCTCCGCGACCGAGTTGGAGTTTTGGGTTAAGACGCCGCTTGAGGAAGCCGCTATCGAGGAAATGAGCGCGTCGCAGGTCATGCAGGAGCAGTATTGGCAACGCACGCACGGCGCGGTTCGTTGTGCTCTGGAGAAATGCCTTGTCGAACTGGACAAATACGGCTTCGGCGTCGAAATGGGGCATAAGGAAGTTGGCGGGCTTAAGGCGCAGATTGACGAGGCGGGGCACTTAACGCACGTTTGCGAACAGCTGGAGATTGATTGGAAATTCGCCGACGCCGTGCAAGCCGCCGATAATGAAATGTTCGTCCGCACTATCGTTAAGGAGGTTTTCCGCGCAGAGGGCTTGGAGGTCAGTTTCAAGGCTAAGCCCATGATCGGACTCGCGGGCAACGGCGAACATACCCACATAGGGCTTGCCGCCAAGACTGCCGACGGTAAGATTCATAACCTGTTCGCCCCGAAAAATCCCTACGAAGACTTTATGAACGCGGTCGGCTACGGCGCGATTATGGGCTTGTTAAAGAATTACGAAGTCATAAATCCGTTTGTCAGCGCGACTAACGACTCTTTGAACAGGCTCAAGCCCGGTTTCGAGGCTCCCGTCTGTATCGTGACTTCGCTCGGTCATACGCCCAAAATCCCAAGCCGTAACAGGACGATCCTCGCCGGCTTGATTCGCGACTTGAAAAATCCCATGGCGACGCGCTTTGAACTTCGCGCCTGCAACCCCTACACCAATACTTATCTGGTGCTTGCGGCGTGCTATTCGGCGATTCTTGACGGCGTGCGCTACGCCATTGAAAAACCCGCGATTGATTTGCTAACCGAACTCAGCAAAAAGGCGGGGCAGGACGCTTTCTATCTGGAGAAGAGCCGCGCCTATCGTTCGGAGGAGGACGTGTTCGAGGACTATACCGCCGCAGAGCGCGACGCCATGTTTGGCGCACCGCCCGCTACCGTTTGGGAAAATATGCAGGCGTTCGACAATTATCCCGCCAAAGTCAAGGTTATCACCGCCGGCGGCGCACTTCGCACGCAGATTATAAATTCCTTCAAGGAGGGCGCGTTGCTCCGCTGGAAGACTGAAATTATAGCGAGGATTCTGCCCGAAATGCGCAACCTCGTCCGCAAGGCTCAACTAATCGAAAGCCACTATCGCACCGACCAAGACTCCTACAACTGGAATAAGCTTAAGGATATGCGCGAACTCCTCGCCAAAGATTCAATCGATAAAAAATCGCTGTTCACGCGCCTCACCAATGCCCTCAACAGCGGCGATTTCGCGACTGCCTCCAAGTTGCAGGTGGAAATGTACGGCAAGATTGAGGAGCTTAAGCACCTCCACGACGAATACGTCAAAAATAACATTTGAAATTGTTTTCGGGGCGGCGGGCAGGAGGCTCGTTGCCCCGTTTGTATTTGGGGGAATTTTTATGTGCAGAATCGGCGCGGTTAAAAGCAAAAAGCCCGTCTACCCGTCGACGGCGTTACGCTTGATGTTGCCGCAACAGGAGGGGCACGACAATTCGGGCTTCGCAATGGTAATGCAAGACCTCGCGGGCGTCTTTTCGCTCTACAAGGACAAGCCGCTGTTGTCAATGGCTTGCACCAAGCAGGGGGCGCGGCTCGTCGAAGATTACATGTCCGCCAAAAATTTCGTAAAAATGGCGGAGTGGTTGCCCGTCCCCAATAAGCGCAAAGGGCTTGATATTCAGACCATGCCCTATTACATTTTCCGCAATTATGATTATCCCGAACACTACGACGACCCCGAAAGCCGCGAGGCTTTGCTTTTGGATACGCGGCTTGCCTTGCGTAAGATTTTGACGGATTCCGCGCAGGGTTACGTTTATTCCTTCTGGCCCGACGTGTTGACGCTCAAGGAGATTGGCGACCCGCGTGACATTGCGACGTACTTCCGGCTTTGGGACGACAACGGCACGCTGCTTGCCAAAAATATTATCGTGCAGTGTCGGCAGAATACCAATTACAAAATCGTCCGCTACGCTGCGCATCCGTTTTTCCTGCAAGGCTATACGCTGTGCGCCAACGGCGAAAATACTTTCTACACCAAAAATAAGGAGTTCCAAAAAAATTTGCACCGAGGATATATCGGCTTCGAGTCCGATTCGCAAAATTTCTTGTACACGCTCCATTACGTCCTGCACGAGCTTAAATGGTCAATCCCGTATTACAAGCACGTCATAACGCCGTTGCCGTTCGCTGAAATTGAAAAACGTCCCGACAGAGACGTTTTGCTGTCGATTCGTCAATCGCTGGCTCACCTTGAGATAAACGGTCCGAACACGATAATTGCCGGCTTGCCCGACGGGCGCATGATGACTTGTTGCGACTCCAAAAAGTTGCGCCCCGTAGTTGTCGGCGGCGACGATACCACCGTTGCCATTTCCTCCGAGGTTTGCGGTATCAATGAGATTCTGCCCGACAGGAACACCGAGCGCGACATTTACCCCAACGAGCGAGAGGTCGTCGTCATAAACAACAACTTGGAGGTGATAAGATGGAAGCAGTAAAAGTTCAAGACATCGCCGCGAACGATTTGCCGTGGAAGATTGAATACGACGCCAATCGTTGCACCATGTGCGGCAGTTGCGTTGCCTCCTGCACCTTCAAGGCGATTAAGGTTGAAGTTCAGCGCAAATCCGTGACAATTTCGCAAGCCAATCAGCCCGAACCTGTCCATATTCAGCAAGCCGTGCCGATTATCAAGCAGGTCGCCGACGTTTCCTGCGCGTGTCGAGGTTGCGGCATGTGCGAACGCGTTTGTCCGAACAATGCCATTCGCGCCGTCCGTAACGTCGATAATCGCCGCAATCTGCTGTTCAATCGTCCGATTAAGCGCGGCGGGCGTACCAATCTCAACGCGCAACGCACCCTGGATAAAATTATCGTCGGGCGTATTTCGCAAATGACTGACCCGTCGCTCGATTCGATTCGCCACACCTTCGACATACGCGCTCCGCTCGGCAGAGTGCTTTCGCCTAAGGAATTGCCCTTTGAGATCGTTGACGGCAAACTCGTCGCCAACAAGAAAACGCCGCCCGTCCGTTGGATTTATCCGCTGATATTCTCGGATATGTCAATCGGCGCACTGTCGACGCGGGCTTGGGAGGCTGTGGCTATGGCGGCGGCTTATCTGAACGAAAAATGCGGCTTGCCCGTGAGGATGAGTTCCGGCGAGGGCGGTATGCCCGTCAAGCTTATGGAGTCCGATTATCTGAAGTATTTTATCATACAAATTGCGTCGGGGCATTTCGGCTGGAACAGGATTATCAAAACGATGCCGCGCATGAAGGTTGACCCGGCGGGCGTGCTTATAAAAATCGGGCAGGGAGCAAAGCCCGGCGACGGCGGCTTACTGCAAGCGGAAAAAGTTGCGCCGCACGTCCAAGCGATTCGCGGCGTCCCCAAGGCAACGCTCTCCTCGCCGCCCAATCATCAGGGGCTTTACTCAATCGAGGAGTCCGTTCAAAAAATGCACTTGTCCTTGAACGCGGCGTTCGGCTTTCGCGTCCCGGTAGCCATTAAGTGCGCGGCGTCCTCAACGTCGGTGTCGGTCTACAACAATCTTTTGCGCGACCCTTATAAAATTTGCGGCGGCTTTTTTATCGACGGCATACAGGGCGGCACGGGCGCGGCTAACGAAATTTCGCTCGACCATACGGGGCACCCCGTCGTTTCCAAAATTCGCGATTGCTATCTGGCGGCCGTCGACCAAGGTTCGCAGGGGCAAATCCCGCTTTACGGCGGCGGCGGTATCGGCTTGACGGGCAACGCGGCGGCTGACGCCTTCAAGATGATTTGCCTCGGAGCCAACGGCGTTTTTTGCGGCAAGATTTTGATTCAGTTGCTCGGTTGCGTCGGCAATGAAAACGGGCGTTGCAACGCGTGCAATACCGGCAAGTGTCCCACGGGCATTTGTACGCAAAATCCGCGCCTCGTTAAGCGTCTCGACGTGGATAAGGGTGCTCAACGCATTGTCGACTACGTTTTAGCCTTCGACGCCGAACTCCGAAAGCTTATGGCTCCGATTGGCAACAGCTCTTTGCCCGTCGGCAGGAGCGACGCTCTTGTTTCCACCGATAAGGCTATCGCCGACAAGCTCGGTATACAATACGTTTGCTGAAATATGAACACTTACAAAATCATTGACGAAAAGACTTGGAGCCGCGCCGCTCATTGCGCGATTTTCAGAGGTTGCATTGAGCCGAGCTTTTGCGTGACGTTCGAGATCGACGTTACCAATTTTTACAAGACGGTCAAGGCGCAAGATTTATCGTTTACGCTGTCGATGATTTACGCGGTTTGCAAGTGCGGCAACGCGATTGAGAATTTCCGCTACCGCTTCGTCGACGGGGCGATTGTGCTGTTCGATAAGATTGATACGGCGTTCACGTGGTTGAATCCGCAAACGGAGCTGTTCAAGGTCGTGAATGTGCCGCTGACCGACAGTCTCCAAAGTTACGTTGCGCTTGCAAAAAAAATCGCCGATGCTCAAGCCGAATATTTCACCGCGCCGCTCGGCAATGACGTTTTCCAATGTTCGCCGATGCCGTGGCTGACGTATTCGCATATTTCGCATACCAATTTCGGCAGGAAGGATAACGCGACGCCGCTGTTTGATTGGGGGAAATTTCGCAACGTTGACGGGAAATTGTTAATGCCGTTGTCGGTGCAAGTACATCATTCGTTCGTTGACGGCTTACACGTCGGGCGATTCGCGGACAGACTCCAAGGCTTTTTGGACGATTTACGGGGAGAAACAAAATGTTGAAGATTGACACGATTAGAAACCACGAGCGCATGTCGACGCAAGACCTCCTGCTCATGATTGAGGACGCGGTTAAGTCGGGCGAAACCGATTTTGACATAGCGGCCAGCGGGCAACACAATATCGGCGGCGCGGTTTGGAACGTCGACGGCAGGACGTTGAAATTTCACGTCACCAATGCGGGACAACGCGTCGGCTCCATGTGCTTGCCGAATACGGAGATTATCGTTGAGGGCGCGACCTCGGCGGACGTCGGCTGGCTGAATGCCGGCGGGCTTATCACCGTCAAGGGCGACGCGGGCGACACGGCGGGGCATTGTTCCAGCGGCGGCAAAATTTATATCGGCGGTCGAGCCGGCACGCGGACGGGTTCGCTCATGAAACACGATCCGCTTTACGAGGAGCCGGAGCTTTGGATTTTAAAAAACGTCGGAAGTTTTTCGTTCGAGTTCATGGGCGGCGGACGTGCGGTTGTTTGCGGCGTTGACAGCGCGGAGTTTAGTTCCGTCACGGGCGAGCGTCCCTGCGTGGGCATGGTCGGCGGCGTCGTCTACGTGCGCGGCACTATCGCCGATTTTCCCGCCGATATTCAATGCCTGCCCCTTGACGCAGAGGATATTCACTTCCTTAAAAGCGGCATGAATCATTTCCTTAACGCGATTGAAAAGTCCGAGCTTATCGCCGAGCTTAGCGATTGGAACGAGTGGCGCAAGCTCCGTCCGCTGACGTTCGAGGAGAAGAAGCCGCCGATTGTCCATAACCTCGCCGATTTCAGGAAAAATTCTTGGATTAAGGGCGGGATATTCAGCAACGTTGCGGACGATGATTTTGCGGTCTTGAACACGGTAAATCGCGGGCTGTATCGTCTGCGCGTGCCGACGTGGGATAATGCAAAGTTCGCCGCGCCGTGTCAATTCATGTGTCCGACGGGCATACCGACGCAACAGCGGCTGAATTTATTGCGGCTTGGCAAAGTCGACGAGGCGTTGAAACTGGTTTTGAAATATACGCCGTTCCCCGGTTCGATTTGCGGGACGCTCTGTCCCAATCCTTGCATGGATGGCTGTACACGCGGCACGATTGACGAGGCTATTAAAATCGGAGAACTGGGTTTGAAGTCGGCTTACGTCGAGGTCGAGCCTCCGCAAATTTCGACGGGCAAAACCGTCGGGATAATCGGCGGAGGCGTCGCGGGCTTGACGGCGGCTTGGCAACTGGCTCTGCGCGGACACAGCGTTACAGTCTTTGACGACGCCGCGCTCCTTGGCGGCAAGCTTGCGCAAGTGATACCGCACTCCAGAATTTCGCAGGAGCTGATTGCGGCGGAGCTTAAGCGGATAGAAAATTTGGGCGTCCGATTCGTGACGAATTGCAAGGTCGACGCGGCTAAGTTCGATTCGATATGCGCGGAGTTCGACGCGGTGTTGGTGGCGACGGGCGGTCACAAGGCGCGATACTTCAACTGGGAAGGCGCGGAGCTTTTGACGCACGGCATAGAATTCCTTAAGGCGATAAATCGCGGCGAAAAGCCTCCCGTCGGCAAAAATGTTGTCGTTATCGGCGGCGGCAATTCGGGCATGGACGTTGCCACTTCGGCTTACGAGCAGGGCGCGGAAAGCGTTATCGTCGTCGACGTGATGAAGCCTGCCGCGTTCGCCAAGGAGATTCGGCGGCTTGAAAATTTCGGCGGCAAGATAATTTACCCGTTCATGACGAAAAAAATCACCGCCGAGGGCATTTACGCCGACGACGGCAGATTTATCGCGGCTGACCAGGTGATAGTTTCAATCGGCGAGGCACCCGTTACGGATTTTCTGCCCGACGTTAAAAAGTTCCGCGATTGGCTTGTTCCCGACGGCGATAAGCGGATTTTGCCCAAAGTTTTTGCGGCGGGCGACGTGATTAAGCCCGGCAGATTGACCGACGCGACCGGCGACGCCCGTTTGACGGCGACAGCGATTGATAAATATCTGCGCGGAGAAGAAATTTCTCTGCCCGTCAAGAAAAGCCTCGTTCCGTCAAATAATCTGTCCAAAAAATATTTCGAGAAATGTCACCATTGCGACCTGCCCGACCCTCTGCACGAGCATTTACGTTGCGTGAGTTGCGGGACGTGTCGCGATTGCAAGATGTGTTTGAACTCCTGCCCCGAAAAGGCGATTACGCGTATTGAGCACGACGACGGCTCTTGGGAATACGTCTCCGACGCGGATAAATGTATCGGTTGCGGCGTTTGCGCGGGCGTGTGTCCTTGCGGCGTCTGGTGTCTTCAGGATAATCCCGTCGAAATTCCCATGTATCGCAGCGTGTAGACAACGGATTAAAATTAAAATCCCTTCGGCGAGCGTCGGAGGGAAATTTTTTTAGCCGACCTTGACGTTCACGACGTTGCCACTGACGGCATCAATGCAAATGTACTTGACGCTGTTGGCGACGCAGGACACTTTGTAGACCGGCTGAAAATCAGCGGACTTATCGCGCTCCTTGAGCCGAATCGACTTGTAGGTAATAGCCTGCGCGTCGACGCCGATTAAGTTTGCGACCGTATTGCGAATCGTGTTTTCGTCCACGAGCGCGATATTTTTTTCACGGGCGAGATTGGCGAGAATTGTAGTCTGCGCCTTAGCCGCCAGAATTTTTTGAGCTTGCTTTTGTTGGTGGAGGAAGTAAGCCCCGCCGCCCGCGCAGATTGCCGCGACCGTCGTGACCGCCGCAAATTTTTTCAAACGCGCCGGCGTGAATATCCCGCACAACATTTCGCCGAACGCACGCAATTTTTTCTTCATGATAATTCGTCCTTTCTCTTCAAGAGTTCGCTGAAAGCCGCCGTCTGAGTGCCTTCGCCGACCGCCTCGAAACGCCAACCCTCCGCCTCCGAGCTTAACGCGACAAAAATCATCGCCGCGCAGATTGAGCCTTCGTCGAGCAAATCGTACCTGCAAAGTTCGTGCCCGTCCCGATTGTCGACCAGCCGCGCCGTTAAATTTCCAAAAGTCTCTGCGCCGTCAATGGTCAACGCTACAAAAATTCCGTCGTACTGCGGCGGCAACTTCCCAAGCTCAATCGACACGGTTCCGAAAATTTGTTCACCGACGCCCGCCGTGCTCGAAAGGCTTACTGCCCCCGAATCGTGGCGCGGGTTTTGCAAATTTACAACGTCGCCCTCGGAAGCAACGCAGTAATCTTGGCAAAGGAGAATCCAAACTTCCGGCGACGAAGTACCACTCAGCAGGAGCCTCAAATCGCCGCGCAGGTTGCCTTCGTCCGTCAAGCTAAGGGACTCGCCCCGCCTCAAACTGATTGACATCATTAGCCGTCCTCCCGTCGTGTTTTTGAATCGCTGCGCGTTATCTTAGCCGCTGTCTATAAACAAAATCTAAACTGCCGCTAAAATTTATGATACAATCGGCGGGGGCGATGCAATGAAACTTCGCGACATTTCGTTGAGTAAGCGGCTCTTGCTCGGCAATTTCTTGATGGTGTTTATCCCGCTGAGCGTCATGGCGGTAATGGGTTGGCTGATTTTTACTGCGGTGCGTTTCCTCGACACGGGGCAACGCAGCGAACTGCTCGTGAAGCTTTGGGCGGATAAAGGCTCCGCGCTCTCCGTACAATTCGCCGTCACCTCCATAGAAGACGACGCTGACCGCCACGACACCTTGAAGCTCAAAAATTTAAGGAAGGACTGCCAAATCTTGGAAGCGCAGGGAATTGCCGTCGCCGTCCTGCAAGACGGGAATGTTCTTTACGTGACACCCGACGTGAACGTCGAAGACATCAGGCGGCAAATCGCCGAACGGAAAATTTTAAGCCCGTCAATGCTCTGGGACGCTCAAGGGTTCGCCTTTCGATACTTTTCCGGTCGACACCGCGCAGAAATTATGGCTGTCGGCAACGTCCCTTTGGACGCGCAAAAATCGACTGTCGCCCCGTCGCTCAAAAAAATCCTCGAAGTGCTCGGCGCAATAATTTTCGTCGGAGCCGTGATTTTTACAATCCTGCTCGGCAGGTACCTTTCGCAACTCTTATCGCGTCAAGTCTTGGAGCCGCTTCGCAATCTGCGCGAAGTCTCGGAGCAAATCCGCGCAGGTAATCTCGACGTTGCCCTAAACGTGGACGCCAATGACGAAATCGGCGAAACTTGTCGGGCGTTCGACAAAATGCGCCACGAACTCAAGGAAAATAAAGCTCTGCGCGAAAGGTACGAACGCAATCGAAAGGAATTGCTCGCCGGCATTTCGCACGACCTCGCTACGCCGCTGACCGCCTTGAAGGGTTACGCCAACGGAATCCTCGACGGCATTGCCAACACACCCGATAAAAAACTTCACTATGTCGAAATGATGAGCCGAACCGTTGCCGATATGGAAAAGCTCGTTGAAAGCCTGTTCCTGTTCTCGAAGCTCGATTTGGGGCGCGTCGAATTCAATTTGGAGCCCGTTCGCCCAGCGGATTATTTTGCGGACTTCGTTGCCGATAAAAAAGATTTGTTCCTGCAACGCGGACTGAATTTGACGTTCGACGGCGAAAAAATCGACAGCCTCGTCAAGATTGACCGCCTGCAATTTGCCCGCCTCGTCAATAATCTGCTCGACAACAGCGTCAAGTACAAGAAAAATGCCGTCGTCAACGTGGCGATTGGAATCTGCGCGGAGGACGGGCATTTGAGGATAAGCTTCGCGGATGACGGGCGTGGCGTCGGCAGGGCGGAACTCGCGAAGATTTTCGACATTTTTTATCGGACAGACCCCGCCAGGTCGAACACGGCTAAGGGCAGCGGGTTGGGACTTGCCGTCGTCAAGCAGATCGTCTTGGGTATGCACGGCGACATTTGGGCTGAAGAAACTTTGGGCGGCGGGCTGACTATCGTAATTCGCCTGCCGATTTATGAGGAGCGTCACGATGAAAAAAATTTTGCTGATTGAAGACGACACCAAAATCGCCGAAGTCGAACGCGATTATCTGGAGGCGAATGACTTTGCGGTTGAAGTCGTTAGCGACGGGACTCACGGGCTTGATACGGCTATCCGAAATGACTACGCGTTAATCGTCCTCGACCTCATGTTGCCCGCCGTCGACGGCTTCCAAATCTGTAGGGCGATTCGCAAAGTCAAGGAGACGCCAATCCTTGTCGTGTCGGCTCGGCGCGAAGACATTGACAAAATCCGTGCGCTCGGTCTCGGTGCCGACGATTACGTCATCAATCCGTTCAGCCCCAGCGAATTGGTTGCCCGCGTCAAGGCGCACATTTCGCGCTACGAACGCCTGACGGGTAAGGGCAACGATAACACTTTGCATTTCGGCGACTTGGAAATTCAGCCCGAATCGCGCCGCGTCTTTTCGGCGGGCAAGGAAATTCATCTCAAGAACAAAGAGTTTGAACTCCTGCTGTTCCTCGCCGAAAACCCTAACATAGTCTTCAGTAAGGACAGGCTCTTCGACCGCATTTGGGGCTTGGACGCTGTGGGCGACACCGCCACCGTTACCGTCCACGTCAACCGCCTGCGCGAAAAGATTGAGCCCGTGCCCGCCAATCCGCGATATATCGAAACCGTCTGGGGCGCGGGCTACCGTTTCAATGCCGCCAATCGCTAGCTCATGTATTTAAGTATACATTGAAGCGGAACGTTGACACTTAGCCATACCAATTTTATAATACGACGCGTAAATCGGTTTACGCAAGATTTTATGTATCAGGTGATTCAAAATGGAAACGGCAAACATAATCAACAGCGGCGACACGGCGTGGGTACTAATCAGCGCGGCGTTGGTCTTCATCATGACGCCCGCAGTCGCATTGTTCTACGGCGGTATGGTGCGCAGTAAAAATGTCCTCTCGACGATAATGCAGTCGATGTTTATCCTCGGCATGGTCAGTGTTGAATTTATTATAATCGGCTACACAATGGCGTTTGGCTCGGACGTGAGCGGCTTAATCGGCGATTTATCGAAGTTCGGGCTGGCGAATGTCGGCTACAACGTGCTGGACGGCGGCACAATCCCAGAATTAGCGTTCGTGGCGTTCCAATGCATGTTCGCGGCGTTGACACCGGCATTGATAACTGGCGCATTCGCCGAACGCATGAGATTTAAAGGCTTCGCGTTGCTGATGTTGCTTTGGGCAATATTTATCTACAATCCGATGGCGCATTGGGTCTGGGGCGGCGGCTTCTTGGCACAACTCGGCGCATTGGACTTCGCGGGCGGTCTGGTTATTCATATACTAAGCGGCGTGAGCGGCTTGACGATTTGTATCCTGCTCGGCAAACGTCGCGGCTATGGCAAATCGGCTATGGTTCCGCACAATATTCCGATGACCGTCCTTGGCGCGGCTATCCTTTGGATCGGCTGGTTTGGATTTAATGCCGGCTCTGCGCTCGGAGCCAATGAACTCGCGGCAAATGCTTTCGTCGTCACGCAAATCGCGGCGGCGGCAGGTATGCTCGGCTGGACGTTGGTTGAGTGGATTCGTCACGGCAAACCGACTGTTATCGGCGCAGTTTCGGGCTGTATCGCTGGCTTGGTCGCCATTACTCCTGCGGCGGGCTACGTGACTATTCTGCCGAGCGTCGCTATCGGGCTTATCGGCGGCGTGGTATGTTATTTGGCAGTTGCGGTCGTCAAAGAGCATTTTGGCTACGATGATTCGCTGGACGCGTTCGGCGTGCACGGCGTCGGCGGCATGTGGGGCGCGGTCGCTACGGGGCTTTGGGCGACGACTTCCGTTAATCCTGACGGCGCGAACGGTCTTTTTTACGGCGAAACTGATTTATTCGTCGCGCAAGTGTTATCAATCGGCGTGGCAGTGATTTTCGCGGTAATCGGCTCGATTGTGCTGTACAAAGTGGTAGACGCGATAGTTTCAATCCGTGTGGACGAGGCGGAGGAAGTCACGGGTCTCGATTTGGCTGAACACGGCGAACGCGGCTACACGACACCGATATTTACAGGCTCGTCAAGCTTTTTTGGAGCAGATTCGCCTGAAACGTCGTTGCAATCGGCATTGGGAGGGCTTAAATCGTGAAGATGACGAAAATCGAAATCATAACTCGTGCGTCGAAGCTGGAGGAGCTGAAAGAGGCTCTGAACTCGATCGGAGTGCTTGGCATGACGGTTTCGCAGGTTTTTGGTTGCGGACTGCAGAAAGGTCACAAAGAAATTTATCGCGGGCGCGAATACGACGTGAATTTAGTACCTGGTATCAAGGTTGAGACGGTCGTTTGTGAAATTCCTGTTGAAACGGTGATTGAGACCGCGCAGAAGGTTTTACGGACGGGCAAGTTCGGCGACGGCAAGATATTTATCTACGAATTGAGCGATGCGGTACGAATTCGGACGGGACATCGCGGCGTTGAGGCGATAATGGACATCCCCGGCGAGAAACCTGCGCGGTAAACAAAATTAAATCCCCTCGTGAGCGGCGGGGGGATTTTTTTATGCTATAATCTGCGCGGAGGTGATAACGTTGCGAATACTCGGCGGCGTGATTTTGATATTGGCGTTAATCGTCTGCGCATTGCCGGAGCCGGAAGGCTTTCCGATATTGGAGTATCATCAAGTGACGGACGCGCCGCTCGACCCCGACTTTGAGGTCTACAACGTGCCGCCCGCCGAATTCGCCGCGCAGTTGGACTATCTGCAGGCGGAGGGCTACACGACGATAACGCTAAAGGAATTCATGCACGCGGTACGCGGCTACAAGCCTCTGCCCGCCAAGCCGATAATCCTGACCTTCGACGACGGCTATAAAGAAAATTACACCGAGATGTTGCCGATATTGGAGGCGCACGGCATGACGGCGGTCGTCTACGTGATAACCAACACGCTGGGCAAGGCGGGCTATCTGACGTTCGACGACCTCAAAGACATGCAACGGCGCGGGATTGAAATCGGTTCGCACACCGCCGACCACATACCGCTGACGGAGCTTGACGAGACTTTTCGGCGGCGACAGGTGCGCGAGTCAAAAATTTATCTGGAGTGGAGCGGCTTGGAGCCGATTTGCAGCCTGTCTTATCCCAACGGCGCGTTTAATTCTGAGCTGGAAGAGTTGTTGCGCGAGGAAAAATATTTAACGGCGGTGACGGGCGAGGCAGGCTTGAATACGCTTGAAACGAATCCGTTTGAGTTGCGACGCGTGCACATACGCAAGCCGCGTTTCGGGCTGACGGAGTTCAAGTTGCGGCTGTGGAAAGCTGAACTGTTCGCACGGTTCAGATAAAAAAATCAGCCCCCTAAGGAGCCGCATTGTCACAAAATGTATTTATGAATCGTTTTATCGTCGGGCAAGTAAATCAGCATTAAAATTTCGCTCATGCCGCAATGTGTCTTGATTTTTTCGGCGTAACGAATATCGAGCTTGGAGAGATTTTTTTTATCGGCGCGGTGCGAGTGGACGAAGCCGACGAATTCAATCCCGCGACGTTGCCAATCGCGCAAAACCGCGTTCAAGCTTTCGGTATCGGGAATGTAATTGCGTTCGGTGGTCGTGCCGGTGCTGTCGTGATGAAATTCGCTGACCACACGCCCTGCGCGGACGCCGAGTATCCCGCCCGTTTCGGGAACCGTCAACGCCGTTTGGATTTGCCGTATAACGGTGGCGGCAATCGTCATGTCACTTGTAGTATTTGCAGACATAGCTCGCATTGTGCCACTTGCCGTCAATCCCGCACAGCACCTTATGGGAGAAAATATTTTCCTTTTCGTCAATGTTATAGTCGCAGTATTCGCAGGTCTCGATATTATCGCCGGCAAATTTGCATTTGGGCAACGTTACAGGCTCGTCCCGCTTAATTTCCTTAGCCTCCATGATTCAGCCCTCCCAAAAATTTTAAAAAATTTTCTTCAAGAGTTTGCCGACGCCGTAAACAGCGGCTCCGCCAATGGCAAGGGGCGCAAGCGGTGCAACGAAAGCCGCCGCCGCTCCGACGGCTCCCGTAAGCCCTGCAGTTCCGGCAGTGATCGCGCCGGCAGTCCCCGTCAAGCCGACGGACGACGCCAAACCTGCGGCAGTACCGCCCACGCCGTTTATCGCGGTAATCGCCAAGCCCGACGAGCTTAAGACAGCATTTTTCGCGAAGGCACCGGCGAAAGCGTCAGCGGCGGATATGGCGTTGAGACCCGTCGCGCCGACCTTCGTTGAGCCGATTGTCTTCATGAGGGTTTTCCCGCCGGCTCGCGCTATCGCTTCCTTGACCAGCGGTTGACGGACGGCAGTCGCTATGACTTGATTTTTGGCGTAGTCGATGAGAAATTCCTTAGCCGCCGAGGTCGCCATATCCTTAGCGGCTTGCTTGACGGTTTTATCGCCCGTGAGCACGTCGACGAAATTACTGCCGATAGCGACAGCCCCGCCGACCTTAGCCCACGCCTTAGCCGAAATGACGCCGTTAAGCTGAACGAGCTTAATCGCCTGCGCCTTATCGTAAGCGTGCGGGAAGAAGACAGCGGCGGGGTTGCCCGTGATTTTGCTTTCCACGCGCATGAGTTCGGTCAATTCGTCGCATTGAACGGCTTTGGACAGCGTGCTTTCAACCTTTTGAATACCGTGCGCCAGAGCTTGCTCCTTAATCGCGTCAAAATCCCCGTCGCTGTTGACGTAGAGGACGCCCAAATCCTTGCAGAACTGCCAATTATCCTTGCCGAGGTGATATTCGCATTTAACTTCGACGTGCTCCAGCCCCTTGGCGATAATCAAATCGGCGAGCGCGTCCTCGTCCATAACTTGAACGTGGCGCGTTTGCCCGTCGCTCATGGACGCTTCAATCTGCGAACGGATAAATTTTTTAAGTCCGTCCTGCGCGGAATCGGCGTCTTGCGCGGCGAGTTCAGCCTCAAGTTGCTTGCCGAGCTTAGCCGCCTCCGCAGACAGGCTTACGACCTCCTCGACGGCGTTCATATCGACGAGCGTATCGGCATTATTGCTTGCGGAAAATCGAAAAACTTTGTCGCTCATCAAATCGCCTCCTTAAGCGTTTTCGCCGACGTAAGCCGCGCCGAGCATTGCCTTAAACTTATCGGGCAGGAACGGGTCATGATAGGGGTCTTCGGGCGCACTGCCGAGCCGCACCTTGAAGCCGCGATTCAGATAATCCTGATAAGCGCGGCGGGCGTTGTTCACGTTGTCATAGGCAACCGCGCAGGCGGCTTTAATCCAATCCTCCTCCTCCTTGGACAAGTCAACGCCGTATCTGCGCGAGGGCTGCGTCAACATCAAGTGGTCGATAACGCGATTCTTGCTGTAATTTTGCTCCGCGCCGCCGTCAACGTAGTAATGCCCGCCGTAAGACCAATTACAGCCGTCGAAGATGTCATGCGAGCAGGGACACCACGCGTCGCGCCCCATTGCGCTATCGTGCGGCGCGTAGACCGAAACTTTATAATGTTTGCGCTCAACGACGTAAGTGCCGTCGGATTTGCGCTTAACTTCCTTAGGGTCAAAGCCCAAAGTCACGGGGTCAACGTCCAATTCAATCGTGTACATTAAAATCCTCCTCAATCTGAATAGTCGAGATTGTTCATCTGCCGCATTAAGCCGTCGAGTTCCGCGTTGAGTTCCTTCATCTCCTCGAAAGTTTGTTTCACTTCGCGCACGAATTCTCCCAAGCCGTTATTCCGCAGGTCAGACAAATCGGTCAGCAACGACAAATCCACGTCCAGAGCCTTGGAAATGCGAATCAGCAACGGCAACGACACGGCTTTATTGGCGGAGCCGCTTTCAATGTGCGACAGATAATTTTTGTTGATAGAAAGCTCCTCAGCCAGTTCGGCTTGCGTGATGTTCTTGAGCTTGCGGAAGTAGGCGATACGAAGCCCGATACATTTCAGCTCATTGCGGCAATCGTCAACAGGTTCCGAATTCTTTTCCGTCATAGGCATCCCTCCGCAGGCAGTATAGCATAAAAATTTCGGGCGCGAATTACCGAATAGGTGTACTTTTTACCAAAATAGGTACACAAAAAAACGGCTTGGAGCCGTAATTTTTTTTGCGCGTTTGTGGTAGAATGTCGACGTTCAGAGCCGCTTGAAAACCCTCGGCACCCGCGCAGATACCAAACACGTCACCTCGTAGTTAATCGTTTGCAAGTGGCGGGCGGCGTCGTCGATTGAAATCAAATCGGAGCCGAACAGAATAGCCTCATCGCCGACCGCAACGCCGTCAACGTCCGTCACGTCAACCATAGTTTGATCCATGCAGACGCGCCCGGCAATCGGAGCAAGCTTGCCGCCAATGTCGACGTGAAAGCCCTTGTAAGCGCGAATGTAGCCGTCGGCGTAACCAATCGGCAACGTGGCAATCAACGAATCGCGCTCGGCAACAAATTCGCGCCCGTAGCCAATCGACACGCCCGCAGGAATTTTTTTCAGGAAAGCAACGCGGGCAACCAATTTCATGGCAGGCTTAAGCTCAATCGTGCGCGGAAAATCGGCGGCGGGATAAAGCCCGTAAGTGATAATGCCGGCGCGAACCATATCGAAATGTGCTTCGGGAATGTCAAGCGCGGCGGCGGACTCGGCAAGGTGGCAAATCTTAATATTCACGCCCGCCGAACGAATCTTAGCCGCAGTCTTCTTGAAAATTTCGATTTGGCGACGCGTAAACGACCTGTCGGGGTTATCGGCGTCGGCGAAGTGCGAAAACAAGCCCTCAAGCTCCACGTTCGGCAAGCGGGAAATCTGCGCGGCAAGCTCGACGGCTCTATCGGGCGCAATGCCGATACGCCCCATGCCCGTTTCAAGCTTGAGGTGAACTTTGGCGACCTTGTTCAGATTAACGGCGGCGGCAGAGAGTTTTTGCGCCAAGTCAAAATCAGCGACGGTTTGAGTTAAATCATTGGCGACGACGACCTCTGCGGCGTCATGCGGAATCAAGCCGAGGATTAAAATCGGCAAGTCGAAACCTGCGCGGCGAAGCTCCAAACCCTCCTCGACGGTGGCGACGGCAAGGAAATCGGCTCTGCACGCGGCGGCGACTTTGGAAACTTCAATCGCGCCGTGCCCGTAAGCATTCGCCTTGACGACCGCGCAGAGTTTGGACGCGGGATTGATACGGCGGCGAATCGCGGTCAGATTGTGGCGGACGGCGTTAAGGTCAATTTCGGCGTAAACGTCGCGAAGAATCATATTCAACACTCCTTGAGGTGATATTTTGAAGTTTAAAGAATTTATGAGCGCACTCGACGGCGAAATCAAAAACGTTTACCTGTTGAGCGGCGCGGAGACTTTTTTTATCGATAAGGCGCGGGAAAAAATATTGGCGCGGCTGGGCGTCGATAAGGCGACGGAACTTTTAATGTTCGACTGCGACGCCAAACCCGCGCTCGGCGAAATAATCAGCGCGATAGACAGTTCGCCGCTGTTCAGCTCGCGCAACGTCGTATTGGTCAAGAACGCGCCCTTTTTCAGCGCGGAGAAAAAATTTGAGCGGCTCGAAGGCATCTTGCGCGACATGCAGCCGACAAATTATGTCATCTTCACGGCAAAGGCGGCGGATAAGCGTCGCAAGCTTTACAAGATAATTTCGCAGGTTGGGGCGATATTGGAAGCGGAGCCGTTGCGCCCGTGGGAGGTCGACGATTGGCTCAACGATAAACTCAAATCGCTGGGCAAAATCATGCGCGGCGAGGCGCGGCGTCACTTCAACGAGCGGCTGGGGATATTGCCCGAAATATCGCTGTGGTATCTGGAAAACGAATTGGACAAAATCGCGCTGAACGTCACGGGCGAAGAAATAACGGCGGCGGATTTGCGGCGTAACATGCTCGCGCCGCCGGAAGTGTCGAACTTCGCCTTGACGGACGCGGTCGACGAACGCAAGCCCGAAAAAGCGATTTACCTGTTGAGGCAACAAGCCCGCGTCCCTGCCAAGTTGCCGCTTGTCGTGACGCTGTTGGTCAATCACGTGCGGCGGTTGCTTAGGGCGAAACACTTCATGGCGCAGGGCGTGACGGGTCGGCGGTTGGGCGAGCCGCTTGAAATGAATCCGTACATAGCGCAAAAGCTGGGCGAAACCGCCAAAAGCTATCGTCCCGAATTGTTGGAGGCGGTCTTTGTCGAATTGGCAACGGTGGACTTCAAACTAAAGACGGGGCAAGCAGACGTTGAGGTCTTGGAGCGGCTTTTAATCAAGCTGTGCAAGCGGTAGTTATACGCCATAAAAATTTTTCCTTCAAACGGCGCGGCAAATGTAGTAAAATGCGGGCGGAAGGGGGCGATACCGTTGGTTGAAATTTACAAGTCGCAGGAGTCGGGACACTTGGAAAGGTTGACGCTCCGAACGTTGCAAAAGGGCGCGTGGATAAATATCGTCGACCCGACGCCGTATGAATTGCGCGAGGTAAGTTCGTTGACGCAGGTGGAGCCGGATTTTTTACGCGCCGCGCTCGACGAGGAGGAACGTTCGCACTTGGACACCGAAGACGGCTCCGTAATGATTCTGACGAACGTTCCGATAGTCTACGAGGAGGAAAGCTACGACACTTTGCCGCTGGCGATAATCTTGACGAAACAATACATCATAACGGTCTGCTTGGAAGAGACGCCAGTCATGGCGAGTTTCAATCAGCGGACGGCGCGACTTTTCCACACCTACAAGCGCACGCAATTCCTGTTCGAGATTCTGTATCGTTCGGCGACGTTTTACCTGCGCTACCTGCGACAAATAAATAAGCTCTCCGACGAAATCGAAGAGCAACTGCGCCGCTCCATGCGCAATTCGGACATCTTGCGGTTAATGGAATTGCAAAAGGGTTTGACGTACTTCAACGCCTCGCTCCGCTCCAACGACGCCGTGTTTGAAAAGCTCCTGCGCTTACGCAACAGCCGCTCCGTCGAGGGCATTCTGGAAATTTTCGAGGAGGACGAGGACTTACTGGAAGACGTAATCATCGAAAACAAACAGGCGCGGGAAATGGTCGAGATGTACAGCCAAATCCTTTCGCAGATGGCGGATATTTTTTCGTCAATCATCTCGAACAATCAAAACATGGTGATGAAATTCCTCGCGGCGATGACGATTATAATCGCAGTGCCGACGGTTATCGCGAGTTTCTTCGGAATGAACGTGCCCGTTCCGCTTGCCGAAAACAATTTGGGCTTTGCAATAGTCATTGCGATAGCGTTGCTGGCGTCAATCGTCGCGGCGATAGTTTTCTGGAAAAAGCACATGTTCTGGGGTTGAACGCTTAAGCCTCGTCAGCGGGGCTTTCTTTATTTTCGGCGGCTTCAGCTTCGGCGGCGGCTATTTCTTCGGGCGGACGATAATCAACCTGCGGCTCCAAATCCGCGAAACGATACGCGAAGACATATTCCTTGGGCTTGTAAGTTATATTGGTGACGCCGCGCACCTTGTACTTGAAATTACGTTCGGCGTCGGGGTCGTCCAGGTTGTCGCGGTAATCTTTCAGCAACGCCACCATAATATCATAGGGCACGCCGAATTTTTTATGCTTTGCGAGCAGATTGTCGAACGCCATGAACACAACAATATCGATGAATTTTTGCTCCAGATAAAGATATTTCTCCAACTTGGCGGCGTCGGCACCCTGCTCCTTGAGCTTTGCATAGGTGTCAATCCAATTGAGGAAACCCGCAACAACCGCCTTTATGCGTTCTTCGTTGTCAAAGAAAAAGTAAAGCCGGCGAGCGACGGCACGCACACTCGTGATAACTGCGTCCGCCATCTCGGCGAAGGGCGCACGCTCCTTGCTGCGCAAATCGTCATTGGGATTCGTGGCGTATTCGACGAAACTCATATGCTCGTACTTAGCCTTCATGTCCCAGGCGTGCCGCTTAAGTTCGTAGAGTCTGTCGTTAAGGCTGCCCACGCCGTGCCCGAACGTTTTAAACAGCAGAATCCTTTGCTCCTCGAAGAGCTGATTCTCCTCGTCCGAGAAAATTTCACGCGGCGCGAACGGTTTGCCGATTGGATTGGTCACCTCGCGCAATCTGCCCAAGCCCTCCTTGTTTTCCATGCCGAAGGTACGCAGGAGTTTGAACGTTTTGGTCGACAGCTTATCGACGGCTTGCCAATAGCGCACGGGCGTGGAGTCGGGATATTCCACTTTAAGCTCACGGATAATCACCCACACATCGGAAAAGGGCGTCAATTTGGGTCTGGACGCCTTGTATTCCTTTTTGCTCATGCCGAAATGGTAATCTTGAATGAACTTATTGCCCGCCGCCGTTGCCTCGTAGTTAATGAGCGTCGTTTTGACGGGAAGATATTCGACCTCGGTATTGAGCCGGTCGCTGTCGTCGAGCGGCTCGTCGGATTTGTCGGCGTTTTGATGAGAGCCCCTCCGCTTCTTTTTCTTTTTGCCGCCGCCCTGAGGTTGAGGCTGTTCGCCCTGCGGTTGCGGCTGAGCTTGAGCTTGCTCGACGGGCGCGGGCGTCTTTACGGGTTCCGGAGCCGGTTCGGGTTCGGGCGGTGCCAAAAATTTCGTCTTGAGCATTTCGTAGGCTTCCTCGCTGACCGCGCTGAGCCTGTTGCCCACCTTGATTCCCTGCCCCGTAAGAAATTCGATTATCGCCTTTTCGTCGCGCTCGAATTCCTTGGCGATTTGGTAGATTCTCTTTGTTGCCACGGTATATCACACTCCCAAAAAAAAAATTTAGTTATTTGCCTCGGCGAAGTTGCTCCAGCTTGGCGAAAACCTCTGCGCCGATTCTGTCGCCGACCTCGTTGCGTTTGACGGGCAAAGTAACGTTGCCGAGGTATTCCTTGCGCAAGTGTTGCTTTGTTCGCTTGATTGCCCGATAAAACTCTCGCGAAGGGTGCCGATACGCGCCCGCCCCCAAAATGACGGTCTCTATTGCCGCGTCCGAACTTACCACGTGCACCTCGCGCTTTTTTTGCACCAATTCATACGACAGCCGCTCGATAACTTTATCCGCCGTCTCGTTAAAGCCGCTGTATATCACGCGGAAAAAGTCGTCGTAAATTTCCTTATGCTCCTCTTCCTCGCTTTGCGCGGCGTCGAAGACCAGCGTTATATCAAATTTCTCATACGCGCCGTATTCCTGCAGGTTGCGAATCAAGAATTCACGCGCCGTCGCCAAATCGTCCGTGTTAATTTCCCGCCACACGTGAATCAGATTGTATCCGTCAACCAGATAATGCGGTCGCTTCTTAGCCATCGTTCGTTTCTCGTTGCCGTTGAATTTCGTACAGGAGCAGTGCGCCCGCCACCGACGCGTTGAGCGAATTGATTTTGCCGAACATCGGGATTTTGACAAGCACGTTGCAATTTTCCCGCGTGAGGCGTCGCATTCCTTTGCCCTCGCCGCCGATAATCAAAACGATTCCGCCCGTCAAATCCGCCTGCCTGAAGCTGACCTCCGCGCCTGCGTCCGAGCCTACGACTTTTAAGCCGACTCCGCGCAGATTCTTGAGGGTTTGAGCTACGTTGGTGATTTGCGCTACTTTGACATATTGCGCCGCGCCCGCCGACGTTTTAAAGACTGTGGCGTTTAGTTGGACGCTCCGCCGTTTGGGGATTATCACGCCGTGCACGCCCACCGCCTCCGCCGTCCGCAGTATCGCGCCGAAATTTTGCGGGTCTTCCAGTTCGTCAAGCAGAATCAGGAAGGGCGGTTCGCGTTTGTCTTCGGCAAGTGCCAAAATTTCTTCGACCGTCGCATAATCGACAGCCGCCGCCGAAGCCGCAACTCCTTGGTGCCGCCCGCCGCAAAGTTTATCGAGTTTGTCACGCTGCAGGAATTCTACAACAACGCCCGCCTCTTTTGCAAGCGCGAAAATTTTTTGAATCGAGCCGTCGCGACTGCCCTCCGCGATAAAAAGCCTGTTGACGCTGTGCCCCGACTTCAACAGCTCGGTTACGGCGTTGCGCCCGAATATCAAATTGTCCATTCAAGTCCTCTCCTTGGGCGTCGCAACGAGCCACGGTTGATTCCGCTCCGCCTCCGGCAACATGTTATGGTCAAACCACATCCAATAAAAACGGTCGAGGCTCCCGAAAGTGTAGCCGTCTTGATTGTGGTCGCTCGTGTCGTAGGGGTCGGCGAAAATCAACACGTCGTCATAAAGGTCATCGGTGCCCAGCGTGTCGACGCCGATTATAACGCGCCAATGCCCGCCGAATTCGACATTCTCAACCATAATCGGCTTACCTTGCGAAAGATTTTCCACGACGAACTTTTGAAACGCGAATTCGTCCATGGGCGGCGCGTCGAGGCTGCTTTGAACGTCCCAGCCCAAATCCTTAAAGAATTTAACCATGTTGCCGAGGCTCGTGCCGATTTGCGGTTTAGTATGCAAAGCCTCCATCAGCGTCGGCTCGTCGAAGTCGTCGCGCCCGAAGTAGTTCAGCACGCTCAAGGCGGCGGCGGCTCCGCAACTGTATTCCGTCTCCTGTTGGCGCGTCGGGTAGTGCGCAAGGATAAGCCTGTCGGCGGTCGCGGGCATGTTGTAAAAGTCGAGGCGCGGATAGTAAATCGAATCGTCGTGATTCGCCGTGAAAGCCGCGCAGATTGCAACCGCCGCACCGATAATCGCTACAGCAAGGATTTTCTTCATGTTGACGCCTCCCTGAACGCAAGTTCGCAAATTTCCTCAAGTCGCGCAAAATTCCTCCGCAAAAATAAATCGCCGAGCAACGCCTCAAAGCCCGTGCTTGCATGATATTCCGCGACGGTCGCCTTGCGTGGCGCGTGACTTTTGGCGTTGCGTCCGCGTCGGAAGATGTCGCGTTCGGCGTCGGTCAAAGAGTTTTCTATCGCCCGATAAGTCTTAGCCTGCGCGGTCGCCGAAACGATTTCCGCGCTGAGGTCGTGGAGCCGCGTGATATTGTGCGTGACTTGCAAGAGGCGCGTCCTAACGTACAAATGAAAATACGCATCGCCGATATGAGCAAGAATCAGCGGCGAAAGCGTCTTAATCTCGTCGGCAGGAAAGTTCAACCGCGTTTCCATACGGCTCCTTGCGGCGTGTCCTCAACGACTATGCCCGCCGTCTTGAGCGCGTCGCGAATCTTATCTGCCGTCGTCCAATTCTTTGCGGCGCGAGCCTCCTGCCTGAGCATTAGGATTATCTGCATGAGCGAATCGATAAGCGCGGTCTCGTCGTCGGATTGTTCCGCCTGCTCAACGGGCACGGGTTGCTCGAACAGCCCGATTATCCCCGCCATTTCCATATAAATATCGCGCACGCGCAGAATTATATCGCCGTCAATCGTTACGGGCAAAATTTTCCCGTCAACCAAATCGCCGTAGTAGCCGCCGATTTCCTTAGCCAACTCGAACATGTGCGTTATCGCCAGAGCGGTGTTGAAGTCGTCGCTCATTGCCGCGTAGAAATTCGCAAGCAAACGCTCCGCCTCCTCGACCAGCCCGCCGGCTTGACTGACCGTTATCGCGAAATTCTTCTCGCTCGTGTCCTTGACGAACTCGCCCGCATGAATCCGCCGCGCCATGTCGTCCAATTGCCAATAAGCCTTAGCCAATTTCCCGAAGAATTCTTTCGCCTCGTTCAAGCGTTCCTTGCTGAACTCCAACGGATTGCGGTAATGCGTCTGCAGTAAAAATAAGCGCACGACCTCGCCCGAATATTCATTAAGAATGCCCTCGACCGTGGAAAAGTTCCCCGCCGATTTGCTCATCTTAACCTGGTCGTCGCCGTCGGACTTGACGATTTTATCTTCGGGCTTCCTGACGGTTATAAAGCCGTTGTGAACCCAATATTGCGCGAAGGAATTTTCGTCGCCCAGAGCCGCCTGACTTTGGGCGATTTCGTTTTCGTGGTGCGGGAAGATTAAATCGGAGCCGCCGCCGTGGAAGTCAAATTTCTCGCCCAGATACTTCAACGACATGACGGAGCACTCGATATGCCAACCCGGACGCCCCGCGCCCCACGGACTGTCCCAAAACGGCTCGCCGGGCTTAGCCGCCTTCCACAACGCAAAATCCATCGGGTTACGCTTGCGCTTATCGACCTCGACACGTGCGCCCGCCAACATGTCCGAAAGCTTGCGCCCGCTCAACTTGCCGTAGTTCGTAATTTTTTCCACGCTGTAGAAAACGTCGCCGTTATCCAGCACGTAGGCAAAACCCTTGTCGACGAGCGTTTGAATCATGGCGATAATATCGTCCATCGTCTCGGACACCTTGGGATAAACATCTGCGCGGCGGACGTTAAGGGCGTCCATGCTGCGAAAATAAGCCTTGATATTTTTTTCGGCGACGTCCTTCCACGTAATGCCGTATTTATTGGCGGCTTTAATAATCTTATCGTCCACGTCGGTGAAATTCTGCACGTAGCGGACTTTGCAGCCGCTCTTTGCGAAGAAACGCCGAATCGCATCCCAAACCACGAACGGGCGGGCGTTGCCGATATGCGGCGCGTTGTAGGGCGTCACTCCGCAGCAATAGATACTTACTTCTCCGGCTTTGAGTGGCTTGAAAATCTCCTTGGTGCGGCTCATCGTGTTAAAAACTTTAATCAAGTCAATCCCTCCTTAATCTCCTCGACATATCGGCAAGCCTCTTCAGGTGTGAAGATTTTAACCGTGTCGTTGGCAAAGCCCGCCATGTTCCGCGTAACAATCCCGTCGAAGCCGTTCGACGCGGCAACGGCATATTGGACGGAGTCCTCGAAGTCTTTCCAATCCAATGCGAACGCCGCATGAATATCCTTATCCGTCACGGTGACGACGCCGACGAATTTGAACAGCTCCTTGAACAGCTCGCGAACGACTTGGTGATACTTCAAGCCCCTGTAAGAAATGTAGTAAATGTCCGTGACGCTCGACGCCGAAATAAAGCTTTTGACAGGATATTTTTTTGACAAGGAAATTGCCTCTCTGCTCTTGGAAAGAAAAGGCTCGCGTTCCAAAAAGGAGTCCAAGACGACGTTTGTATCAATCAGCAAATTTAATTCCATAACGTTCCTCCAACCTTTCTTTGCGCCAATCGTCCAAAGTTTTCGATTTATCCACCTTTACGCCTGCCCAGTAACCCTCTATCTTGCTCCAAATGGCGGCAATTTCCTCGTCGCTCAAAATCTTTCTCTCAGCGGCGGGCGTGACGGTTATCTCGACGGGCTGGTCGTCGGCGTAGTTCGGCAGGTCGATAATACCCTTCAAGTCGCCGGCGTTCATTTCCTTACGGACGGTCTTCAGTTCCATGTTCAACACTCCTTTTTTTCAAATCAACTTTATGGGGCAAGGAAACCTCAAGGGACGACGTGCGCATAGCCTCGGCGGAAATTTCCTCGCGGGCGGCGGCAAGTTGCGTTTCCAATTCGTTGACGCGAGCCTCCAACCGCTGAATCTGTCGGAGCGCAACCTCAATCATTTCGCGATCGGGGTCGGGCAACATGTCATGATCCAAATCAACGTCAATCTCCTCCATAAGCTCGGCGCAGACGTTGGGATTATTCATGTCATAGCCGCGAGCACGACACAGCTCCGCAACCGCCTCGCGATATTCCTCCTCGTTATGAACCCGCTTGCCGTGCAAGACGACGATGCGCCCCGGTATGCCGACAACCGTCGCATGAGGCGGCACCTCCTTAAGGACGACGGAGCCGGCACCGATTTTGGCATGATCGCCCACCTTGAACGAGCCGAGGACTTTCGCGCCCGTCGCCACGACGACATTGTTGCCAATCGTCGGGTGACGCTTGCCCTTTTCCTTACCTGTCCCGCCCAGCGTCACGCCCTGATACAGCGTAACATTTTTGCCAAGTTCCGCCGTTTCGCCGATAACAATCCCCGTGCCGTGGTCGATAAAAAGTCCGTCGCCAATCGTCGCGCCGGGGTGAATTTCTATTCCCGTAAGGAAGCGGCAAAAATTTGACACCAGCCGCGCAGAGACTATCCAGCCGCGTTGAAAGAGGGCGTGCGAAATTCTGTGCAACCAAATCGCGTGGAGTCCCGAATAACACAGGACGACCTCAAGCACGCTCTTTGCCGCAGGGTCGCGCTCAAAAATGACGCGTATATCTTTTTTTATGCGCGAAAAAAATTTCATGGACAATCCCCCAACGATTAAATTGCGCCCGAACGCGGCGATTAACCCTTACAAAGTCATAACGTTTCAACGCGACAACTGTTCCGTCGCTTTCAAAGCGACCGCGAAAAAAATTTCATTTAGAGTTCTCCAAATTATTTTTCCAAACTTGCCACCGCATAAGCCGAAATGCCCAGCTCCGCGCCCGTGAAGCCCAGTCCTTCCTCCGTCTTTGCCTTTACGCTTACCGCGTCCAAATCAACGTTCAAGACCGCCGCCAATCGTTCACGCATTGTCGGGATATACGGCGCGAGCTTAGGGCGTTGCGCCACGATTATCGAATCCACGTTGACGATGGAATAACCTTTCGCCGCTACAAGAGTGCACGTCCGCCGGAGCAATTCCACGCTTGAAACGTCTTTGAACTCCGCCGTCATGGGGAAATGCTGTCCGATGTCGCCGAGCGTCGCCGCGCCGAGCAGGGCGTCTATTATCGCGTGAATCAATACGTCGCCGTCGGAATGCGCCTCAAGCCCCAGCGAATGTTCAAGCTCCACGCCGCCCAATATCAATTTCCGATTCGGCGCGAGCTTGTGCACGTCGTAGCCGATACCAAATCGCGTCATTTGTTTCCGCTCCTCAAAAAAGTTTCGGCGACGGCGAGGTCTTCGGGCGTCGTAATTTTTATGTTGTCGTAACCGCTCCGCACAACCTTTATCCTCGCGCCAAGTCGTTCGACCAAACTTGCGTCGTCCGTGCCCAGGAAATTGTCAGCCTCAGCCTGTGCATACGCCCGCAATAAAAGTTCGCGCTTGAAACCCTGCGGCGTCTGCACCGATACCAATTCGCGCCTGGGCGGCGTGGACTTAACGAAGCCCGCCGCGTCGACGACCTTTATCGTGTCTTTCGACGGGACTGCCGCTATCGCGCCGCCGAATTTCTCCGCCGCGTCGATAACGTCTTCAATTGTCCGCGCAGATACCAGCGGGCGTGCCGCGTCGTGTACCAAGATTATTTGCGCGTCGGAAGGCAGGAGCTTTAAAGCGTTCGCGATTGAAAATTGCCGTTCGCTCCCGCCGACCGTCACGCGCCACGGCTTTAGCTCCTCAGTCTTACGCAAAAGCCCTTCGACCTGCGCGACCTCGTGCGCCGCCACCGCCACGATTAAAAAATTTACACGCTCGATTTGCGAAAAAGCCTTAAGCGTCCGAATCAGAATCGGCTCGCCCATAAGCTCCCGCAGATTTTTATTTACGCCGCCGCCCATGCGCGTGCTTGAGCCGGCAGCGGGAAATATCGCCGTGACCATCAAATCAGCCTGTAAACCATGAGCCGCCGAATCCCGAACAGAACGCCGCCTTGGTTGTTATTCGGCACCACGAACTTGGCAATCTTTTTAACGTCGGGGTGAGCATTGCCCATGGCGAAGCCGTAGCCGACCGCTTGAAGCATTTCGAGATCGTTAAGATAATCGCCGAACGCCGCGCACTCTTCGGGCTTAAAGTTCATGACGCGCTGAATATTTTTAATCGCCTCGCCCTTGCCGATACCCGGCGACATGACATCAACCCAATAATCGGAGCTGAGCACAACTTGCAACGTGTCGTAGAACTGCGCGAGTTTGTCGTAGATATTCGTCTTGGCGTTGCCGGTCGGGTCGAACAGGGCGACTTTAAGCGGAATATCGTCCAACTCGTCGAAGCTGTCGACAACGCCGTTGTGCGTGTAGTACTTATCAAGCTCGGCGTGGAAGGCGGGCGTATCCTGTTCGCGGCGGAGGTAGGCGTCTTTCTTGCCGCACCAAACGCGCAGAATATTATCGAAGCCCTCGGTTGCCGCCAAGACCTTACGCGCCGCCTCGAAGCCCAGAGGACAGCTGAAGACCTCCTTGCCCTTGTACATGACAAGCGTACCGTTTTCGGCGAGGAACAGGAAATCGTCCTTATACTCCTCGAACGAACGGAGCAATGAAAAATATTGCCTGCCGCTAGCCGGCGCGAAGATGACATTGCGGCGTTTGAGTTCCGCCATTGCGCCCTCGAAGCCGAGGGGCAATTTGTTATCACTCGTCAGAAGCGTGCCGTCCATATCGCAGAAAATAATTTTAACCATCAAAACTCCTCCTTATAATTTTATCACTCGCCAACGCGAGATTTTTCAATAATTTTAGACAAGATGTCGCGACCGGAAACTTCATACTCAACAAAAGCCGCGATGTTGCTTTCTTTAAACCAAAGTTGCCCCTCGCCCGAATTGCCGCGATGTTGCCCCTTTGAGTAGTAGGGATTAGTTTTTACCTCCTCACTTGACAAAACCCAATATCGTATAACGTCGCGCCAAACGCCAATCCAAACAAAAACGTCGCAACACTTCGGCTTCAGCTGTTGAAAATTCATATCGAATCCGTAATGCGAATCACTTGCCAAAGCCTTTTCAATCAAGGTCTTGCCGCTTTTTCTGCGAACGGCTCTTGACGCTTTTACCTCTATCCTTATCCCATTATACCAAAAATCATATTGCCCCGAATAATCGGAGTCGTAATTAGTCGTGGGGCGGCGCAGTTCGGGCACGAGTTCATTCAAATGTCGTTGCGCCCATGTTTCGCCGAAGGTTCTCGGCGCGGTAATTTCAAAGACGTAGAGATACCTGTTCCGCTCCAAATAATTATTGCGCATATCCAAATATTGTTTCAGAGTAATTGTATTCGTCCCCAGCAGATGGCTGATAACATATTCAAATTTATTGAACGGATAGACGGAATACAGATTATCCAAAGTCGCCGCGCAAAGAGTGTAATTGTTTCCGGCAGATTTATTCATGATAACGAGTTGCCGATGCAATTCCTTAATAAGCGTTTCCATTGACAACTCTCCCGATATATTTCGCTTGCGATTCCGAGATGCCATAAAACGCGAAAATAAACTTTTCAATCTCTGTTTGTTGATGCGGTGCGCCTGTCAATATATCATCAACCAAACCTGTCAAATGAGCGTTTTCTTCAGCCGTAATTTTCGGAAACGGCAATTCCGTAAGATTGGCTTTCAATATCTTAACGCCGCCGAACAGCTTGACATACACGAAATTAAACAGTACCGAATTTAAAAATGCCATAACCGCTTTGACGCTCATGTTCGGAATGACGGGTATAAGAATGTTTGCGCTGTTGAGAAAAAGACTCTGCGCGGCGTCGTAAGCGAAAACCAACTTCGATGAAATAAACTTATAAGCTAATTTTTCGGGAGTGCGATATATCTCGTCTTTGGCTGCTTGTTGCAAACTTTTTCTGTCATAAACTAACCAATGTTTTGCGGGCTTTAACGTGAAAGGCTGAATTTCCTTGCCGGTGTATATTTTTTCCATATCGGCACGAGGCGCGGAAAAAATTTTATTTTTATTATCGCCGGTCACGATACCCAAAGCCCAAACGCTGTCCTTCAAAAAATAGAGACCTTTGCTTTTAATCGTCCGAATTATAGAAACGTCTTCCTCGCTCAGGCAGTTGAAATTTAAATTTTTAGTTGCATTTACAGTCTCAATGTCAACGAGCTGTTTTCTGTCACCCGAAATAAAGCAAAACTCCCGGTTACCGACCCTGTTGCCGCATTCAATATCCACGTACTTTGTCGTGACGCCCGAAAAGAAGTCTTTATATTTGGTTACGACAATGCGCCCCGCGTTATTCAGGATAAAATTTCGGAGGTTTTTGTGGGCATTTACATTTAAGACGGCTTCGGGAAACAGGAAACGAATCACGCCGTCGGCTTTGAGTTGTTGAAATGCTTTAACGAAAAAAATAGCGAACGTTTCTTTGTACTCGTCGTCAAAGTGATAATCACTTTTCGAGACGGCTCCCCAAGGCGGATTAGTTGCTATGTAATCAAATTTTTTGGCGTAAAGGGGATGGCTTATGTTTAAAGCCAAGAAATCCAAACAATGAATTTGTGGGACAAATTCAAGAGCAGGGTACCGCAACAGGAGATTTACCTTTGCAATAAGGACGGCGATTTTATCATTATCGACGCCGTACACTTGATTGGGATTGTCGACCGGAAGGGCAATCAAGAACGCGCCGCTGCCGCAACAAGGATCCAAGAATGTCTCGCCGTTTGAAAAATTGAAATGTCGCGTCATGTTAACGACGATATTTCTGGGCGTGTAATAGGAACCGTGAATATTTTTTTCCCCCTCCTGCAGATACGCCTGGTATATCGTGCCGAGAATATCGGTTTCATTTTCGGGCAACTCCTTGCTTGCAAACGTTCTCAAAATGACGGCATCGGCATATTCCCGCAATGTCTCACGGACATGCGGTTTCGAGTAAATTCCTTTTTTCTTAAGCAGACTTACGCTCAACGAAAAAATCACAGGATAAATTTCTGCATTTTCCGCCTCAATGAACTCCAAAAAGTTTTTCACGAACGAAACATTTCCGCTGTCGACAAAATATTCCTTGGGCAAAAGTCTTTTTAAAGACTGCCTTTTATTTGCGCGTGAAGTCAGGCGTCCGTCAGGCTTTACTTGGAGCCTTTTCCAATTCGCAATGGTTGCGTTTGAAATTAAATTCACGCCATTGCTTTCGTGAAAGTCTTGCACATTCTTACTCCTTTACCGCAATCTTATCCTAAAAATTTTTTTAGCGATTTTATCACGCACAAGATTTAATTGCAAAATTCGCGGGCAGATTTTAGAATCACTTGGGAGGCTGATAATGTGAACAAAACAAATTTATTCGGCATGACGCTTGAGGAGCTGGAGGCGGAACTTGCGCCGTTGCCAAAGTTCCGCGCAAAACAAATAGCCGCGCAGATTTACAAGCACGGCGTGAAGAAATTCGACGATATGAGCGAATTGCCCAAGGCATTGCGAGCGGAACTGTCGGAGCATTACGAGGTAAGGGTTGCCGACTTGCTGGGGAGATTGGACTCCGCCGACGGCTTGACGAGCAAATTCCTGTTGGGCTTGGCGGACGGCGCGGCGGTCGAGGTCGTCCTCATGCTCCACGACTACGGCACGAGTGTTTGTATCTCAAGCCAAGTCGGTTGCCAAATGGGTTGCAAATTCTGCGCGTCGACGCTCAAGGGGCTTCAACGTAACTTGACGGCGGCGGAGATGCTCGGCGAAATTTTCTTCGCCAACGAAATTCTCGGCAAGGCGGTCGATTCGGTCGTCGTCATGGGCACGGGCGAACCGCTCATGAATTACGACGAACTGATTAAAATGTTGCGGCTCCTGCACGAGGATTATTGCCTGGGCATGAGCTATCGCAAGGTTACTATTTCAACGTGCGGCATTGTCCCCGCGATAAAAAAATTACGCGACGAGAAAATTCCCGTCACGCTGTCTATTTCGCTCCACGCGCCCGATGATAATCTGCGCTCCGCGCTCATGCCGATTAACTCCGCGTTTGGTCTGAAGAGCTTGCTTCAAGCCGGCGACGATTACGCTCAAGCCACGGGGCGGCGCGTCACCTACGAATATATTTTGCTTGGCGGCGTCAACGATACCGAAGAGCACGCCAGACGCCTCGCCAAAATCTTGAGCGGTCAGCTTGCCAACGTGAACTTGATACCGTTCAATCCCGTCAGCGAAAGGAGTTTCAAGCCGCCGACCAATGCTACCGTCAAAAAGTTTTTCCATTTCCTGAATACGCACGGCATAGGCGCGACGATTCGCAAGGAGATGGGAGCCGACGTCAACGCGGCTTGCGGGCAGTTGAGAGCCAAACACAATCAAGGCGTCTTCCAAAAATAATCGTCGAACAAAATTTTGCCCGCGTCAACCTGATGCCGCAAAAGCTTTTCAGCCTCGGCAAGTTGCGCGTCCAATGCCTCGTCGAGATTAAGATCGTACATGGGGTGCGGAGCCGCCTGTGTCCTTACTTCCACGTCGGGCGCAATGCCCTCGCCGTCAATGGAGCGACCGTTCGGCGTGTAGTACTTTGCTATCGTCAACTTCAAGCCGTCCTCGTGCGCCATGGGGATTAGCGTCTGCACGGAGCCTTTGCCGTAAGAAGTTTCGCCGACAACCAGAGCCGCCTGCTTATCCTGCAACGCGCCGCTCAAAAGTTCGGAGGCACTCGCGCTGTTGTGGTCAAGCAGGACGACAATCGGGAACTTAGCCGCCGCCAAATCCGAGGTGTAAACTTCCTTGGAGCCGTCGCGCTTAATCACCGAGGCAATCGTCCCGGCGGGCACCAGCTCCTTGGCAATGGCAATGCAACTGGTTATGACGCCGCCCGGATTTTGGCGCAAGTCGAGGACGAAGCCCTTCATGCCGTCGCGTTCCAGGTCGGTCAGCGTCGATTTAAATTCCTCGTCGGTGTTCTCGCTGAAATGGGAAATTTTCACGTATCCGAGCCGGTCGTCAATCATCTTGCCCGCCACGGTGCGCACGTGAATATTCTCCCGCGTCAAGTTGAACGTCATATCCTCGGAGCCGTCGCGACGAATCAGCAATTCAACGGGCGTACCGACTTGCCCGCGAATCTTCAAGGCAACCTCGGCAGGCGAAATTTCCTCGACGGGTTGACCGTTCACGGCTAAAATCTCGTCGCCCGCCTGAAGCCCCGCACGTTCGCCCGGACCGTCGGGGATAACGCTCATGACTTGCACGCCTCCGTTTTTAAAGCCCATGTAAACGCCGATGCCGCCGAATGCCCCGCTTGTCTCTGCGCGGAGTTGGCTGTAAAGTTGGGGCGCGAGGTACAGCGAATGCGGATCGCCGAGCGAATTGACCATGCCGCTTATCGCGCCGTCAATCAGTTGCCGACGCTCCACCTCTTGGACGTAATTGCCCTCAATAAACCGAAGCGCGACAAAGAATCTTCCGAGGTCGAGCGCATTGCTTGAATTCAGCCCCAACAGCAGACATACCAGCCCCAACGTCAGAGCCGCGCTTATCAATGACACCAAAATTATTCCCGCGAAAATCTTTTTCTTCAAGGCGCGACCTCCCTTCGCCAAAATTTTCGACACTATATCAACTTTATCTGAAAAACTCCTTAAAAGCCGTTTGCCGCGCCCCGCCGATTATGCTAAGATATGCGCAAAAAATTTTGGGAGGATATGGAATGAAATCAATCTGCGTGATACCTGCGCGCTATTCGTCGACGCGACTGCCCGGTAAGCCGCTCAAAGATATTTGCGGCGTGCCGATGATTTGTCGGGTTTGGGAACGTGCAAGCCGAGCCGAATCCGTTTCTGAAGTTATCGTGGCGACCGACGACGCAAGGATAGTTCAAGCCGTCGAGTCTCACGGCGGACGCGCTATGATGACGCGTGCCGACCACAAGACCGGTACCGACCGCCTTGCCGAGGTTGCCGAACAATTCCCCGACGTTGAGGTTATCGTCAACGTGCAGGGCGACGAGCCGCTTATCGAGCCGAGCCTTATCGACGCGCTTATCTCCGAGTTCGCCAAGGATAACGCCTTGCAAATGGCGACCGTGGCGACCGAACTCCAAGACGCCGACGAAATGACCAATCCCAATAACGTTAAAGTCGTCGTCGACCGCTACAACGACGCGCTGTATTTTTCGCGTTCGCTGATACCCTATCCGCGCAACGCCGGCAAATCGCAAACGTTCAAGCACATCGGCATTTATGCTTACCGCCGCCAATTCCTGCTTGACTACGCAAAAATGGAGCCGACGCCGCTTGAACAAGCCGAATCGCTCGAACAGCTCCGCGCACTGGAAAACGGCTTCAAAATCCGCGTGATAAAAAGTTCGTGCCGCTTCGTGGGCGTCGACACCGAGGAGGATTTGCGGCTCGTCAACGAAATTTATCGACAGGAGGCATCGTCATGAACATCGTTAAAGTTGGAAATATCGAGATTGGCGGCGGCAATTTGGTTTTGCTTGCCGGTCCTTGCGTGCTGGAGGGCTTCGAGCGCAGTTTGACTATCGGGCTTCTTGCCAAAACCGTCGCCGATAAGTTGGGTATTCCCTACATTTTCAAGGCGTCGTTCGACAAGGCAAATCGTTCGTCGATAAAAAGCTATCGCGGTCCGGGGCTTGCCGAGGGCTTGAAGATTCTGGACGCCATTAAGCGCGAGCTGAACGTCCCGATAGTCACGGACATTCACGAAACTTATCAAGCCGCGCCCGTTGCCGAGGTTGCCGACATTTTGCAGATACCCGCGTTCCTTTGCCGGCAGACCGATTTGCTTATCGCCGCCGCCAAGACCGGCAAGGTCGTCAACGTCAAGAAGGCGCAATTCCTTTCTGCGCGGGATATGATTAACGTCGTGGAAAAGTTGCGCACGCAAACGGATAAGATTTTGCTGACGGAGCGCGGAACGTCGTTCGGCTACAACAATTTGGTCGTCGACATGCGCGGCTTGCCGATTATGCGCGGTTTCGGTTGCCCCGTGATTTTCGACGGCACCCACAGCGTACAACTGCCGGGCGGCGCGGGTACGTCTTCGGGCGGGCAAAGAGAATTCGTAGCACCGTTGGTAAGGGCGGCTTGCGCGGTCGGCGTCGACGGATTATTTTTGGAAGTGCACGACAACCCCGCCGAGGGGCTTTCGGACGGCGCGAACATGATACCGCTTGACGACTTGGAGGAACTTTTGGAAGACGCATTGAGAATTCACGAGGCGACAAGATGATTAGGGAAAAGGCGATTGAAACTTTAAAGATTGAGGCGGCGGCGGTCGAGGCTCTTATCGGTCGCGTGGATGAGGAATTTATCGCGGCGGTCGAAAAGATTATGAGCTGTCGCGGGCGCGTGGTCGTGACGGGCATGGGCAAATCGGGACACGTCGGCAGGAAAATCGCGGCGACACTTGCCTCGACGGGCACGCCGTCATTTTTTATGCACCCCGCCGAGGCTTATCACGGCGATTTGGGCATGTTGACGGAAAAAGACGTGCTGATTGCCATATCCAACAGCGGCGAATCGTCGGAGATTGTGAACATTTTGCCCGTCGTGCGGCGAATCGGCGCGGCGATAATCGCAATGAGCGGCAAGCGCACCTCGACGCTCGGCAAGAACTGCGACTACTTTATCGACATCGGCGTTGAGCGCGAGGCGTGTCCGTTGGGCTTGGCTCCTACCGCCTCGACGACCGCAACCTTGGCTATGGGCGACGCGTTGGCTATGGCTCTAATGGAGGAGAAAAAATTTACAAGCAACGACTTCGCATTGTTCCACCCCGGCGGCGCATTGGGCAGAAAGCTTTTGCTGACGGTCGGCGACGTAATGCACAGCGGCGCGGATAATCCGATTGTCAAAGTTGGAGCCACGGCTAAGGACGCGCTGTTTGAAATGACGGCAAAGGGCTTGGGCGCGGTGTCGGTCGTCGACGAGCGCAACAAATTCGTGGGGCTGGTCACGGACGGGATAATCCGTCGCGCACTGGAGAAACGGCGCAGTTTCATAGACGAGCCGGTCGAGCATATCATGTTCAAGGAGCCGTTGATAATCAGCGCGGACAAGCTGGCGGCGGCGGCTCTGTCGGTCATGGAAAAACATAAGCCGCGCCCCATAACGGTGTTGCCGGTCATCGACGAAAACAATTTCCCCGTCGGCATGATTCACTTGACGGATTTGCTGAGGCAAGGTGTGGTATAATCGCGTACTTTAGGAGCCGTCACGGATGACGGCTCCCCCG
>CALFJE010000060.1 GCA_937877545.1 uncultured Selenomonadales bacterium | reverse complement strand
AGCGTATCGTTGCCTGTGTAGCCGTAAAGCTTATCGTTGCCCGCGCCGCCGAGGACGTAATCATCGCCGGAGCCGCCGCTCAAATAATCGTCGCCAGCATTGCCGAGCAAGCTGTCATTGCCCGCACCGCCCGTGAACGTATCATTGCCGGAACCGCCGAGGATTGAGTTATCAAGCGCGTTGCCCGTGACTTGAATCGCCGTTGTGCGGGCAGAGGCATCAGCCGAGGCTATCGACGCGGGTATCGTTACCTTAGCACCGTCGGCGTCCGTCAAAGTCAAAGCACTGCCCGTATAGCGATAAACCTCCGTCCAATTCCTGCCCTGCGCGTTGTAGATGTCAATTTCGCCGCCTTGGTCGCCCGTTTCGTAGGAGCCGCCGCGAGGATTGTTGACGCCGCGAGCCTCCGCCGTCAAGCCGTCGCCAATGTAAATGGCGCAATGCCCTTGGGAAGTGTAGAGAATATCGCCGCGAACCAACGTATCCTTAGCTGCGTCCCACGTGTATTTAGTCCAGCCGCCAAGTGCGCTCAAATCGTCCCAAACGGTATCAGAATCGCCCGAATATTGTTCGCCGTTGTAACGCGCCAGATATTCCGGATTGTTGTGCCACGCGTCGATTATGCCGAAGCCCGCTTGCTGGAAGGCGTGATAGACAAGCGAGGAGCAATCATAATCGGGGCTTTCGCGGGAGCCGGTGTAGGGAGAGGACGCCGTGGCGTTTTCCGCGCCTTGAGAGTAGCCGTGGCTTTGGTCGTTGGCAATGTCAATCGCCCATTGCACGGCTTGTTCGACGCGGGCGTCAATCGTCTGGGATGTTGTAGTGCCGCTGATTATCGTCGAAAGCTCCTCGCCCAAAGGATTAACCAAGGTCAGCGTCTTGCCCTTGCCGTTCTTAACCGTCAAAGTATTGGTGCCGAGCGTCAAGAGGGCGTCGTTGCCGTTGAGTTCGGTCTTAGTGACAGCTCCGCGCAAAGAAATTTTATCGCCCGCCGCATAATCGGTGATAACGTCATTGCCGCCGCTGAAGACAAACAAATCGTTGCCGGTGTAGCCGTAAAGGGTGTCATTACCCGCGCCGCCCCAAAGGGTGTCGTCGCCGCTGCCGCCGTTGAGGCTGTCATTGCCCGCATTGCCGCTTATGAAGTCATTGCCCGCCGAGCCTGCAAGCGTGTCATTGCCGCTGCCGCCGAGGATTGAGTTGTCCTTAGTATTGCCCGTAAGCTTGAGTGCGGTCGTTCGCGAGGAGGCGTCCGCAACTTCCGCGTCCGAGCTTAAAGTCATGGGCGAGGCGGTGTTGTCGTCGATAATGAAAGCTTCCGCGTCGCCTACAATGTTGAGCGTGCTCAAGTTAGCCGCGCCCGCCAAAGTGATTCTGCCTGCGCCCGCCGTCACGATGATGTTGGAGCCGCTCTTGACGGTTGACCAGGTGCCGCCGACGATTTGAAGCGTGGATGTGTCGTTAAAGCCGATAATCACGTCGTTGCCGTCGCCTGAGGCGTATTCAAACAGAACATTTTCGCCGAAAGCATTACGGAGCGTGTCATTGCCCGTGCCGCCCTCAATCGTCACATTGTCGCCGAAGTTGCGAATGGAATCGTTGCCCGCGCCGCCCTCAATCAGCGAACCGTCGCCGTAATTGCGGAGGGTATCGTTGCCGTCGTCGCCGCTTAGCACAGCCTTATCGCCCATGCCGAGGACAGAATCGTTGCCCGCGCCCGCAAGCACCGTCGCGCCGTCCAAGGTCGTCTTGAAGTTATCGGCGTTATCGGTGAGCTGAAGGATCAGAGGATTTTTTTCCGAGCCTTCCACGTTGACGGTATCCAAGCTTGCCGCGCCGCGCAGGGTGATTTTCCCTTCGCCGACGGTGACAATAACATCGGAGCCGACGGTTTCCCTGTAAAAATCGCCGCCGCTGATTTGGAGCGTGGAATCTGCGCGGAAACCGTTGATAGTATCGTTGCCGTCGCCCGACGCATATTTAAAGGTGACGTTCGCGCCCGTGTTGTAAATGGAATCGTTGCCCTTGCCGCCCGCTATCGTGACGGAGCCGCCGTAATTGTTGACGGTATCGGAGCCGTTGCCGCCGACGAGCGAGGCTTTAAGGGCGTTGTTGGTGATTGAGTCGTTGCCCGCGCCGGCGTCAATGGTCGCGCCCGCCGAGATGTTCCTGAACGTGTCGGCCAAGTTGGTGCCCTTGATTGACTTTTGAATCGCGGTGCTGATGTCATTGCCTGCCGCGTCGATAACGGGAATAATTTCGCGGTCAGCCGCGCCGACCAAAGTCATTGAATCGTTGCCGACGGTCAGAATCAGATTGTAGCCGTCGGACTTGATAACGCTGTCGAGGGTGCCGCCGGTGATTTGAATTTGGCTGGTGTCGTTGAAGCCGATAACGGAGTCCGCGCCGTCGCCCGCGCCGAATTGGAAGGTGACATTGGAGCCGCCGTTATTGTTGATAGTATCGTTGCCGGCGTTGCCCGCCACGGTGATATTCGAGCCGTACCAGATTAAAACGGAGTCATTGCCGTCGCCGCCGCTGATTGAGCTGTGGTCGCCGTACCAGTTTAAAAGCGTGTCGATCCCCGCGCCGCCCGACAGCGTGGCGTAAGCGGTATTGCTGTTGTTAATGGAATCGTTGCCGTCGCCGCCGTCGAGGGTGACGAACTTTCTGTCGCCCATGTAATTCCAAATGGTATCGTCGCCCGCGCCGCCGTAAAGCGAAACGTATCTGCCTCTTTCGCCTTGAGCGTTGGCAATGGAGTCGTTACCCGCGCCCGCGTCAATCGTCACGGAGTCGGCGATGTTGTTAAAGGTTTCGGCGCGAGCGGTGCCAGTTATCTTTTTGCTTACGGTGTTGTCAAGAAAGTTGCCTTCGGCGTCGACGATAACCAATTCCCTTTTGTAAGCCGCGCCCGCCAAAGTCAGCGAATCGTTGCCGACGGTCAGAATCAGATCGTAGCCGTTGGATTTGATAACGCTGTCGAGGGTGCCGCCGGTGATTTGAATTTGGCTCGTGTCGTTGAAGCCGCTGATAGTATCGTTGCCGTCGCCGCTGCCGAATTGGAAGGTGACATTGGCGGCGGAGTTATAGACAGAATCATTGCCCGCGCCGCCAAGGATTGTTACGTCGACTCCCGTGTTGGCAATGGTGTCATTACCCGCGCCGCCCGCGATTGAGACGGCGATATTGCTGTTGGTGACGGAATCATTGCCCGCGCCCGCGTCGATAGTGACTTGCCTGCCGGTGTTGGTTATGTTGTCCCTGTCCGCGCCGCTTAGGATTATGACTTCATTGCCGCTGTTGGTGATAGTGTTCCTATCGGCGTTGCCTGTGGTGATTGTGACTTCGTTGCCGGTGTTGGTGACGGTATCGCGCCCGTTGCCCGCGCCGATTGAGACCTCGGAGCCGCTGTTGGTGATTGAGTCCGCCTCGTCGGTGCCCGCCAATACTGTGTAGGTCGCCGTGTTGTCGATAACGCTCATGATGAATTCCTCCTTAACGTAGAGAAAAGTGGTGAATCCTCGGCGGCATTTTATTTTTGCTTACATAAAGTGTCAAGCCGTCCGCGCAGATTTTATCTTGCGTTAAGAGTTTATGGCTTCGGAACAAATTTATCATCGCTGATTTGATAAGCCTCGCCGTTGACGTTAAAGGTCGCGGCGGTGAAGTCTTTCAGAGTAAGGGAACCGTTGCCGCCCGCGATTTGGTCATTGCCCGCCCCGCCGATTATCGTATTATCCAAGGAATTGCCTCCGATAGTTATCGCCTTGATGCAAGCCGAGGCGTTTATCTTTTTCAGCGTAGCGTCCGTCTTACGGCGTCCAAAGCAGCCGCGCCTTGCAAAGTTATCTTGCCCTCGCCGACCGTGACGATTATATCCTGCCCGTTCGCAAGCGTGGAGTAAGTGCCCGTCACATTAAGGATTGAATCTGCGCGGAAGCCTTGAATGGTATCGTTGCCGTCGTCGTCGGTAGAGTTGAATAAGATATTTGCGCCGTAGGTTTGAATGGTGTCGTCACATTTGCCGCCGTAGCCGTTGAGGTTACCTCTGTCGCCGGAACTCGTGACGCCGTCGGTAATGCCATAAGAATCCGCTCCTTTCATAAAAGCATTATACTGCCGAAATGCCCGAAGTATAGATTTATTTTTTTGCAAGTGTTTTGCCGCTTATGACGTAGTTGTCGCCGTTAATGTTAAACGTCGTGGCGGTGAAGTCTTGGAGGATGATCGCGCTGTAGGTGTTGCCGACCTTGAAGCCGACCTTATTGGCTACGGGGTAGTAAGCGGCAGTCCAATCGCCCGTTATCTGAAGCATATCGGTATCGTCAAAGCCGCTGATTGTATCCTTGCCGTCGCCGTCGGCGTAGAGGAAAGTATCGGCCCCTGTGCCGCCCCAGAGCGTATCGTTGCCGCCTTCGCCCGTCAAAGTATCGTTGCCCGAACCGCCCCAGAGTTTATCGTCGCCCTCGCCGCCGAGCAGTGAATCATTGCCCGCATTGCCCAGGAGCGTATCATTGCCCGTGCTGCCCCAAATCTTATCGTTACCCAAGCCGCCGTTGATACTGTCCGCGCCTGCGCCGCCCCAAAGCAAATCATTACTCTTGCCGCCGTGTATGACGTTATTAAGGGCGTTGCCGACGATAACGATTGGTTTGACGCGTTCCGCCGCCGACGCAGATTCAACCGAAGCACTGAGCGTAACTTTAATGCTGTCGCTGTCCGTCAAGGTCAAATGCTCCGTGCCGTCAATATTCACGGAGGATAAGCTTGCCGCGCCGCGCAGAGTAATCAAGCCTTCGCCGACCGTGACAATCAAATCGTCGCCAACCGTTGCCTTGGAATAAGCACTGCCCGCAATACTTAAGGTTGACGTGGCGTTGAAACCTTCAATCAAGTCTGAGCCGTCGCCCGCGCCGTAAGCAATCAGGACGTTATCGGCGCAGTTGCGGAGAGTATCGTTGCCCGTGCCGCCCGTAAGCGTGGAGCCGTCTGCGTTGTAATATCCCGAAGCCAAATCCTCATCATCAAGGGCATAGAATATGCCGCGAGGCTCATAGTAGCGATAGCCGTTGTAAATCAAATCGTCGCCCGTGCCGCCGTCGAGACGTGAATCGGTGCCGCGATTGGAAAGGGTATCGTTACCGTCGCCGCCCGACAAGACGACGTTGGAGCCGCCGCGTTCGGTATCCCAATATTCGCCGTTGACGAGGAGGTCGTTATCCGCGCCGCCCGTCAAGGTCGAATTGTCGCCGCGATTTTTGAGCGTGTCATTGCCGAGCCCGCCGTAAGCCGCAAGAGCGTCGCCGTTGGTCAAGATGTAATCGTTGCCTTCGTCGCCGCTAACCTGCGCTCCGTCGCCGTAAGCGGAAAGGGTATCGTTGCCGTTGCCGCCCGTGAGCGTCTGATTGGAGCCTTTGCCCGTCAAGAAGTCGTCGGCGTCGGTGCCGCTCAAGGTTACGGCGTCGTCCCAAGCGTGAGGCGTCGAGCTGTCGTAATTATCGGCGGCTTGTTTGGCGAGGTAGCGAAGGAACATATAGCCCGCCGCGTAGTGAAAAGCACTGCCGGTGCCTGTCGAGGAGGTGTCGAGGACGGACGCCAAGCTGTCGGCGCGGCTTGCCAAATAATTTATGTAGCCCTTGCGCCTGTCGTCTATGCCGCAAGTCAAATCGGCTAAGCCCTCGTGGAGGAATTGCGGAAAATAGCCCATGAACAAATTCTGCGCAATGTGCGTGAACTCGTGAGCTATCGTCCTGTCAATGCCGTTGCCCTGATAATCGTCGTCGTCGTCGAAGGTGACGGCTTGCAAATTTATGGAAACGTCGTTGCCGCTCGTCAAGCCGGAGTAGGTCGCGCTCGGCGTCAAGGCGATGTTAATCTCTTCGCCCGCCGCGAACTTCACGCCGTAGCTTTCCTCAATGAGTTTAAGGGATTCTTCCGCCCACCAGCTGTAGATACCGTCGAGGACTTTTTTGCCGTCGGCAGTCAATGAGCTCACCTTTTCGGCGATATTTATGGTGACGTTGTTGCGCACGAACGAGGCTTTGGCGTAATTGGCAATGTGTTGAACGTTATCGGTTTCGGGAACGACGCCCGCCGCAGTCTTGACGGAAGAGCCGCCCGCGTCCCAACCGGTTATCGCGCCCGTGTCGATGTTGTCTAAGATTATGCCGCAATATTTTTTAAGGAAGGTGTCGGCGGAGCCTGCGCTTCGGCAATCGGCAACCATTTGGTCGATAGCCTCTTGAATTGAATTGAAGTGCGAACAGAGCCTGATTGATTCGTCGAGCTTGGCGGTATCTGACAGCAAGGTTTTACTCCACGCCCCGACGAGATTTTTAATAACGTCCTGCGCGGAGTATTCGGTGCCGTAGAATTTGGAGGTCGTCACGCTGTCCGAGTTCATGGTTGTGACGACGCGCCCTTTCATATTGGTCAGGCGCAGGGAACCTTCGCCGATAGTGAAGACCAAATCGTTGTCGTCGAAGTGCCAAGTGTCGATGTCTCCCGCTGCTATGTAAATGGTATCTTCGCCGCTGTAGTCGGTTATCTGCGCGTTGCCCGATTCGTAGTTGTAATAGTAACCCGTTATGCTCTCTGCCATGAGAATTCGCTCCTTTCGTGTCGCGGTAAATTATAGCATAAAAAAATCCCGCCGAACCTTCCGACGGGATTAAGAGTGTTCGTTAAGATTTTATTTCTTGGCTAAAGTGTTGCCGCTGACTTGATAAGCCTCGCCGTTGATGTTGAACGTTGTAGCCGTGGGGCTGTCCAAAATAATCGCGCTGTAGGTGTTGCCGACTTTGAAACCGACTCTGCCCGACCCGCTGTAGTAGGAGGCTGTCCAGTTGCCCGTTATCTGAAGCAGATCGTTGTCGCCGAAGCCGAAGATCATATCTTTGCCGTCGCCGTCGCTGTAAATGAAGGTTTCGGCACCGTTGCCGCCCCAGAGTGAGTCGTTGCCTGCGCCGCCGCTGATTGAGACGTT
>CALFJE010000059.1 GCA_937877545.1 uncultured Selenomonadales bacterium | reverse complement strand
TGGCGCGTTCGCCCGCGACGTTTGCCCACTGTTTGACGAATTCCTTAACACTCATATGAATCTCCTCCCGTGCAAAGCATACCGTATAAATTGCAACAATTCAATTTCTGTGATATATTATTGTTAAAAAATTTTACTGAAAATAAATTTCGGAGGTACTCAAAAATGATGAATGAAAACTTAGCGCATCCACATACCGTGAAAAAGTTTGAGCTTGTTGCCGGTTATGTTAAAGATTGGATACACAAGCTTATGAACAATCCTTATTGCAAGACAGTCGTATTCATCGATTGTATGTGCAACAACGGGATTTATAAAGACGATAACGGAGCTCCCGTTGAAGGCACGCCGATTAGAGTTGCACGGATTATCGCGGACGCCATGAAGAATTATCCGAGCAAGAAAGCCGTTTTGTATTTCAACGATAATGATTCGGACAAAATCGCGGAACTGCAAAAGCATTTGCCGCCCGCCACCGATAACTTCCGAATCCATCTCACATGCAAGGACGGCAACGATTTGTTGAAGACGTTAAAGACTTTGCTCCTGCGTCTGAACGATTTACACTACTTGCTCTTTTATGACCCTTACACGGCTTCAATAGACTGGGAGGCTCTTGCGCCGTATTTCTTCGGCTGGGGCGAAGTCATACTCAATCATATGGTTTCCGATACCAAAAGGGCGGTTGCGGTTGCCACACGTCCCAAGACAATCGACAAGTATGAACAAACTTATCTGACCTCTATCGAAGAGCTTGCGACCCTGCGCGGCGATAAGAACGCTTACGACAAACTTATCAAAGATATAATCGAACGGCTTGGAAACCTCACGAAGCACGAATATTATCTTGCGGCGTTTCCGTTTTTCATAAAGACTAACGCGCAGATTTACAGCATCATTTTCTTCACGAAGAACGTTAAAGGTTTCAAGTTGTTCAAAACGACGGCGTGGAATATTTTCGGCGGCAAGTCCTCTAACCAAAATACTCACGGCAGAGAAATACACCAATCACTTTTTGAAACGCCGGGCGAAGACAAGCAGTGCTATCACGTCTGTGACATTGCGGATTATATCGTTCAAGAATTTGCGGGCAGAAAAGATGTTTCTAAGCAAGAGATTTGGGCTTTAGTCGACAAGCATCCCGTTTTCCCGACAGACGGTTATAAAAAAGACATAACGGACGAGCTTAAGCGGATGGGGCGTTGCAAAGTAAAGCAGAGTACCGTTGACTTCGCGCAGAGGTGAATCGTTTGGAATACATAACGCGCAAGACCATGCTTTACAAGACCGGCGTAGAGTACGGTGATTACACGATGAATCACGTGCTGGGCTGTTCGCACGGGTGCAAATATCCCTGCTACGCGTTCCTAATGAAAAAGCGTTTCGGGCAAGTGCAAACCTATGAGGAGTGGTGCACGCCCAAAATCGTCGCCAACACGCTTGAACTGCTCGACAAAGAGATTCCGCGTCTCAAGGACAAGATTAAATCAGTGCAGCTTTGCTTTGCGACAGACCCTTTCATGTATGGCTTCGACGAAATAGCCGCGCTGAGTTTGGCGGCGATTCGTAAGCTCAACGCGGCGGGAATAAAAGTTACGGTGCTGTCCAAAGGAATTTTGCCCGCCGAACTTGCCGACTTACTGCCCGCCAACGAATACGGTATATCGCTGATTTCATTGGACGAGGATTATCGTGCGCGAATGGAACCGGGCGCGGCTCCATATCTTGAACGTATCGCAGCATTGAAACGCCTGCACGAGGCGGGTTGTAAAACGTGGATTAGCATGGAGCCGTATCCGACACCCAATATCCTCGTTCAAACCCTCACGGAAATTCTGTCGGCGATTGCTTTTGTCGACAAAATAATCTTCGGGCGCACGAACTACAGCAAAGATACCTCCGCCTTCCGCAACCACAAAGATTTTTACAACACGTGCTCCGCGCAGGTTATTGCCTTTTGCCAAGCTCACAAAATCGCCTGCCATATCAAAAGCGGTACGCAAACTTAGACTAAAAAATCCCCGCCTTCGTGACGGGGTTTAAAATTGCCAATACAGATTTAAGTCAAGTCGGCTCCGTTGGAGGCGATGACTTTTTTGTACCAATGGAACGAATCTTTGCAACTGCGGGCAAAATCGCCGGTGCCGTCGTCGTGGCGATTGACGTAGATAAAGCCGTAGCGTTTGGCGTATTGCCCCGTGCCCGCGCTCACGCAATCGATACAGCCCCACGTCGTGTAGCCGATAAGCGGAACGCCGTCCTCGACAGCCTCGCCGATAGCTCTGATATGCTCGCGGAAATAGCTGATACGATAGTCGTCGTGAATGGAGCCGTCAGCCTCGACCTTATCGAACGCGCCGAAGCCGTTTTCCACAACCATAATCGGCGTACCGGGATAGCGCGACGCAAGCTTATTGAGCGTCCAACGCAAGCCGTCGGGGTCAATCTGCCAACCCCAATCGCTCGCCTTGAGGTAGGGATTTTTCGCGCCGCCGAGCATACTGTCACTGATTTGGTCGGCGTTCTTGTCGGCGGTGACGCAACTGGACATGTAATAGCTGAACGTGTAGAAGTCAACCTTGCCCTCGCGCAGAATCGCCTTATCCTCCTCGTTGTCCATGAAGGCAGTATCGATACCCATGTCTTGATAAAATTTCTTGGCGCAGTAGGGATAAGCCCCGCGAACTTGCACGTCGCCGCAAAGGTCGTTGCAAAGGTTATCTGTGCGCTGCGTCTCCAACATGTCTTTGGGGTTGGGCGTCAAGGGGTAGCGCGTCACGTGGCAGATCATGTTGCCAATCATAAAGTCGGGATTGATTTTGTGACCCGCAATAACCGCCTTAGCCGAAGCCACGAATTGATTATGCAACGCCTCGATACGCTGTTGCGGAACGTCCTTAAGTTCGTCGAATTTGCAGGGCGCGGTACGATTCAAATCCTCGTCCTGAATAATGCCGACGCTGTAGAGATTGCTGACCGTCGGCGACATAAACGCCATATTGATTTCGTTGAACGTAAGCCAATACTTAACCTTGTCCTTGAAACGCTCAAAGCAGGTGACGGCGTAGCGAACGAACAAATCAATCGTCTTGCGGTTGTAGTAGCCGCGATACTTCTTGACCAGCTCGAAGGGCATTTCGTAATGATTGAGCGTGATAAGCGGCTCGATACCGTACTTGCGGCACTCGTCGATAACATTTTCGTAGAACTTCAAGCCCGCCTCGTTTGGAGCGGCGTCGTCGCCGTTGGGGAAGATACGCGCCCAGTTGATAGAAAAGCGGAAGCACTTAAAGCCCATCTCGGCGAAAAGCGCGATGTCCTCCTTGTAGCGGTGATAGAAGTCAATCGCCGTGTGCGAAGGGTAGAAGACGCCCTCCTCGATTGTCGGGCAGAATGTGCGCGGAGTATTCACGTCGCCGCCCAAAAGCATATCGGGCACGCTCAAGCCCTTGCCGTCCTCGCGATAGCCGCCCTCGACTTGATTAGCCGCAACCGCTCCGCCCCATAAAAAATTCTTCGGAAACGCCATAAACAATTCCTCCTCAAATCAGACCGAGTTTGATAAAAGCATTCCTCAAGCCGTCCTCGTCGACCGAATCCGTCACGAAGTCGGCGATTTTTTTAATCTCGTCGCCGCCGTTACCCATAGCCACGCCAACTGCGCAATACTCCAACATCGGTATATCAACTGTGGCGTCGCCGAAGGCAATCGTATCGGCTTTGTCGCCGCGCAGATGATTCAGCACAAAGTCAATCGCCCGCGCCTTGTCTATATCCTTGACACCGAAGTCGCCGAACAATGCCGTCTCACCCGCACCGCCCCACGTCCCGACTTTGCAATCGGGAAAATCTTTGGCGGCTTGCAGATAGTCTTCGCAGGTGTCGAGGATAAAGCTGACCTTGTTGACGTCGGAGCGATAAAGTTCGCCGCCGAAAATCATATCGGGGAAAATGTCGCGGACGCTCGCCGGCTCCCGATTTTTCCTCGCGCAATACTCGCGGATGGTCGCCGCGCCACGCGTCTCAAAATTCCCGCTCGCAAAGAGTCCGCCGTTGCTCTCCAAGTAAAATTCCAATCCGCGCAGATTCAGCCAATCGACAATGCGTTTGCACTGCGCGGCAGTCAAGGTTTGGTGGAGCAAAACCTCGCCGCCCGATTCGACGTAAGCACCGTTGCCGCCAATCATGCCGTCAAGCCCGATGTCCCAAATGTTCGCGTAGACCTCGGCTTTACTGCGCCCCGTGCTGATATAGACCTTGTGCCCGTTACTCCGCGCAGATTGAATCGCCTCAACCGCAGAGTCGGGCAGGACGTTTTCATAGTTGACGAGCGTCCCGTCCACGTCGATAAAAATTATCTTCGACAAAAATCGCGCCTCCTCCTTTAAACGACGGTCGTAATAAAATTGCCGCCGCCCGAAATTTTTTGCATGTAACTGCAGGATAACCCGCCGCCTTGATTTTTGCAATATCGAACTCGACGCGGAGCCGCCCCTCCTTGACGTTCGTGCTAAAATTTTGCGCGAGGAGGCAGACTTCATGACGGAATTTATTTTAATGGGAGTATTCGCCGCCGCGCTGGTCGTGTGCATATTGGCGGGCAAATCGATACTGTTCGCGCTGGGTTTCGGGCTGATAATTTTTTCGCTCCACGCTTCCGCGCAGGGGCATTCGCCGCGACAAATCTCAGACATGTGGAAAACGGGCGTCCGAACGATTAAACCGATTTTGATAACGCTGTTGCTGATTGGAATAATAACGGCGTATTGGCGGGCGGCGGGCGTCATACCCGCGATAATCTTCTACACGTCGAATTTCTTCACGCCTGAGATTGTCTTGCTGATGTCGTTTTGGCTGTGCTCGTTAATCTCGGTGTTGACGGGCACGGCGTTCGGGACGGGCGCGACCATGGGCATAATCTGCGCGGCGATAGCGGAGAGCCTCGGCGTACCAATTTGGCTGACGGGCGGCGCAATTTTATCAGGTTGCTACTTCGGCGACAGGTGTTCGCCCATGTCTACCAGCGCATTGCTCGTGGCGACCTTGACGCGCACCGACATTTTTAAAAATATCGTCGGCATGATTCGCACGTCGCTAATCCCGCTGATATTGGCAAGTGCGTTTTATTACGTGGCGGGGATTGTCTTTGTAAGCGGCCGGGTGGAAATTGACGCCAAGGAAATTTTTGCTCGGAACTTCGACCTTAGCCCGATTGTGCTTATTCCCGCCGTCCTAATCGTCGTGCTGAGCCTGCTTAGGTTGCGCGTCCGGCTGATGATTGCCGCGAGTATCTTAGCCTGCGCGGTTATCGCCGTTGAACTTCAAGGCATATCACTTGGCGAGCTGGCTGAGATTGCACTGCTGGGCTACTACCCGTCGGACGCGGAGCTTGCCACGATTCTGAGCGGCGGCGGTGCCGTTTCTATGGCGAACGTCCTGGCTATCCTGTGCATATCAAGTTGCTACGCGGGCATTTTCCAAGCTACGGGCTTCATGAACCGCCTGCAGGATTTGATGATTAGCCTCGGCAAAAAAGTTTCGCCGTTTTTTAGCGTGGTCGTCGCCGCGATTATAACAAGCATGATTGCCTGCAACCAGACGCTCGCTATCATGTTGACGCATCAACTTTGCAATAAAGTCGAACCCCGCGCAGAGGTTTTCGCGATTCAGATTGAGAATTCCGCCGTGGTGGTCTCGCCGCTGATTCCGTGGTCGATAGCCGGCGCGATTATCTTAACGCCCA
>CALFJE010000058.1 GCA_937877545.1 uncultured Selenomonadales bacterium | reverse complement strand
ACGAATACGAGCGACGCCCAAAAGTTCGGGGCAAGGACCGGCGGCAAAAAAAGTCCAGTTGCCGGCTTCAGCCTGCGCGTGCGGCACAACGTGGTTGCTCACGACGTAGCCGGCGGGCACGATGAAATAGGGATAGTAAGCAATCATGTACGCCTTGCGAATCTCTTCCGCGTCGTAGTTCGTGATGCACGTTGAATTTTGATAGGACAGACGTAACTCCTTGACCGCGCCACGAATCCGCTCGCGCAGTTCGGCGTCTTGATAGAGCGTATCGTCTTCAACGCCGTAAGTCTCGCGGAAAAGCCTTTTGACCAGATTTTGAATCTGAACGTGATTTGCAACTCTCAAAGCAATCGCCTCCCTACTTGACCTCCGTGCCGAGCCCTGCCGCCGTGAACAGCTCCAAAATTATCGAGTGGGGAAGCCGCCCGTCTATGATGTAAGCCTTATTCGCGCCGCTGTCCACCGCCCGCAAACACGCCTCGACCTTGGGAATCATGCCGCCGCTTATCACGCCGTCTTTAATCAACGCCCGCGCCTCGTCAGCCTTAAGCGTCGATATGAAACTGCTCTTGTCCTCAAAATTCTTGTAGACGCCTTCGGTATCGGTGAGGAGCAAAAGTTTCTCAGCATTGAGCGCACCCGCAATGTCCGCCGCCACGTAATCGGCATTGATGTTGTAGCTCAAGCCGTCCTCGCCCACGCCAATCGGCGCAATGACGGGAACATAATCCTGCCCGATAAGGTCGCGCACAATCTGAATATTGACCTGCTTAACCTTGCCGACGTAGCCGATGTCAACCTTGGTCTTCTCGCCGCCGTCGTAGACCGTGGCAAGCTTTTTGGCGGCTTGAATCAAATCGGCGTCCTTACCGCTCAAGCCGACCGCCCTAAGCCCGCGTCGATTCAAAAGCGTCACTATCTCCGAATTGATTTTGCCGGCAAGCACCATTTCCGCTATCTCGACGGTTTCCTCGTCGGTGACGCGCAATCCGCTCACGAACGAACTTTCCTTGCCCAACTTTTTAAGGAAGCCGGTAATTTCCGGACCGCCGCCGTGCACGATAACTACGTTTATCCCGACGAACTTCATCAGCGCAATATCCTGCATGACGGACGCCTTAAGCTCGTCGTTGACCATGGCGTTGCCGCCGTATTTGATAACAATCGTCTTGCCGTGGAACTCGCGAATATAAGGCAAAGCCTCAACCAAAATCGCCGCCCTGTCGTCCGCGCTGTAGACTTTGGTCGGCTCGACGGGCGCGGGAATTTTCTCGGCTTCGGGTGATTTTTTGACTTCGGCGTTGAGTTCAGCCAAAGCCTCGTCAATCATCTCGGCGGGCAGGAATTTCTTCAGCACGTCGGTCGCCATGTTCAGCTGTAAAGTTTTATCAATCATGATTATCCTCCGTATCGTCGTCGGCGGGAGGTTCGTCGTCGCCGGCTTCGGGCAAATCAAGTATCTCGTTGAAGGGGACGATTTTCTCCTCGCCGCGCTCGTTGTCAACGTAGCGGAAACCGTCCTCGGTGATAGCCGCCTGGTCAGCTTGCAACGCCGTCGCCAATGCCGCGCTCTGTTGGTCTATGCTTATGACGCCGAAATTGCTCAGCAAACGCTTAAGCACGGTTTTACGCGCCATGGCGTCGAAGTTGGTAGACCAGACGGAGGTCTTCCTGCCGTGCTTGAGGTCGTAGGCGTAGCTCATGGAATATTTCTCGGCGTGCGCGTAGAGTTCCTCAACCGTCATGTAAAGAGCCTTTGTGAAGCCGTTAATCAGCTCCATATACGCCACGTAGCCGACAATCTCGTCGCTGATTTTTTCGCCGCGAATTATCTCGCCCGTCACGAAGTCGATTTCCTTAAGTTGCCCCTCGCGCACCGCGCCCGCATGGAGCGTCCGATATTGTCCGCTGCGCATTGCCAACTGCACGAAGCCCTTTGCGCCCATTTGGAAGGTCGCCAAGCCCTTGTAAGGCACGATGAACGCGAAGCCCAGGCTCGGATTTATCGGCAACTTCAATGCCGCCGCTATGCCTGCCGCGCTCAGTATCGAATTCGGCGAACACTCGCGCAACTTAGAGTTGCTGTTGAAAATCGTCAGGATTGACGAGATGAACGAAGGCGCGGATTTGTCAAGCAACTCCTCAAAGCGGCGTCTGATGGTTTCGGAGTCGAGCATTTGTTTAAGCGTAGGGTTGTCTTGTCTCATATAAATTCTCCTTTAAAATTTTTCGTTATGATAACAAAAAAAATTCCCCGCCGCAATTATCGGACGAAAGATAACAGCCGCCCAACGATATTGCCCGGATTGGTCACGAAGATTAGGATAATCTGCGCGGAAAGCAGGAGCGGCACGCCGAACTTAAATTTTAAGTGTCGCGTCTTGTGACGGCAAATTTTCATGGCCGCGCCCGCGCCGACCGTTCCGCCAATCGCCGCCATAATCAGCAACGTGCTTTCGCGGACGCGCCGGTTATCGTGCGTCGCGCAATATTTATCGTAGGCGAACAAGCCGAACGTCACGACGTTGACCGCCGCCAAATATGCCGCCAATAAAAATTCCTCAGCCATAAATCCTCCGTTCAGCCGACAAGTTTAAAGCGCGATTCGCACTCGAACGTTCTCTGCCACGGCAAACGGAATTGCAAATCCTCAAGCCGCCACTTTTTGGGCAAGCGTAAATTCTCGGCGGCAAAGGCACTCATGCGCTCGTTGAGGAGCTTTTCCAAGGGCGGAAGCTTTTCCTTCAAATCCATAGGCGTACCCTCGCCCGCTATGCCGTAGCTCGCGCCGACAATCTCATTGCGCACGTTGGCTTGATAAGCCCACTCGTCCAGGTAGCGCGTAATCAACAGCTCGGCAACGTCCTTGTCCGTCATGTAGGGCGTCAGCACACCCGCGCCGATTAGGAAGCCGCTCGAATTGGTAGCGGTGTTCCAGCCGCCGTAAGCTCGAATCTTGAACTGCAAATCGTCGCGCTTAATCTGATTCATCAAGGCGTTATCGGCACCGTTGGCGAAGGAAATATCGGCTATCGCCACGGGACGCCCCGCCGCCACGAGCTTTTTGACGGGCTTAAGAAAATCCTTGAGGTCGCCGCGCAGTTTGAGCTTATTCTTTTTGGCGACGGCAGCCTCGAAGGTTTTGCCGTCCTCGCGGGTGTTTACGGCAAGGATAAGGTCGGCGCGTTCATGCGAGGGGATTTGCAAGCCGCCCGCCGCCACAATCGCCGCGTCAACGGAAACGCCAATCGGCTCGTTGCAATAGGCGGGGAAGGTGTCCGCGCCGGTGCCGGCGTTGTAAAGCACGGAGACAAACGGCGTCGCGTTCATGCTGTAGTTAATGGCGCGGGCAATCATCAACATGCCCAGCTCGTCCGCGCCCGACGTGACTTGAAAGGCGGTTTTACCCAAATCTGCGCCCAGCTCGGTCAGGTGACGGCTCTCCCTGTGCGTCTGCGAATACATCGCGCTGTCGTCGCAACCCAGCAGGAAATAATCAAAGACGCCCGCCCGCGTCAGCTCGATAAAGCGTTCGTTGGCGTCGGAATTCTTGGCGCGGCGCATAAACCAATCGTCCAGATACTCCTTGGGAATGTCGGCTTCCAATCGGTTGAGCTTGCGCTTATCGCCGCCGGAAAGTTTATTCATCTCCTGCTTATCGAGGAGCACGGTGTAATTAAAAATTGTCGCGCCGTAAGTTTTATAATAATCGGGTTCGGCACTGGACGCGCTGCCAGAACGCGGCGTGCGCATAATCGTCCCGAAGGCGTAAATCGGCAAGCTCGGATACAGCTCGTGAAAAGTCTTGAAACGTTCGGCGCGTTCCAAAATTGTTTGCGCGTCCAAGTCGTGAGTGCGCGAGGCTACAAGACTGCCGTAAAGCAAAGCGTCTGTGGAAACGACGGCGGCTTGAGCTTTCGGGGCGTTGTCATCTAGCCAAAGGAAAAGTTCATCGGGGTCGCCTTTGAAAGTCTTGGAGCCGATAAGGTCGGCGGGCGGCGTCAAAATTTCGTAGCCGAGTTTTTGAGCCACTTGCACCACTTGATACAGATTGCACGGGCGATTGTCTATCGGCACGTACAAAATCGTCTTGTCCTGCGCGGACGCTGAAGCCGTCAAGACTATCAGCGTTGCCAACAGGAAAAATATTCGTCGCATGAAATTACCTCCCGAAATTTTTTTTGGTTACGGACACTTATTGGATGCAACGTCACGTTGCTCCTGCGCGGACGCCGAAGCCGTCAAGACTATCAGCGTTATTAACAGGAAAAATATTCGTCGCATGAAATTACCTCCAAAAGTTTTCGGGCATTGTATCAAAATTTTCTGTGTTTGCCAAAGATTTTCTGTTGACTTTAAGGCTTTTCTAACTTAGAATAGCGGCGGAGGTGGGTTAAGAATGTTAGATAAGAAATTAGACCCTGTGGCAGCTAAAAAATGTCAAGAGTCAAAATGGTATCCCAAGTATCACGTCGCGCCGCCTATCGGTTGGCTCAATGACCCGAACGGCTTCTCCTACTACAAGGGCGAGTATCACATTTTCTATCAACATCATCCGTATTCCGTGAACTGGGGTCCCATGCACTGGGGTCACTCCACGAGTAAAGACCTTTGCCATTGGGAACATCAGCCGATTGCCATAACGCCCGGCGCATTTTCCGAGGGGCATGAGTGGTACGACTGGGACGGTTGCTTCAGCGGTTGCGGCTATGAGTTTGAAGGCAAGCTCTGGCTTATGTACACGTCGCAAAGATTCAACGGCGAGGGCGGCGTCAATGCTTCCGCCAATCCTTCCGGCTACAATCCTTCCGGCAGTGCAGGCGGCGGCAACGTCACCGAGCGTCAGTGCTTTGCGTATTCCGAGGACGGCATCAACTTCACGAAGTACGAAAAGAATCCCGTCATCGACATTCCGAACGATCACCCGATTATCGCCAATATCGACTTCCGCGATCCTAAGATTTGGGATCACAACGGCAAATATTACTGCGTAATCGGCAACAGAATTCGCGATCGCTCCCGCACGCAAATCGTCCTGTTCGAGTCCGATAACTTCTTCGATTGGACATTTAAATCCGTCGTCGCCATTTCCAAGCCCGACTACTCCGAAGGCACCATGTGGGAATGCCCCGGCTTTGCGCATTTCGGCGACAAGTACGTCATGATCACTTCGCCGCAACACGTCCCGTATAAAGGCTACATGTTCCACAACATTCACCAAGCCGGCTACATGATTGGTACCCTCGACTACGACCAGGGCGTATTCTATCGCGGCGACTTCTTCACGTTCGACCACGGCTTCGACTTCTACGCAACCACAATGATGAAAAACCCCGAAGGGCGTTACTTCATTATCGCGTGGATGGCTGCGTGGCAAAGTCCCTTCCCCGAACAGGCAGACGGCTGGGCAACCATGCTCACCATTCCCCGCGAACTGGTTTACAAAGACGACAGAGTTTTCACCATTCCGCCGAAAGAACTCGAATGCATGCGCGGCGAAGGCGTTCACTACACAGACCTCGTGCTCGATAAGGAAACGCAACTTGACGGCGTTAAAGGCACTTGCGGCGAATTGCTCTTCGAGGTCGACGTTAAAGAAACTCCCAAATTCGACTTTGAACTCTTCAGCAGTGACAAGGAAAAGACGCTCGTCAGGCTCTATCCCGAAGAAGGCAAACCCGTCATTGAGCTTAACCGCGACCAGACGATTGAGGGCGGTAAAGGCGTTCGCAAGGTCATTTTGCAACCCTTCGACGGCAATCTCAAGTTCCGCATCTTCCTCGACAAATCCGCGATTGAAATTTTCATCAATGACGGCTCCGAAGTTATGTCGACTCGCGTCTATCCGCAGGAAGGTTCCGACAACATCGTCTTTAAGCCGGTGGACGGCAAACTCGCAATCAAATCGCTCGACTACTACGAATTTTAATCGAACGTTCAAAATATTTTCTGCCCCTCCCAATGCGGAGGGATTTTTTTTTGCTCGAAACACCCCCTAATTCCTAATTCCTAATCCCTAAATAAAAAGACAGCCCCGATTTCTCGGAGCTGCCTGATTTTTTATTCCGCGCAGGTTACCCTGCTTGGGATTTTACTTCTTGGAATATTTGTTGCCGTCGCCGGTGAAGGTGGAGCCGTCGGAGAAGTTGATGTCGGAACCCGCCTTGCCGTCGATAGTCAACGTATTGCCGCCGCCGAAGTCGAAGACAACATTGGAGCCGCTGACCGAAGGAGCGTTGTTGACCAGGTCGGTCAAGCTGTAGCCTTCAAGCGCAATTTCGTCCTCTGCGCCGTAGTTGTAGATGGTATCGTTGCCGCCGCCGAATACGAAGGTATCCTCGACGTCGTCGGTACCCCACAGCGCACTTGCCGAGCCTGCGTAGATGTCCGCCGCGCTCGCCGAATAGGTTTGCGTCGCGCCGTTCGCGCCCACACGGTAGCTGATTACCTTGTCGGCTCCGTCTCTGACTATAACCGTGCCCTCTGCCGTGGTGAAGCGTACGTTCGTGCCGGAGAGAACCGGTGTTGCCGTCAAAGCACTTGCCAACTGGATAATATCGTCGCCCGCCGTGTAGTCGGTTATGGTGTCGGTGCCCGCCGTCTGGACGAAGACATCCTTGCCGGCGTCGCCCTTGAGCACGTCGTTCTTGGAGCCGCCCGTAAGCGTATCGCCGAACGCGCCGCCCGCCAGCGTGTTGACAACGTCTGCCGCGCCCGTGATAGCCACGCCGACCGTCGCCTTGCTTGCGCCGACCAACAACTTGGAGCTTGCCGCGTCTGTGGCGTCGAGGGCGGTTATCTCTGCCGTGAAGCCGAAGCTTGTGGCAGTGAAGCCCGAAGTCAGGGTGACGCTTTGAGCCGCCGCGTTGGTTGCGTCAGTGATTCTCTGCTTGGAAACGGTGTAGGTCTTGGTGCCGACGCCGATTTGCGTGGTGTAGTTCGCCGCGCCCGCAAGCGTGAACTCGCCGTCCGCCGTGGTGACGATAAGGTCATTACCGTCCGCCCTGGTGTCGGTCGGAGCACTCTTGAGGTAGTACGCGGTGATCTCTTCGCCGTCGCCGATACGGTAGGTTATCGCCTTGCCTGCGCCGCTCTTGATGACAATTGCGCCTTCCGCCGTCGTCAAGCGGACGTCGCCGCTCGTCGTGACCGCGCTTGCCGTCAATGCGCTTGCCAGCTCGATGACATCCGTACCCGTCTCGTAGTCGGTGATGGTATCAACGCCTGCCGTCTGCACGAAGACATCGGTACCTTCGCCGCCCTTGAGTACGTCATTTGCGGAACCGCCCTTGAGCGTGTCGCCGTAACTGCCGCCCGCAAGAGTGTTGGCAATGTTCGCCGCGCCGGTTATCTCGACGCCTTGAGTTGCCTTGCTCGCGCCGACCAACAACTTGGTGCCGTTAGCCTTGCTCGCGTCGACCGCCGCCATTTCCGCCGTGAAGCCGAAGCTCGTGGAAGTGTAACCCGAAGTCAAGGTTACGCTCTGAGCGTCTGCGTCGGTGATGTCGGTGATTCTCTGCTTGGTTACGGTGTAAGTTCTGCCGTCGGAGCTCATGGTAGCGGTATCGTTCGCCGCGCCCACGGTGTAGGTGCCCTTGGTCGTCGTGACAACGAGGTCGGAGCCGCTTACCGTCGCGTCGGTCGGGATACCCCTGTCTGCGTAGAAGGTCTCGGTGACTTCCGTGCCGTTCGCGCCAATCTTGTAGGTGATAGCCTGTCCTGCGCCGCCTTTGACAACAACCGTGCCGGTCGCCGTCTTGAGCTGGACGTTGCCGCTGCTCGTAACAGTCGGCAATTCGGTCAAAGCACTCGCCAACTGGATGACATCCTCGCCTGCGGTGTAGTCGATAACGGTATCGGTGCCCGCCGTTTGGACAAAGACATCTTTGCCGTCGCCGCCCTTGAGGTTATCGTTGACGCCGCCGCCGGTTATGGTGTCGTTACCGGTGCCGCCCGTGATGTTGTTGACGACATCCGTCGCACCGGTAAGAGACGCGCCCTTGGTGTTCTTCGACGCGCCGAGGGTGAGCTTGGTGCCGCTTGCCTTGGTGCCGTCGACGGAAACCATTTCGTCGGTTACCGCAAAGCTCGTAGCCGTGAAGCCCGAAGTCAGGGTTACGGTGTGAGCCTCTGCGTCGGTGATGTCGGTAATTCTGGAGCTGTTGACGGTGTAGGTCTTATCGCTCACGCCGAGGGTTATGGTCTTGCCGGCCATGCCCGCAATCGTGAAGTCGCCGTCTGCCGTCGTGACTATGAGGTCGGAGCCGTCCGCCTTGGAATCTGTCGGAGCAGTCCGCAGGTAGTAAGACGTGGTCTCTTCGCCGTCCGCGCCAACCTTGGTCGTGATAGCCTTAGCCGCGCCGTCTTTGACAACCATCGTACCCGTTGCCGTCGTCAAGGAGACTGCGCCCGTCTTTGCCACTTGAACTGCCGTGAGCTCGTCTGCCAACTGAATGACATCCTCGCCCTCGGTGTAGTCCGTGACAACATCGGTGCCCGCGCTCTGTACGAAGAGATCCTTGCCGCCTTCGCCCTTGAGCAAGTCGTTTACGCCGCCGCCCGTGATTGTATCGTCGTAAGCACTGCCGACCAACGTATTCTTAACTTCGGGCGCACCCGTAAGTTCTACGCCGACCGTCGCCTTGCTCGCGCCAATCATCAAGCTTTCGCTGCTTGCCTTGGAGGCGTCGACCGCTTCGGTGTTCTCCGCAAATGCGAAGTTCGCCGCAGTGAAGCCCGTCGTCAACGTCACCTTTTCTGCCGTCGCGTCGGTGATGTCGACAATCTTGCTCTGGCTGACGGTGTAGGTCTTATCGTTATCCGTCGCAATGACGGTGGAAGTCTTGCTTGCTGCGCCCGTAAGAGTGAAGTCGCCGTCCGCTGTGGTGACAACGAGATTATCGCCGTCAACTGCGGTATCGGTCGGAGCATTCTTGAGGTAGTAAGCAGTGGTTTCCGTGCCGTCAACGGACGTGGTGATAGCTTGACCCTCGCCGTTCTTGACGATCATGGTGCCGGTTGCCGTCGTCAAGGAGACGTTGTTGTTGCCCGCTGCCACGTCAGTCAAAGCACTTGCAAGTTGAATGACATCTTCGCCCTCGGTGTAGTCGATGATTGTATCGGTGCCCGCCGTTTGGACGAACACGTCGGAACCGTCGCCGCCCTTGAGGTTATCGTTGACGCCGCCGCCGGTTATGGTGTCGTTACCGGTGCCGCCCGTGATGTTGTTGACGACATCCGTCGCACCGGTAAGAGACGCGCCCTTGGTGTTCTTCGACGCGCCGAGGGTGAGCTTGGTGCCGCTTGCCTTGGTGCCGTCTACTGCAACCATATCGTCGGTTACCGCAAAGCTCGTAGCCGTGAAGCCCGCCATGAGGGATACGCTCTGAGCCGAGGCGTTCGTAACGTCGGTGATTCTCTGACGCGAAGCCGTGTAGCTCTTATCGCCCGCCGTCAAGCTGACCGTCGCGCTCCTGCCGTCAACCAGCGTGATGTCGCCGTCTTCGGTGGTGATAACGAGGTTGTTGCCGCTCTGAGCGGTATTCGTGGGCGTGCCCGTAAGCGTATGCGACTCGAAGTCGAAGCCTTCAATCTCCTCGAAGCCGTCAATCGTCATCGCCTGACCTGCCAAGCCCGCAATGTCGAGCTTAACCGCCGTCGAAGCGTCTTTCTTGACTGCGTCGGTATCGATTGTCAACGTGTCTTCGGTGTAGGTGCCGACTGCCGCGTCGTTCGCTTTGATGGTCGTGCCGTCAAGCGTCAAGGCGGTGATGTTGTCCTTGAGACCGCTGATTGTGAACAGCGTATCGCCGGAAACTTCCGCCGTGTAGCTGAGGGACTTGCCGTCGTTGGCGAGGGTGTAGCCTTCGGTGGTGCCTGCCGTCTTGTAAGCCAAGCCGTCGAAGCCTGCGTCGGTTTCAACAGGAGCCGTTACGTCGTCTGCAACTGCCAACTTATAGTCGCCGTCGTTCGCGCTGAAGGTGACATCCGCGCCCGTGAGGTTGCCCTTCGCAAGCGTGACTGTCTTCGCCGCAACGTCAACGTCAATGCTGGAGGTATCGGTGACGTTGGTGAGCGTGAACAGGTCGGTTGCGTCTTGAGCCGCCGTGTAAGTAATGCTCGTGCCGTCGCTTGCAAGCTCGTAACCTTCGGTGTTGCCGCCCGACTTGTAGGTCAGGTCAACGAAGCCGCCCGGTGTCGTTACAGGAGCCGTTACGTCGTCTGCAACTGCCAACTTATAGTCGCCTTCGTTCGCGCTGAAGGTGACATTCGCACCCGTGAGGTTGCCCTTCGCAAGCGTGACTGTCTTCGCCGCAACGTCAACGTCAA
>CALFJE010000057.1 GCA_937877545.1 uncultured Selenomonadales bacterium | reverse complement strand
GTCGAACGGATTTTGCGCGAGGCAATGGAGGGCGTCATACAGCTGAAGGTGCCGCTTATCGTCGACATTCACAGCGGCGCAAACTGGTCGCTTGCCAAATAAAAAATCCCCTGCGAAATTGCGGGGGATAATTTTTTTGAATCCGCAAGGATTTCCTACAGGTGCACGACGAGCTTGCAGTCGAGGCTAAAAATTCGGAGTTGGCGGAGGTCGAACGGATTTTGCGCGAGGCAATGGAGGGCGTCATACAGCTGAAGGTGCCGCTTATCGTCGACATTCACAGCGGCGCAAACTGGTCGCTTGCCAAATAAAAAATCCCCTGCGAAATTGCGGGGGATAATTTTTTTGAATCCGCGCAGATTTATTTCGTGAGCAGGTCGGTGATTTTGTTTGCAAGGTCGGCGGGATTGTTCGGCATGACGCCCTCTATCAGCAGTGCCAAAGCGTAAAGCGTCGTGCACAGGTCTTTGAACGCCGGCGTGTCCTTGCCCTGCGCGTGCAAGCCCTCCAGCTTTTTGAACACCGCATGATTCGGGTTAAGCTCCAGGATTTGCGTCGCCTTGAAGTAGGGATTGTTCATCGCCGCGAACGTTTTTTCCATGGACAGCGAAGGCGAATTTGCGCCCGTCACGAGGCACACCGCGCCCGATTTGAGCCGCGAAGTCAGCCGCACCTCGTGAACCGCCTCGCCGATTGCCTCCTTGACGTCCTTAAGCAAGTCTTCACGCGTCTTGGCAATTTCTTCGACCTCCGCCTTGACTTTTTGCGACTCGGCATCGTCCAGCTCGAAGTTTTCGCGGGTTATCGATTGGAATTCCTTATCGGCGTAGGAGTGCAGAGCCTCAAGCGCGAACTCGTCGACGGGGTCGGTTAAACAGATAACCTCCAGCCCGCGCTCGCGCAACAGCTCCATTTGCGGCAACTGTTCAATCGCCGCTTTATCCTTGCCGACCGCCACGTAGATTTTTTTCTGGAATTCGGGCATGCGCTCCACGTATTCAGCCAGCGTCGCCAACTTGCCCTCCTTGGACGTTTGGAACAACAGCAAATCCTTAAGGGCGTCTTTAGCCTTCGCGTCAAATACGCTGTTGTACACGCCCAGCTTGATTGACTTGCCGAACTCGCGCCAAAATTCCTCGTACTTGTCGCGCTCGTCCTTGAGCAGCTTGCCCAGTTGCTTGAGGATATTTTTTTCCAACGCCTTGCCGATAACTTTGACCTCGCGGCTCTGCTGAAGCACCTCGCGGGAAATGTTCAGCGGCAGGTCGGGCGAATCAACCAAGCCCTTCATGAACCGCAACCAATCGGGCAGGAAGTCTTTGCACTTGTCCATAATGAAGACGTGGCGCGAATACAACTGCAAGCCCGCCTCGTAGTCGGAATAGTACAGATTCTGCGCGGCGTGCTTGGGTATGCAAAGGAGCGCGGTGTATTCGACGGTGCCCTCCGCCTTGACGTGGAAAATCTCAATCGGAGCCTCCCACTCGTGCAACTGCTGCTTAAAAAATTCGTCGTAGTCTTCGCGCTTAAGCTCGGATTTACTGCGCGTCCAAAGCGGCTTCATGGAATTGACCGTGCGAATCTCAATCGTCGGCTCGTCGTCGGGCTTATCCTTGACCTCAAAGCTCATCTTAATCGGATAGCGCACAAAGTCGGAGTACTTCTTGACAAGCCGCTCAATCTCGTAAACGTCGGTGAAGTCGTATTCGTCGTCGCCGCAGAATTCGGGCTTAAGGTGCAGGATAATCGTCGTGCCGGCTGAGTCTTTGGCGCAATCTTCCAGCTCGTATTCGCCCGCGCCGTCGCTCGTCCACTTGACGGCGGAATCGGTGCCCGCCCTGCGCGTAAGCAACTCGACCTTATCGGCGACAATGAACGCGGAATAAAAGCCCACGCCGAATTGACCGATAAGCTCTTGAGCGGCGGCGTTGCCCGCCTCGCGAATCTTATCCAGAAAATCCTTGGTGCCGCTCTTGGCGATAGTGCCGATGTTGTTGATGACCTCGTCGCGGCTCATGCCAATGCCGTTGTCGCTGATTGTGATTGTCTTGGTGGCGGCGTCGGGGACGATAAAAATTTCGGATTCGGTATCGCCCGCGAGGTCGGCGTTAGTCAAAGCTTCAATGCGGAGCTTGTCGAGGGCGTCGCTGGCATTGGAGATGAGTTCGCGCAAGAAAATTTCCTTGTTGGTGTAAATCGAATTGACCACGAGGTCGAGGAGCCGTTTGGTTTCGGCTTGGAACTGCAATTTTTCAACTGACATAAAATTTCCTCCCATACTTTACTTGAGAATCAATGCGTAGATTGTGCCGAGCGCAACGCTGATATACCACAAGTCAAGGCTTGAAATGTTTGGCAGGAGCCGCCGCTTTGCGCCCGAGTTATTTCGACAAGTCTCGATGTTGTCCAAACGGGTTTCGAGCCTGTCCATGCGCTGATTGAGTTCTTTAATTTCGGTTTTCATATCCTGCAGTTGTTCCCAAAGCATTTCGATATTTGGCGGGGACGGCATATAAACTCCTCCTCCAAACAAAATCGAGCGAGCTAATTGCCCGCCCGTTATTAGCTTTTAGTGGTTGAGCTTTCAGCTTTCAGCCAAAACCTAAAAGCTGACAGCTAAAAGCTTTATCTAAACAACACGCTTACCGAACGGTGCGATTGAATGTTCAAGATAACGTCGCCGATAGCTCCCGCCATACTGAGCACGGTAATTTTGGGCGAATGCTTATCGGGCGGCAAGGGAATTGTATCGGTAATGACGAGCTGCCCTATGTCGGAATTGTCGATTCGCTCGACGGCGTTTTTGCTGAGGACGGCGTGGGTACAGGCGGCGATAACCTTTTTCGCGCCGAGCTTGCGCAGAGCCTTCGCGCCCTCGCAGAGACTGCCCGCCGTGTCAACGATGTCGTCAACCATAAGCGCGATTTTGCCGTTCACGTCGCCGATAATGCTCATAACCTCCGCCTCGCCGGGACGCGGACGCCGCTTTTCGATAATGGCGATAGGAGCCTTGAGATAATCGGCAAGTTCGCGGGCACGCGTGACGCCGCCCAGGTCGGGCGATACGACGACCAAATCATTGCCGAAATCCTGTTCGCGGAAGTAGTCGGCGAGGACGGGAGCCGCCTTGAGGTGGTCGACGGGAATATCGAAAAAGCCTTGAATCTGCCCCGCGTGGAGGTCGACGGTGATAACGCGTGTCATGCCCGCCGCAACCATGAGATTGGCAACCAACTTGGCGGAAATGGGTTCGCGACCGCGTGTCTTGCGGTCTTGGCGGGCGTAGGCGTAATAGGGCACGACGGCGGTGATACTGTGCGCCGAAGCCCGCTTGCAGGCGTCCGCCATAATCAGCAAGTCCATTAAGTTATCGTTGACGGGCTGGCTCGTCGGCTGAATGATGAAAATATCCTTGCCGCGAATGCTGTCGCTAATCATGACTTGCGACTCGCCGTTGTTGAAGCGACCGACGAACGTATCGAAGATTTTAACGCCCATGTGGTCGGCAATCTTCTGCGCAAGTTCCGGATTGGCGTTGCCCGTCATCAAGCAGAAATTCCCAATCTCGTCAATGCTGTTTTTGGTGCTCATTTGAACAGCTCCCCCAAAGTTTATTTAAGCGGCGTCTTCTTGCCGTAGAGTAGCAAATCCCAAACGTCATAAGCTTGAACGTCGCCCTTGATGATACCTTCCGCCGCTTGGAACAGGTTACCGCCGCAGAGCGCGGGATTGACATAAAAGCCCGACTCAAGCTCCGTCTCGAAAGGCACGAAGCAAGCTTTCTTCGGGTAGGGCAGACAGTCAAACCGCTCCAAAACGGCGGGGCTGGAAGTGTGCATGGTTATCAGGACGTTCGACCAGTTAATCTTAGCTTTGCGCTCGTTCCACGCCTCCAAAGCCTCGGCGTCGCTCGTGAAACCGTTCATGAACCATTGCGTGCCGTCCAGCCAAAAAATCGGGTAGCTCAAGCCCAAATCGGCGTTGTATTCCGTGCGCTCGAAGTGCAAATCTTTCTTGAGGTGCCAACGCGCCTCCGGCAGGAAGTTCATAAAATGTTCCTCGCTCGTGTACATGCCGACGGTCGGTGACAGCACGGGCAACCCCAGCTTGTGATACGCTATGCCTGCCCACCAGCCCATTGACAGAATCGACAGGTCAGCTTTGCGGAGCGCGGCGTACTTCTCAAGCGTGAAGCCCGGCAAGCATACCGTGCGGTCGAGGACAAATTTACTTGTGTCGACGCCCAGAGCCTCAGCTTCAGCCAAAATCGGCGCGAGGTCTACGTCATGCCCCGTCACCAAGATTAAATCGCAATCGACGCCTGCAAGTTCGCGCTTGTCGATAACGTTGTTGAGCTTGTTAATCGGCATGGGAACGGATTCGACGACTCCGCGCAGATTGACGCTGCCCTTGGGCTTGTCGAGGGCGGCGAAGGCTTGACGCAGATAATTTTGCTCCTTAGCCTTGTCCTGCGTGGCAACGGTGTCGTATTGCACCCAAATCACTAAGTTCATAAAAAATTCTTCCCCCTTAAGAGAGCTTGCGCTTATCGTTCCAGACCTCGATGTTGGTTTGGCGGGCGCGAGCTATGGCAAGATTATCCTTGGGCACGTCCTTTGTAATGGTGGAACCGGCTCCGATATACGCGCCCTCGCCGACGTTCACCGGCGCAACCAGATTAGTATTGCACCCGACAAACGCGTTGTCGCCAATCGTCGTGCGATATTTCTTTTTGCCGTCGTAGTTGCAAGTGACCGTTCCGCAACCGATATTGACGCCCGCCCCGACGTCGGTATCGCCAATGTATTGCAAATGCGGGAGCTTGGAGCCTTCGCCGACATTGGAGTTCTTGACCTCGACGAAGTTGCCGATTTTGACGTTTTCGCCAATGGTCGTGCCGGGTCTGATATGCACGTAAGGTCCGAGCGTCACGCCGTCGCAAATCTCCGCCTCGTGGCAATAGCTGAATTGCGCCGTGACCTTGTTGCCGACAATCATATTTGTAAAGCGGATATTCGGACCGATTGCGCAGTCCTCGCCGATAACGGTCTTGCCCTCAATGTAGGTGTTCGGGTAAATAATGGTGTCCTGCCCGATTTGAACCTCGTCGTCAATGAAGGTCGTATTGGGGTCGATAATCGTGACGCCCGCCTCCATAAGGGCTTGCTCCTTGCGCATGCGAATTGCTCTGTCGGCGGCGGCAAGCTGGACGCGGGTATTTATGCCGAGCGTCTCGACGGCGTATTCGGCGGTGAACGCGCCAATCCGTTCGCCCGCGTCTTTGAGGACAGGCAGCACGTCGGGCAGATAGTATTCGCCCTGCGCGTTGTCGTTGGTGACCTTAGTCAGCGCGTCGAAAAGTTTTTGCACGTCGAAGCAGTAGACGCCCGCATTGACCTCGTGAATTTTTTTCTCGATTTCGTCGGCGTCCTTTTCCTCGACGATTTTTTGTAAGGTGCCGTCGGTGTCGCGGAGGATTCTGCCGTAGCCGGTGGCGTCGGGCATTTTGGCGGTTAAAACGGTCGCCGCGTTCTTGGACTCTTCATGAGCCGCCGTGAAATTTTTAAGCAATTCGCCCGTCAACAGCGGGGTATCGCCGCATAAAATTAAAACGGTGCCTTTCGACGCCGCAAATTTTTCCTTAGCCGACATAACCGCGTGTCCCGTGCCGAGTTGTTCGGCTTGCAGGACGAATTCGACATCCTTAACAGATTTCTCGACCAGCTCCGCGCCCGCTCCGATTACCACGACCTCGCGGCTTGAGCCTGCCTTTTTAGCCGCGTCGACGACGTGTTGAAGCATGGGCTTGCCGCCGACTTTGTGCAAGACTTTGGGCAATTTGCTTTTCATGCGCGTACCTTTGCCCGCCGCCAATATCAGCGTTTCCAACATAAACTTACCTCCCGTTCGTTATTTAGTGTGTTTCCGCATGGCTTTGAGCAAAGTTTCTTCCGCCTGCTCCATGTGGCGTTCGGCGGCGTTGCGAGCCGCGTCCTCGTCGCCCGCCGCTATCGCCTCGACCATTGCCCGATGTTCCGCCAATGTTTCCTGCAGGCGTCCGGGGTACGACATTGACAGCGTGCGGAAACGTGCGAGTTGCTCCATTAAGTTGCTTATTATCGCCACGAGCCGTTCGTTGCGACTTACTTGATACAGCAGTCCGTGAAACTTAACGTCCGTGGCGACGATTTTATCCATGCCTGCCTTGCGTTCGATTTGCCCTTCGATTTCGGTGAGCAGGGCGCGGAGTTTGTCGAGTTCGTCGGGTTCTATGCGCAATGTTGCCAACTCTGCCGCCAGCGATTCGAGTGCCGAACGTATCTCAAAAATTTCCTTAACGTCTTTGACCGATACGTCCGATACGTAGGTTCCCCGGCGCGGCAACATTATCACGTAGCCCTCCTGTTCGAGCTTGCGAATTGCCTCTCGGACGGGCGTGCGGCTTATCCCCAGTTCCTCGGCAAGTTGCACCTCCATGAGTCGTTCGCCCGGCTCCAATATCCCGCGCCTTATCGCGTCGCGCAGTGCCTCGCAAACCGTTTCGCGGAGCGGCTGGTAGCTGTCTATCGTTATCGGTTCCAGTCTCTTGCTCATCGTCAATCTTCCTTACTTAAAGTCTGTGTAATAAAAATCTGCGCGGAGTCGACAGCGGCGGCGACTTGCCTAAGGTGCGCCTCGTCGGTCAGCGCGAAAACGGTTGCGCCGCTCCCGCTCATTTGGGCGACACTTGCGCCGGCGGCGAGGAACTTGCGCTTGTAGGCGGCTATGGCGGGAACTTTACTTATCGCGACGCCCTCCAAGACGTTGCCGAAGTTTTTAAACGCCGCGTCACAGTCACCTTTGGCAAGTTGCGCGACAATGGTTTTGGTCGGCGGATGAATCTGCGCGGGAGCGGCGTCGTAAGCGCGATAAGCCCACGCGGTAGAAATTTCGGCGTCGGGTTTGGCAAGGACGACGTTAAACTTTTTAAGCGGAGCGAGGGGCGTCAGAATTTCGCCGCGCCCTTCGGCAAGACAGGTGCCGCCGCTTACGCAAAAGGGAACGTCGGAGCCGATACGTGCGCCGATTGTGCGGAGGTCTTCGTCGGTCAAGTTCAGCTCGTAAAGACGATTGAGTCCGCGCAGGACAGCCGCCGCGTCCGCAGAGCCGCCCGCCAATCCCGCCGCGACGGGGATATTTTTCTTGAGACGTATCGCCACACCAAAATTTTTGCCGCAGAATTTTTGAAGCTCCAAAGCCGCCCGCCACGCCAAGTTACGTTCGTCGCTCGGAACGTTGTTGCCGCCGTCTACCGTCAAGCTGACAGCGTCCGATTTGCTAAGCGTCAGCTCGTCGGCAAGTTCAATCGTCTGCAATATCATCGACACTTCGTGATAGCCGTCCGCCCGCAAGCCCAAGATGTCAAGCGTCAGATTTATTTTTGCTCGCGCCAATTCGCTAATCATCTGCTCACCACGCCTTTAAATTTTCGGCGAAATTCTACCACGCTTTAATTTACTTGACAAGCTGAAAAAAATCCCGAAGCCTCGTCGACTTCGGGACGCAAAATTTTTCGGGCGTCAGTGATTTTCCAACGCCATGATTTTATTAACCCGCCGCTCGTGACGTCCGCCGGCAAATTCGGTCGTCAGCCAAGCGCGAACGATTTTACCTGCCACGCCGAAGCCGAGCACGCGCCCGCCCATTGCCAAAACGTTGGCGTCGTTATGTTCGCGGCTCATCTGCGCGGAGTAAACGTCATTGCACAGCGCACAGCGTATCCCGTGAATTTTATTCGCCGCCATGGAAATGCCAATGCCCGTGCCGCAAAGGACGATGCCCCTGTCAGCCGCGCCGCTCGTCACGTCCGCGCAAACCTTCACGGCAATATCGGGGTAGTCAACCGCCTCGGTGCCGAAGGTGCCCACGTCTTTAACCTCCACGCCGTCGAACTCAGCCAAAACCCGCTTGACTGCCTCCTTGAGGTCAACCGCGCCGTGGTCGCTGCCAATCGTGATTTTCATGTTATAACCTCCTCCGCCGGCTTGAGGTCGTCGAAGACCGCCGGCAATTTTTCCGCCAATATCGCGTAGATTTTCAGCGCGACTTCCCGCATTTGAGGATGCGCCGCCTTAGCCGTCCGCAAGCGCAGGAAGTGCCGCCACTCGCGCAGATTCATCGTTACGAATATCTCCGTCTTGAGCGAATTGGGCAAGATTGAACGCGCCTCTTCTGGACGCGCCCCGCCCGCTCGCAGTGCCAAGTAATTCGCCTCGACGTGCGCCATTGTCTCCAGCCACAGCCGATAATTCGGGTCGTCCTCGCGCCAAAAGCACGGCTTGATAAACGTAAGCTCGCCGCCGAATTTCCCCGCGCTGTAGTCGCAATAACGCGAACTCTCCTGGCTGTAGCTGGCTATTCTGTGGCGAACAAGCTCGTGCGTGACGCCGCGATCGCAGATAATCTTGAACGAAACCGCCGCGTGTTCGATAACCGATTCATGCCCGCGCTTGATTATCCCGCGAATAAATTTCTCCGCGCTGTCGGCTTTGATGTTGCCCTCGGATTTGTAGCAGACGCGCCCCGCCCGTTCCAACTTGCGCATAATCGCCGCCGCGTCGAAGTCCTCAACAAGCTCGACGCTCGGCTCGATAATCTTCATGAAGCCGCCCCCTTAAAAACTTTTTCGTCGCGCACCGTCAAGCCGTTGCTTACCGCGACTTTTTCCGCCGATACCGTCCTGTCGATGATGTGTCGCTCGCGCAGGAGCTTGCCGAAGACTTTAAGCGGCATTCCCGCCACGAACGGTATCGAATGCACTTGCCCGCCGCGCAGGATTTTGGTCGTGCGAATGTCCAACGCGTGCGCGTTCAAATAGGCGTCGACGTTCGTCTCCAAATCGTCCTGCGCTGTCGCCAATTCGTCCTCGTCCATAAGCCAAACGCGCTCGTCCCGAATCGCAAGCAGGCTGTTCGCCGCCACCTTTACCGCCGAAGCTTTCTTGCCGATTATGTTTGCGTTGCGCAGGAGCAACTCGAACAAACTCAGCGGCATCCCGTTGATAAACGAAATTTCAAACAGGTTGCCGTCGTGCTTGACGAAAATCGACACGGTCTTATCGTCGTTCTGCCAAAAATAGCCGTTGAGGTTGCCCGTCGCCTCGGCATAAAGCTCGCTCAAACGTTCCTCGTCGCACAAGTAAATTCGCCCGTCGCGCACGTCCAAAAAATTCTTGCGGGCAACGCTCGTCGCCGAAACGCTCTTGCCGATAATATTCTGCTCGCGCAGTAACTTCCCGAACAGCTCAAGCGTTATCCCGTTGACGAACGGCACCTCGCAAGTCTTCCCGTTGTGCTTAATCAGAATCCGCTTAAGCTCCGCCGCGTGATAGCTCAAATATTCGTCGACGTTCTTAATCGTGCTCTCGAAGGCAAGCTCCTGCTCCTCCTCGTCGCGCAGATAAACTTTGCCGTCGAAAACTTTAAGCAAACTCCGCTCGGCGGTCTGCAATATCGACGCGGTTTTACCGATGATTTTCCGCTCCCGCAACAGCTTCCCGAATACGTCAAGCGGCATGCCGTCCGCGAACGGGATTTCCGTCAGCCGCTCGTTGTGCTTGATTAGAATCGTCCGCAACTCCGCCGCGTGCGCCGCCAAATAATTCGTGACCAGCTCGGCGGACGTCGGCTCCGATATTTCCGCCTCCGTCCGAAAGTAAACCCGATCTCGCGACAGCTTCAGAAAATTTTCGTCGACGAATATTTGTAACGACGTGCTCCAGCCTATGACGTTCAGCTCGCGCAGGAGCCGCCGAAATGTCAACGCATTCATGCCCGATATGAACGGCACCTCGAACAGTTGTTCGCCGCGCTTAACCAGTATGAACTTGATTCTGTCCTCGCGGTCGAAGAAATATTTCTTGGTGTTGAAACTCATCAGAGGCAATAATTTTTCCAATCTGCGCGGCACGTCGCCGAATTTGAGGCGGAAATCTTTCAGCTCGACGGCGGCGGAGTCTACGTTTAAAATCTTCAACTGTTCGGCAAGCGTCCTGTGTCCCTCGCCGCTCGATACCACGAAGACTTTTTTCTCGAAGTCGACGGCGAACTTTATGACGGGCAGAAAGTCCTTGTCGCTCGACACCAGGATTATCAGCTCCAAGTCCGGCTCGTCGATTATCGCACGCACGACCTCCATGCAAAGCCACGTATCCGCCGAATTCTTGCCGTAAAAACAATTCTGCACGCGATAAAGTTTCGTGTCGAGGTTGCGGTAGCGGGCGGGCAAAGTCTCTTCCTTGGCAACGATGTCAACTTTTGTAATAACGTGCTCCTTGCCGAAGTGCTCAACGACATTGAACGTGACGGAGGGCGAAATATTCTCGGCGTCAACGAAAACATGCGCAATCAACTTGAAACTCCTTTCCAACGCGCCAATTCTATCACGGCGGCGAAATTAACTCAACGCAGGATTTTGGGGCATTTGCCCGAATTAAGCGGTGTCACGTTTGGGGAATTCACTTTCAGACGGAATGAGGTAATGACGAATGAGCGAAACGATATTAAACGGCGTGCTGGCGGAGTTTGAGAAGTTGGCGGCAATACCGCGCCCGTCGAAGCACGAGGAGCAAGTGAGCAATTATCTGAAGGCATTCTTTGAGGAGCGCGGCTTGACGGTCGTGCAGGATAATTTTAAAAACATAATAGCGGAGGTGCCGGCAAGCCCCGGACTGGCAGACGCGCCGTTGACGATACTGCAGGCGCATATGGACATGGTGTGCGTGGCGGCGGAGGGTTACGCCTTCGAGCCGACACGCGACGCGATAAAGCTGATACGCGACGAAGAATTTTTATCGGCGGAGGGAACAAGCCTGGGCGCGGACAACGGCATCGGCATAGCGGAAATTCTTTGGCTGGTCAATAATCGGGAAAGTTTCAATCACGGGCGGCTGAGAATAATCTTCACGACCGACGAGGAACAGGGCATGAGCGGCGCGATGGGTCTTGATAAGCGGTACGTCGCCGACGCCGACTATCTGATTAACTGCGACTCGGAGCGTTTCGGGGAATTGGTGGCGGGCAGCGCGGGCTGTGTTCACGTTACGCTTTGGCGCGAACTTCATTACGTGCGCCCCGATACGAAGTTGCCCAACAACATGCTGGTAAAAATCGGCGGCTTGCGCGGCGGGCATTCGGGCGAGGAAATTGCTTGCGGGCGAATCAACGCGATTAAAGTTGCGGCGCAAATTCTGCGGCAGATAATGCGGCGCGGGAAGATTCGCTTGGCGAGCTTGAGCAGCGGGCGGGTTTTTAACGCCATTCCCGCCGGCGCGGAGCTTATCTTTGCGACGGACTTATCGATACGGGTCGTCGAGGAACTCTGCGCGGAGATTGAGCGGCGGCTTAAAGCGGTCTATTCCGCGACCGAGCCGAACATAAAAGTCGAGGCGACAGTCTTGCGCCGCCCCGAAAAAGTTTTGCACGCCAAGGATTACGAATACTTTTCCAATCTGATAACGTTGATTCACAGCGGCGTTTATCTGATGTCACCCGAAAATCCCGCAGATGTATTGGCGTCGGCAAACTTGGGCGCGGTGCGCATGGACGACGAAATTGTCGAGCTGAAGATATTGCCGCGAGCCAATGCCGACGAATTGATAGCCGAGTTCATGGAGGGCTTTGAGCAGGCGGCGCGGCTTTGCGCGTTCGAGTACAAATTTTCCGCGATAGTACCCGCGTGGCAGTTCAAGCCCGACAGTCGGCTTTTAAAGTTGGCGGGAGAGGTTTTCGCGGCGCAACAGGGTTACGCGCCCAAAGTCAAGACGATTCACGCCAGTTTGGAGACGAGCCTTTTCCTCAAGAAAAATCCGAAGCTGGAAATTATCTCAATCGGCACGACGAACGAAAACATTCACACGCCCGACGAACGCCTCCGCCTCGACACGGTTGCGCCGCATGTGAAGTTTATCGCGGGCTTGCTTGAGAAAATCTCCTTTCTTCCCGCGCAATAAAGGATTCAAAGAATCGTTTATATAAACTACTTTCTTTCAACGAAGAAAGAAAGTAGCAAAGAAATTCGCCTCGCGGGGGCGTAGCGTTCACTACCCGCGCTTTACGATAATTTTCACGTGGTGACGCCGGCGGTATTTGCGTCACGCAAATGCGCCGGCGGAGGAGCCGTCATCCATGACGGCTCCTTTTTATGCTGTTGAAAATTTGTTTGACCGCCAAAGTCACGGCGACCGTCGCGGCGTAGAAAATCAGCGCGTTGGGAGCCGTCATTATCAAGCCCAGCCGCCCCAATGCCAACGACAAGTAAGTTATCGCGAACGGGTGCGCCAAGTAGACGAAATACGAATTCTTGCCCAGCAAGCTCAAGAACCTTTTCACGGGCGCGGGCAACCTTCCGAATTCAAACAGCGTGAACAGGAATATCGACGCCGCGATTGTGTAAAGTATGCCGGGCGGTGACAGTTGATGAGCCGTGTTTACGGAATCGAGCGGCGTGTACCCCTCGGCGAAGATTAAAAAATAATACCAACCAAGCAAAATTGTCAGCGTGATTAGGAACGTCGCGCCGACAATTTTTTTATGCGCCTTGCACCACGCGAAGAATCGTTGCGAGTGAATAGCCAGCACTCCGCCAAAGACGAATACGAACGCGTAATGCAGGACGAGCCAATTCAGCCGCCACTTTAAGAACAGATTTTCCGACGCCCCGACGCAATAGCTTGACCACCAATCGAACGCAATCTGCGCGGCAAGTAACATCAGCAAACGGGCGGGCGTCATGCGGCGCACGAGCCATATCCACAGCGGCATCAGCAGGTAAAACCAAATCAGAATCACCAGGAAATATAAATGGTACTTCGCCAGCCCGAACGCATAAATCTCCGCCGCGTAGTCAAAGTCGGGAAACAGGCTGTAGCCGTGAAACCAATTATCGTGCACGAGGTAGAGCGTCGACCAAAGCAGATACGGCACGAGCACCGCCTTAAAGCGTCGCCGCAAAAATCGTCCGTATTCAAAGGGCGCGTTCAAATCCATGCGATAGAAAAGTCCGAACGCCGACACGAAAAAAAATATCGGCACGCTGAAACGCGAGACGACTTCAAAAAGCGCGACGAGGTGAATATTGGGCGTGGGGTTAAGCAGGTATTGCGAGCCGGTGTGAATTGCCACGACGCCCAGCATTGCCAAGCCGCGAATGTATTCGATTGACGGGAGCCAAGGTTTGCTCATCGACTGATTTCAAATTCGACGTGGACATTCGCCGCACAATGCAACGTCCCGCTTTCAATGGGCGTCTCAACGCCGGCGGCGTCTTCAGCCATAGCCATGGAACGCGCCATTTTATAGTTGCGCGGAGCCTCAATGTGACTGTGGTTAATCGACACGGCGCGGACGCCGATAATCCGCTTGCCCAAGACGTTTGCGACGACTTCAGCCTTGCGTTTGGCGTCGAGCACGGCAAGCCTCAAAGCCTCGTCCTGATAAGCTTCCTTGTTGCGCAGACCGAAGTTCAGGCTGTCGACGCGATTGGCACCGTGCGACAGGGCGGCGTCGATAATCTTGCCGACAAGGTTTAAATCGTCGACGATAACGGTAACGGAATTGGTCGCCTCGTAGCCGTCAAGTTCCCTGCGCCCGTTGTCGTAGTGGCGATAATTGGGGCTGAAATAGTAATTGCCGGTAGAAATGTTCCTGCGGTCGACGCCGAGCGCGACGAGCGAATTGATGACGGAGGAGGCGGCTTTGGCATTGGCGGCTTGGACGGCGGCGGGACTTTTATCGCGGGTGACGACGCCGACGGAGATTGTAGCGCGGTCGGGTTGAGCTTCGACGATACCCTCACCGTTGACGGAGATTGTAGGCGGCGGTAATTCCTCGGCGAACGTCCGCGTGCAAAACATCATAACGATTAGCAACGTCAAACTGAAAATTTTCATCGAATGCACCTCCAAAAATTTCTAGGCGGGGATATTCTTGCCTGTTTGGAATAAAAGTTCCGCCAAGTGAAATGCCTTTGCGTTGCCCAATTTTAATCCGCGCAGGCAGTAATGGCAATACGCCGCGACTTTTTCCGTCGTGATTTGGGCGCAGTGTTCCCGCATGAGTTGCCGCTTTTGCTCGTCGGTGTGCGGTTGGAATAAACCTTGTGCACCGTCACGAAATCTTTTCGGGGCAAGCGCAGGGTTCCGCGCAGGTTGCGGCTGATACAGCGTGTAGCCGCAGAATTTGGTTTGCTCGTGATTTTCGGGCAGTTCGACGACTTCAAAGTTCATACGCCGTAAAAGTTCGCGAACAGCCGCTTGCTCCGCCGAATTCTCCTTAGCCCGCCAGCAGTCTTGAATCGTAATCGCCTCGCCGCCGTGATTCGGGTACTTAAAATCTTCGTCGGATAAAATCAGCTCCCAAATCGATTCGCGCTGAATTTCGGGGTGTTGCTCCTCGTAAATCGCCGAACAGTTGTGGCAGATTGATACCAGCGTTGAACCTGCAGGAAATTTCTCGTAATGCTTAATCGCCCGCCACTCGTCGCGATACCAATCGGGCACGCGGTTATCGCAATCCGCCACCCTGTAATTCGCCACGCAACAACGGATTATCGGCAAGTTAAAGCGTTCGCGGACGTAAGCCTGAACCATGCGGCTCAAAGCCGGCTCCAGCTCCGTGAACATGCAACTTGCCACGTAAAATTTTTGCGCCATGTCAAACACTCCAATCCTTAATCAACGCCGAAATTTCCGCGCAATGGCTTTCCAAGGCGAAATGTCCGCTGTCGACGAAATGAATCTGCGCGGCGGGCAAGTCTTTCTTGAAAGCCTCGGCACCCTGCCAAACGAACGACGGATCATTTTTGCCCCAAACCGCCAACAGTTTCGGCTGATGTTCGCGCAAATATTTTTGAAAGGTCGGATACAGCGCGACATTGCTTTGATAATCGAAAATCAAATCAGACTGAATCTCGTCGTAACCTGCGCGGCGGCTGTAGAAAATATCCAGCGAATAGCCGTCGGGCGAAACGGAGCCTGCGGGCGCACCGAACGTGTATTGCCCGATAATCGTCTCTGCGGCGAACGCGCTTTTATATTGCTCGCGCAGGGCGGGCGTGGGATTTTTCCAGTATTCGGCACGCGCCGCCCACTTCTTGCCCAGACCTTCCGCGTAGACGTTGCCGTTCTGGCTGATGATGCCGAGAATCTTTTGCGGATTTTTCACGGCGATACGAAAACCAATCGGCGCACCATAGTCGAACACGTACATGAAAAATTTTTCGACACCGAGCCGCTCAAGGAACTTGTCCATAACGTCAGCAATGTGGTCGAAGGTGTAAGCGAAATCCTCACGCGGCGGCATGTCAGATTGCCCAAAGCCGGGATAGTCGGGCGCGATAAGGTGAAACTTGTCCTCAAGCATGGGAATTAAATCGCGGAACATGTGGCTCGACGACGGGAAGCCGTGAAATAAAATCAGCGTCGGCTTATCGACTGCGCCCGCCTCTCGATAAAAAATATTCACGCCGTCAACGTCAAGCGTCCTGTAAGTCGTCATGAAGATTCCTCCTTAAATCAAGTTTCTGATGTCGCCGACGAAATTACTTAGCGGTCGCACATAGTTTTTCAGCCCGGATAAGTCGCGGTCGAAAGTTATCAAGTGCCACAGCTCGCGAATTTTGAAATGCGATAACGTTCCGCGGTCGGCTTGGCTTAATTGCTTCCAACGCTCCCGCAACGTGCGCTTGCAACTTATGCCGATAACCCAGCCGCCGCGAGCTTTACGTTTCTGTCCGAGCCGCCGCTCAAATTCTTGTACAAACGCCGTCATCATTATGGCATCGTCAAGCTGACTGTGCGGAATGTTCAGCTTCGATAAGTTTTCAAGCAACCTTGTAAACGTTTCGACGACCAATGCGCGTTCGGCGTCGAGGCAAGCCGTCATGCCGAGGTTATCCCAAGTCTCAATCAGCAGAGCGATTTTCTCTTCGCCGAAAGTGTCGAGGATATTTTTAGCCGCCTCTTCGCAAAATTTCTTATCATCGGACGGAACGAGAGCCAAGGCACGGTTAATCGGTGCGACGACGTACTTAACGGCTACGCAGAAAACAATCACGTCGTCGACAGTGTTTATATCCGCCGCAAGTTGACGGACGAAACTCAACGCCGGCAAGTGAGCCTTCGTGCCGGGGCGGGCCGGATTTGCTTGCCGAATGCGCCGAATTGGTCAGTGTTCAGGAGGTATCGGGAAAAACTGTAGACTTTGTTGAACGGGCTTTTTTGAATCTGCGTGGGAATCATGTCGCCAATCGCCTCCGTCAATTCTGGACTGCGCCATTTGGCAATACTTCAGCGACTTTTCAATCAGGATAAATTTGCGGTCAAACTTTTTGGCGGAAACGGCGGTGGTTCCTGAACCTGCGAACGGGTCGAGGATAATTTGCCCCGTCGTGCTGGAAACAATCTTGTCGATAAGTTCTTCGGGGAATGGCGCGGGGTGAGGATTTTTCATCTCCTGCTTGACTTCCCAAACATCGGTAAGTTTATTCGCGCCCTTCGCCAGCTTGAACGCCTTATTGCACAGCATGTAAATCTGTTCGGTGGTCGGCAGGAAGTAGCCCGCATTGAAGTTAATCGCGCCGCTACGCTTCCAGATAATCACTTGACGCAACGGAAACCCGCGCAGAATTTCGCCCCTGTCCTCAAGCAAGCCGTTCTGCACGCGATTCTTGTTGTTGTAGAAAACTGCGCCGTCGTCCTTGATGAGCCGACACATTTCAGCGACGCACGCCCGTTGCCACGCAATGTATTCCGCGTAGGGCATGTTGTCATCATATTCCGCGTAGCCGTCTTTAATCGCGGCGTTCTTCCACTTGCCGCAATTCGTGTTTTTCTTCAAGCCGTTGCCGCTGGAGTTGAGCAGATTATAGGGCGGCGAAGTAATCACAACGTCGACGCACCTATCGGGCAAGGCTCGCATGACTTCCAAGCAATCGCCGTGAATAATCTTGTCAAGGCAAGCGTCCGCCGAAATTTCCCCGTCGAATTCGATAATCTCAGTCGAAATACTCAACACCCGCCTCGAACAGCCGCTGATTTTTATCGCCGTGAATGTTTTTGGCGACGTTGGAGCCGATACGCTCGGAGTGCCCCATTTTGCCGAAGATACGCCCGCTTGCGTCCGTAATGCCCTCAATCGCCCACGCGGAGCCGTTCGGGTTGAAAGGCAGTTTACCGGTCGGAGTGCCGTCTAAGTCAACGTACTGCGTCGCGATTTGTCCGTTGGCGGCTAACGTCTTCAACCACGCGTCGTTGGCTACGAAACGCCCCTCGCCGTGTGAAACGGGTATCGCGTGAATATCGCCCACAGAATTTTTGGCAAGCCACGGCGACAAATTACTTGCAACCCGCGTGTGAACGTATTGGCTGACGTGACGCCCCAAGTTGTTGTGCGTCAAAGTCGGCGAATCCTCCTCAAGCTCGCGAATTTCGCCGTAGGGCAACAAGCCCAGCTTCATCAACGCTTGAAAGCCGTTGCAAATGCCCAGAATCAAGCCGTCGCGGGCGAGGAGATTCATAATTTCTTCGGCGAGGCGCGGGTTGCGGAAAGTGGCGGCGATAAATTTGCCCGAACCGTCCGGCTCGTCGCCGCCGCTGAAGCCGCCGGGTATCATGATAATCTGCGCGGCGCGGATTTTCTCCGCCATAGCAGAAATACTTTCCTCGACGGCTTGAGGCGTCAAGTTGCGCACGATAAACACGTCGGGGACGCCGCCCGCCCGTCGCCACGCCTTTGCGCTGTCGTATTCGCAATTCGTGCCGGGGAACACGGGGATAAATATTCTCGGACGCGCAACCTTAATCGACGCCGTGAAAGTGCGCGGGCTTCGATACAGTTCGTCGGGTACAATCTGCACGGGAGCTTTGACTTTGGTCGGGAAAATCTTTTCAAGCGGCTCAGTCAGCGTGCGTTTAACCTCGGCAAGAGAAATTTCCTCGCCGCCCAGCTTTATAATCGGCTCGGCGGTCGTTTCGCCCAAAAGGCGGAAGTCAAGCTCCTGCGTCGCCTCGACGATTAAGCTGCCGTAGTTCCTAATTCCCCATTCCTCAATCCCAATTCCTAATTGGCGAAAGCCTACGTCGTTGCCGATTGACATTTTGGAAACTGCCTCGGCAATGCCGCCCGCCTGCAAACTGCTCGCCGCCACAATCACGCCCGCGCAGATTAACTCGTGAACTTTGGCGAAATTCCTCTTAAGCGCATCGAAGTCGGGAACGCCGTCCGAATCGCGTTTGCACTCGACCAGATAGACCTTGTGACCCGCCGCCTTGAATTCGGGTGATATGACTTTATCGGCATCGACAACGGCAACCGCGAAACTTACCAGCGTCGGAGGCACGTGAATATCTTCAAACGTACCGCTCATTGAATCTTTGCCGCCGATAGCCGCCACGCCGAAATTCCTTTGCGCCACGAACGCGCCCAGCAATGCCGCCAACGGTTTGCCCCATTTTTCGGGAGCGTCGCCCAATTTCTCGAAATACTCTTGGAACGTCAGATAAGCTTTGGAATAATCCGCGCCCGTCGCCACCAATTTAGCCAGCGAACTCGTCACTGCGTCAATCGCGCCGCGGAAGGGGCTTTGCTCGGAAATGTCCGCGTCGAAGCCGAAAGCCATAGCCGTAGCCGTGGAAGTTTCGCCGTCGGTCGGCAACTTGGCAACCATAGCCTCGGCGGGCGTCAGCTGATTCTTGCCGCCGAAAGGCATTAAGACCGTAGCCGCGCCGATTGTCGAATCGAATCGCTCGACCAAGCCCTTTTGCAGGCAAGTATTCAGCGGCGAACAAGCGGGGCAGGTCGTCGACGGGGCTTGAACGTGCGCCTTGACGTGCCGCTTAACGCCGTTGGTGTCGAAGAATTTGCGGCTGATGTTGACAATCGCCGCGCCGCGCCAATGCATGAGCATGCGCCCGCTGTCGGTGACCTCGGCGACGACGTAAGCCTCCAAATTTTCAGCGTCGGCAAGCGCAATGAACTTGTCAACGTCGCCCGCGTCAAGCACAACCGCCATACGCTCCTGCGATTCGCTGATAGCAAGCTCGGTGCCGTCAAGCCCGTCGTATTTTTTGCGCACGGCGTCCAAGTTAATTTCAAGCCCCGCCGCCAGTTCACCGACGGCAACCGCCACGCCGCCCGCGCCGAAGTCATTGCAACGTTTAATCAACTGCGCGGCGTCGGGATTGCGGAACAGGCGTTGGATTTTGCGTTCGGTCGGAGGATTGCCCTTTTGAACTTCCGCGCCCGCCGTCGTGAGTGATTCGGTAGTATGAACTTTGCTTGAACCCGTAGCCCCGCCAATGCCGTCGCGCCCCGTCCTGCCGCCCAGCAAGATAACTTTGTCGCCCGCGCAGGGACGTTGACGCACGACGTTGGCTTGAGGAGCCGCCGCGATAACCGCGCCGATTTCCATACGCTTAGCCAGATAGCCTTCGTGATAAATTTCGTGAACCAGCCCCGTCGCCAAGCCGATTTGATTTCCGTAGGAGCTGTAGCCTTGAGCCGCGCCGCGAACGATTTTGCGTTGCGGGAGCTTGCCGGGCAAAGTCTCGGCGAATTTCTTGCGAGGGTCAGCGGCACCGGTCACGCGCATAGCCTGATAGACGTAACTGCGCCCGCTCAACGGGTCACGAATCGCGCCGCCCAAGCACGTAGCCGCGCCGCCGAACGGCTCAATTTCCGTCGGGTGATTGTGCGTCTCGTTCTTGAACATGACAAGCCAATCCTCGTCGCGCCCGTCAATCTGCGCGGTGACTTTGATACTGCAGGCGTTAATCTCCTCGGAGGCGTCAAGGTTGGCGGGCTTGATAATCTTCGCGCCGAGGGTGCCCAAATCCATTAGCGAAACGTCCTTGGCTGGATTGCGGACGCTCAAATATTCTTTGAACGCCCGCTCGATAACCGCCGCGCCCGCGTCAAAGGTCACGCTGTCAATCGCGGTGGTAAAGGTCGTATGGCGGCAGTGGTCGCTCCAATACGTATCGATAACTTTCAGCTCGGTTATCGTCGGCGGGCGGCGTTCGGTATCGCGGAAGTAGCTTTGGCAGAATTTCAAATCGTCGAGGTTCATAGCCAGCCCGCGCAGATTTAAAAAGTCGGCAAGCTCGGCGTCGTCCATGGTGTTGAAGTCGCTCAAGGTCTCAACGTCGGGCGGAGCGGCGGCGGTTATTTTCAACGTGGCGGGCAAATCGAACGTCGCCTCGCGTGATTCTATGGCGTTTATGGAGTAGGCTTTGATTTTGGCGAAGTCCTCCGCCGATATGTCGCCGAGCAGTGAAATTATCCGCGCAGAGTGAATCGTCGGCAGCTCCTTGCCCGTGACGAGCTGAACGCATTGGGCGGCGGAGTCGGCTCTTTGGTCGAATTGCCCCGGCAAATACTCAACAGCGAACGTCCGCGCAGGGTCGAGGTCGGCGGGCAACTCATAATAAAAATTATCGACATTCGGCTCGCGAAAAACGATGTCGCGCACCTTAATAAAGTCCTCGTCGCTCAAGTCCTCCGCGTCGTAGCGAACAAGCAACCTCACGCCCGCAAGCTTAACGTCCAAAGTCTCACGATAATCCTCAAGCAGTTGACGGGCGGGCACGTCGAAACCGTTGCGCTTCTCAACATAAATTCTCCTAACCATGGCAACCTCCCTAAATGAATTTTTTCCATTGTAAAAGTTGCCGCCTCCTTTGGCAAGCGTAATGTTTTATGCTTTATCGAGAGGGGATTTGTCATGGCAAAAGAATTGTTTAGCGAAGATTACCCGGCACCTCATTATTTTCATAAGATAATTTATACCGACCGCAACTTGTATATATCTAACAGCAGAATCAATAGGAAAATGAAATACGTCTATTCCGGGGGTGCTGTTGGAGGTTCAGGTTTTGTTTGGGTTGTCGATACTTATGGAGGTCACGAGCAGACAGTTTCCTGTTCCAATTTATCTGTTTCCGGCAGCGCGGGCGATTCGTGCGCTTGCCGACGCAAATCAGCGGATACGACATAATCGTTACTGTCGGAGATGTAGCAATTACCCTGAAAAATATTTATGCAACCGCCGACGTGTTTAACATTAACGACGAAAGCACTGCTCTCTAACTCAAAAACACCGAAATGGCTGCCGATAACAACTCAATCGCGGCAGTTGCCAGAGATTCAATTTCGGTCAACGGCACCGCCGGCAACGATTACATCGATAATAACTATGGCGATTTTGTCACGATAAACCTTGGCGCGGGTACAGGCAATGATACCGTGTCACTTTATGCAAGTTCCGCGAACGGCGACGTTATAACCTACATCCGCGCAGATGATACGCTAAGCATAACGTGCGGCTCCTACTCCACGCAAATCCGGCGGCTCGGATGTCATTGTCACGGTCGGCGAAGGCTTAATTACTCTGCGCGGCGCGGCAAGTCTTTCAAGCGTAAACATTAACGGCGAAGAAACTCAAATCGCGACGACTTTAACCTTGACGAACAGTGACGCCGCCAAAGTTACCATGAGCTCCGAATTGATAACGGCGGACGCCTCGGCTCGTACCAAATCTATTCAAATCACGTTGAAGGTTCCGACGTGACGCTTACTTTCAGCAAGGACGCCGATAAGACCCTCACGCTCCTAAACGCGGCGAACAAAAAAGTCCTCGTCAACGGCGCGACGCGTTATTTTTCCGATAATCAAATCATTTCCTACGACAAGACGACGGTCACGTTGACGGCGAACTTTAGCGGTGCGTTCAATAATCGACGGTAGCGGGCGGAGCCGCCGACCTCTATCGGTTCAACGAAGACTCCGCGCAGGTTTCCGACCTTTCGGCGATAATCAACAAGATTAAAATATGCAGACACTTCGTTGCGGCGCGGCAACTGAATTTCCTTAGCCGAACGATTCACCGCGACAGCTGTTCCCCCGCTTTTAAAGCAGGCTTCGCTAAAGTTTTATCGGCTCCTCAAGGCGAGGGGTCGATTTTTATTTTAAACGATTGATTTTGGAAGCAAGAACGCCCGCCCCGAAGCCGTTATCGATATTGACGACGCCGACGCCTGCCGCGCAGGTGTTCAACATTGCAAGCAAAGCCGCCAAGCCTTGGAATGACGCGCCGTAACCGACACTGGTTGGCACGGCAATGACAGGGCGATTGGTAAGCCCGCCGACAACGCTCGCCAACGCGCCCTCCATGCCCGCCACCACGATTATCACGTTCGCGGCAGTAATTTCGTCCATGTGCGCGAAAAGCCGATGAATCCCCGCCACGCCGCAATCGTAACACGTACCGACCGCATTGCCCCAAAGATACGCCGTGAGCCGCGCCTCCTCCGCGACGGGAATATCGCTCGTGCCCGCCGTCACAACCAAAATTTTCCGCCGCTCGTCGCGTTCGAGGGTTTTATCGCGGTCAACGTAAATCATACGCGCCGCCTCGTCGAATACAGCCGACGGTACCGCCTCGCGCAGAAAGTCAAATTGCTCGCGGCTCGCCCTCGACGCTATCAAGTTGCCCGCGCTACGCTCGTACAGATTCTTGAAAATAATCTTGAGTTGCTCCTTGGTTTTGCCGGGCGAATAGACGACTTCGGGGAAACCTTGACGCAACTCGCGCCCGTGATCTATCGTCGCGAAGCCTAAGCTCTCCGTCGCCAACGAATAATGCCTAAGCTCGACCAATAACTCCTCCTCCGTCACCGCGCCCGATTTGTAGCCGCGCAGACGTTCAAGCAATTTCTCTGTCATTATGTTCACCTCTGCCGCTACAATAAATCATAAAGCCCGCTCTAAGTCAATCAGCGACAAATCCGCTCGGCGAAAACTATCATATTGACACCTCAATGTTTCGCCGACTTCACGGGCGACAAGGCTTACCCGATTAAAACGGTGACGGCGATTGACGCTTCGGGCATCACCGGCACCGCCGACGGCACGACGAAGTCCGTCCGCGTAAACAACATAACCGATTCGTCCGCAATCACTTACGACTTCAGCGAATCGGGCGACGCAAACTTTATCGTTGCCAAATTACACCGTCACGAAAAATGCACGCAGCTACTCGATTGAAGTCGACGGCACCAATATCGGTCTTTCGGGCGCGGGTTCGATACTTGAAATCAACGGCTTAACCGCCAAGGAAACGGCTGACGGCTTCAACATTGACGGCGATAGTCGCCTTAGAAAGCGGCAAGGAGCTTAACGTGACACTCGGCGGCACGGGCAATGATTCGCTCCCGGGCGGTTACGGTAATAATATCCTCACGGGCGGTGCAGACTCTATCACGATTAAGAACGGCAGGAACAAAACACTCAACCTTAAGGCTCGGTGGGGGGCGGAATTGTCCACGATAATCGGCTGCAGAAATGTTGCGACCTTCACGGACAATTCAATCCTTGGCAGTTCAGGCGGCGATACATTTATCTGCAACCTCGGCGACAGCAAGGACATTAAGAAAGCTCCTCGTCTCGGTTGACGGGGAGCCTAATTTTTTTATCGGACGTTCAAGCCATAGTCAAAGCCATAATAGCCTTTTGGGTGTGGAGGCGATTTTCCGCCTCGTCGAAGATGACGTGGGCGTTGTCCTCCAAAACGTCGTCGGTAATTTCCTCGCCGCGATAGGCGGGCAGGCAGTGCAGGACGATACAATTCTTGCTCGCGCCGCTTAACAAAGCCTTGTTGACTTGATAGGGCGCGAAAATTTTCTTGCGGGCGTCGTGTTCAGACTCCTGCCCCATGCTCGCCCAAGTGTCCGTGGCGATAATGTCGGCGTCTTTGACGGCTTCGGCGGGGTCTTGCGTCCAAGTGAGTTTCGCGCCGGTCTCCTCGGCGTCGGAAAGCGCGTTCTCGAACACTTTGCGATTCGGCTTATAGTCTTCGGGCGTCGCAACCGTAAGCGTCATGCCGACCTTAGCCGCGCCGTAAAGATAGCTGTTGGTCATGTTGTTGCCGTCGCCGACGTACGCCATTTTGAGAGCGCGGAAATTTTTGCCCTTATGCTCGCGAATGGTCAGCAAATCGGTCAGCACTTGGCAGGGGTGGAGCAAATCGGTCAAGCCGTTAATGACGGGGATGTCGGCGTATTTGGCAAGCTCCTCGACCTTTGCCTGTTCAAACGTGCGAATCATAATGCCGTCCAGGTAGCGCGACAGGACGCGGGCGGTATCCTTAATCGGCTCGCCGCGCCCCAGTTGCAAATCTTTGCTCGACAGGAACAGCCCCGTCCCGCCCAGTTGGAAGATGCCGACCTCGAACGACACCCGCGTCCGCGTCGACGACTTTTCAAATATCATACCAAGCGTCTTGCCCGCCAGCAATTTGTGTTCGACGCCCGATTTTTGCAGGACTTTCAGCTCAGCCGCGAAGTCGATTATCTCCGCCACCTCGTCCCGGCTCAAATCGTGTATCGACAATAAATCTTTGCCTTTCAACAAAATATTTCAACCTCCTCAGATAAGTTTCAACAAACTTTGCAGATAATCCAGCTCGACGTAATCGCGCCACATGATATTTTCGCGCATCGTTTTCATAAGTTGCGGGATAATGTTCAAACACGCGTCGCGCAAGTCTTTGGTTACGGGATACGGCAAGCCCAACAGGTTAGGCAATTCACGAAGGAGGAGCCTCACATCAGCAAAGGTCATGCCTCCGCTTGCGAGGGTTCGCATAATCGCCTTGAGTGCCGCCTCCTCGAAAAATTTGGCAGGTTCCGCATCCGTGAGGTGTGTCTTCAAATATTCGGCTACGGCGCGACACGTCAGGAACGTCTCCATTTTGCCCGCGTAGAATTGCGGCGGCGTGGTCGGCAACAGCGTCGGCGATAAATTTGTCGTCAACGCGTTGAGTAACCCGGCGGGAGCTTGCGACTTATCGGGCAGTTTAAAGGACTTTGCCCGTTCGTCGCGGTAACGCAATATCCCGTCGTCAAATTCTCCGTCGTAACCGTTCGGCTCAAATGCAGTTGCTTTGGCGTAGCGTTCATAAGTTCTTATATTGCCGTCGGCAGGACCGCGAGCAATTTTCTTGAGATATTCCTCGTGCGATTTGGTGTGGTAATGATTGAGGATGATTTTTTCCGCATTGACAAAAGGAATTTCTTGCCCAGGCGCGACGTTGCCGTTTTCGTTCACCGAGTAGCAACCTTCAAAATAAAACGGACAGTGCGAGGTCGAGTAAAAGTTAATCTTGCGCGGATTTGCGACGGTTTTAATCCAACTGGTTTTCGGCGCGGTTTTGGGTTTCGGATAACGGCGCGTGAAACGTTCCATTACGCCGCGACTATAGTCAGCCTTTTCCTGTCCGTTCGACCCGAACATTTGCCAATTAACAGCCAACCCCGCCGCGTTGGGATTGCGCGGCAAAATCTCGTCTACAACGTCAATAATGCCCCCCCCCCC
>CALFJE010000056.1 GCA_937877545.1 uncultured Selenomonadales bacterium | reverse complement strand
TTTGGAGCCGTCATGGATGACGGCTCCGCCGCCGGCGCATTTGCGTGACGCAAATACCGACGGCGTTACCACGTGAAACTATCAGACGGTACGGGTAGCGGACTTTACGCCCCCGCGAGGCGGGCTTTCTTTGCTACTTTCTTTGCCCGCACAAAGAAAGTAGTTTAAAAACATTTTTTCCGCGAAACCACGCTTTGGCAAAGGGGGGCTAATTGCCGCCCTTGGAAAGTTCGTCGTCGAAGGAGGGCGCGTCGTCAGTAACGGGTGACGGCTCGCTGTAAGCAGGCTCACTGTAGGCAGGCTCACTGTAAGCAGGTTCGGGTTCGCGATACGGCTCTTGATAGACAGGCTCAGGCTCGCGATACGGTTCCGGCTCGCGATAAGTCTCCGCCTCGTGATACGGCTCATGATACGGCTCTTGATAAACAGGCTCAGGCTCGCGAACAGGTTCCGGCTCCCGATAAGACGGCTCATTGTAAGTCGGTGTCGGCTCGTAATAGGTTGGCTCGTTATAAGTCGGCTCAGGTTCGGACTCGTAGTAATAATCCCTGCGCGGAGGCTCCTCTTCCTCCTCGTAGTAAGTTTCTTGGCGGGAAGAACGGCTGTTATCGCGCACCTCGGTCACGACGTTTTTGGTATTGCGCCTGTCGATAACAAGTTCGTCGAAGTCGTGAACGGGGACGTTAAGCAGAGCGTTTTGCATGAAGTGGCTCCAAATGGTCGCGGGCAAATCGCCGCCCATAATGCCGCCGGTCGTGGAGTTGTCGTCGTTGCCAATCCAAACGGCGGCGACGAGGTCGGGCGTGTAGCCGACAAACCACGCGTCCTTATAATCGCTGGTGGTGCCGGTCTTGCCCGCCGCAGGTCGCCCGATAGCCGCGCCCTTGCCCGTGCCCTTGATAATCACGTCTTCGAGCATACTGGTAAGGTCTGCCGCGCTTTCGGGGCTGATAACCTGCCGCCCTTCGGGAACAGCCTCGTGAATTATATTGCCGTTGCGGTCGAGGATTTTGGTAATGGCGATGTGCGGAACGTGGACGCCGCCGTTGGCAAAGGTGCCGTAAGCCGAAGCGATTTCAAGCGGAGTAACGCCGCGTGTCAAGCCGCCGAGGGCAGTCGCGAGGTTGGCGTCGTTTACGGGACCGTCGAGGACGAACGTCGAGATACCCATTTCCTGCGCGTAGAAAATCGCCTTGTCCATGCCGAGGGCTTGAGCGATTTTGACGGTCGGGACGTTCATTGAAAACATGGCGACGGTGCGGAGGGTTACGTTGCCGCTGAAGCGTCGGCTGGAGTTTTGGGGTTGCCAACCGTCGATGTTAATCGGGCTGTCCTCAATGACGGTGTCGGGCGTGTAGCCGTTTTCAAGTCCCGCGACGAACACGAACGGCTTAAACGCGGAGCCGGGTTGACGTTCCGCCATGGTAGCGCGATTGAATTGGTCGGAACCGCGCCCGCCGACCATTGCGCGGATATAGCCCGTCTTCGGCTCGATAGCGACGACCGCGCCTTGCGGTTGAAGGATGCCGTTTTCGTCGGTGTAGTCTTGCGGCAGATAAATCGTCAAAGCCTCCTCCGCCATGCGTTGCATATCCAAATCAATCGTCGTGTAAACCTTCAAGCCCTCCTTATAAACCGCGTCCGCGCCGTAGCGGTCAACGAGGAGCTGCGTGACGTATTCGATAAAATACATGGCGTCCTTATGCTTTTCGGGGACGTTGGGCGGCGCAAGCACCAGCTCGGTCTTCTTAGCCTCGTAAGCCTCGCTGTAGTTGATATAGCCGTAAGTTATCATTTGGTCAAGGACGGTATCGCGGCGTTCGAGGGCGGCGTTAAAGTTATTGAACGGCGAATAATAGTTCGGGCTCTTTGGAATGCCCGCAAGCATGGCGCATTCGCTCAGGTTCAAGTCCTCGACGTTTTTGCCGAAGTAAGTTTTGGACGCCGCCTGCACGCCGTAAGCACCTTGCCCGAAGTAAATTTGGTTGAGGTACAGCTCCAGAATCTCCTGCTTGGTGTACTGCTTTTCAAGTTGGAGCGCGAGGAATATCTCTTGAATTTTGCGCTTATAAGTCCTGTCCTGCGTAAGGTAGGCGTTCTTTGCCAGCTGTTGAGTAATGGTGGAGCCGCCCTCGGCTATCTCGTGGCGGACGAGGTTGGTATAGGCGGCGCGAGCCAGCCCGCGAAAGTCAACGCCCTTGTGCTCATAGAAACGATTATCCTCGATTGCGACGAAGGCGTTCTGCAAGTTGACGGGGATTTGTTCAATCTTGACGGGCACGCGGTTTTCGGTGGCGTGAATGATAGCAATTTCGTTACCGACCGAATCGTAAATGTGACTGGACGCGGGCGGCAGGATGTCTTTGGATAAATCCGCCTTGACGTTGAGATTGGCGGTCACGAAGCCGATACCCACGCCCACCGCCATAACGATTACAAAAATAAAAAGCCCGATGAAAATTTTGAGGAACATTGAAGCTTTTTTCTTAGGCGCAGGCGGCGGAGGATTTTGCACGTCGTCGCGACCTTGAACTTTCCTTGCCATAAAATCCCTCCTAAACGCCGCATATCTTATCACAAATCGATTTGCCGCGTCTATACTTGACACGCCGGCGAAAAACTTTTATATCATAGGCACCGACGGCGAATTATCTTTACGGCGATTTTTATCATGCGGTTATGGACAGCTTGTCGTCGGCGTATCTGTTTTGGCGGGCAGTGGACGCGGCATGTGGAGCTTGCCGAGGGTCGCGCTTATTGGCGGAAAATGCTTGCGCCCTTCAACGATACGAAACACTTGCCGCCCCCGGACGTGGAGGGCGTCGCCGCATGGACGGAGGGCGATTTCGATTACGAGTTTGAAAACTTGACGGAAGAATTCTTCCGCGAAAGCCGCGTTCGACTATCCGCGAGGATATAAGCGTCGGCGACTACCTCAACAAATTGTCGGGGCAAATTCAAATCGGCATGACGTATCGCAAGAGCCTTGATGTCGTCTGTAGCGAGGGGCCGGAGGACGATTCGGACACCGGCAAATATAATCTGTTCCTCGACTGCGACGCGAGCCGCTATTCCGAGGCAACAATGTTTCATTTTGCAGAGACTATGGACAAAATTTTATCGGCAATGCGCGATACCAAACGATTGGTTTCCGACATTTTGGGCTGAGAAATTTTTAACGGCGTTTCTTGATTGATTCGCCGTTTTTTAGTACAATGGCGCAAATTTTTTTTGAAAGGTTGCTGGGAAATGAAAAGAGAACTGATACGTTTGGAGAACGTAGCCAAATCATTCGGGAATTTGCTCGTGCTCGACGAAATTGACCTGTCGATACACGAAAGCGAATTCATCACCCTGCTCGGTCCGTCGGGTTGCGGCAAGACGACGATGTTGCGCATAATCGGCGGCTTCGAGATGCCCGACACGGGACGCGTGATTTTTGACGGCAAGGACATAACGCACCTGCCGCCCAATCGAAGACCGATTAACACCGTCTTCCAAAAGTATTCTCTCTTTTCCCACATGAACGTTGAGGAAAATATCGCCTTCGGACCGAAAATCGCGGGCAAGTCGGCGGTCTACATTCGCGACAAAATTAAGTACGCCCTTAAGCTCGTCAATCTGGAAGGCTATGAAAAGCACGACGTGACCAAACTCAGCGGCGGTCAGCAACAACGTATCGCAATAGCCCGCGCCGTCGTCAATGAGCCTAAAGTTTTGCTCCTCGACGAACCTTTGAGCGCGTTGGATTTGAAACTCCGCCGCAACATGCGCCGCGAACTCGTCCGCATAAACAAGGAGACCGGCATAACGTTTATTTTCGTGACGCACGACCAGGAAGAGGCTCTTTCCATGAGCGACCGCGTTGTCGTCATGAATCAGGGCTACATTCAGCAGGTCGGCACGCCCGAAAACGTCTACAACGAGCCGGAAAATGCGTTCGTGGCGGACTTTATCGGCGACAGCAACATAATCGACGGCGTTATGATTCGCGATAAGGTCGTCAAGATTTTGGGACGCGAATATCCTTGCGTCGACGAGGGTTTTCCCGAAAATTGTCCCGTTGACGTGCAGATTCGTCCAGAAGACATTAAGCTTGCCGCGCCGCAGGAGGGTGCTTTCAACGGCGTGGTGACTCGCGTCGTCTTTTGGGGCATGTCCTACGATATTGACGTGGAGGCTGACGGCTTCGAGTGGCTGATTCAATCGACGACGGGGCGCACGGTCGGTGAGCGGGTGAGCTTGCACGTCGCGCCCGAAAATATTCAAATCATGAGCAAACCCCAATCCGAGGACGAGGAGGTTGCTCAAGATGTCTAAGAAGAAAAAGATTCTTCAAAGCAAGAAAAACAAGCCGAAGAAAGTTGCCGTCAAAGAAACGCAAAGCACTTTCGACAACGACGGATTGGATCCGGAAGTTGCGGCTCTGTTCGCCGAAGTGCTGCGTAATGCGCCGCCGACTCACGACATAATTGCGGAACATTACTACGCCTTTGAAAAAGCCGAGCAGAAAGAGAATCCCGAACTAATTTACATGACGTGGCTTATCGTGGAGGATGACTCCGCCGACGTAAGAAGTCTTCCGCGACCCGGAACGCGTGAACTTGATTTGCTCACCGTGCACGAAAAAAATCTTCCGTTCCGCCCCGGGCTTGAAGAAATTGCGCTCCGCTACGGGCTTGGCTTCAATACTGTTCCGAGGTTCACAGACGAGGTCATCGTAATAGCCGATGCTACCGACCAAAAACAATCCTTCAAGAAATTTTTGGACAGAATCATCTGCAAGAAGGACGACAAACTTTATTTCGTCGACGAGGCTGAGCGTAACGTCGTAGAGATTTCAAGCGGCGAAAAATTTCCGCGTAGTTTTCTTTTCGACGAGAGCGGCGAGCTTAAAGCCGGCGTCATCGAATACAACAATCACGCCGTTGGGAGCAGAGCTTTGCCTTACGAAGGTAACGATATTTACCTTGTGCCCGCGAGCAACTTGAAGACGTTCAGCCCGAAGCGTTGGCTGGAAAATATTTTTTATCGTGACATCGACGATACGGAATATCGAACGTCGCAATTCTTTCTGCCGTCTTCGAACTTTGAACAGGCTTTCGACGAGCTCAAGGACATTGGAACGTTCGCGCTGTATATGGGCAATTTGTTTCCCTATCGCCGAGGCTTCGCGCTGATTTCCGACGACTTCGCTACTCAAGCCTTCAACGAACATTTCAGCGACAAAGCGCACAAGATTACGGAAATGAGCGGTTGCGTCGTGTTGTGTTGCCCTTACCTTTGCAAGAATGCCGCGCAGATTGTCAAACGCGACTACATGAACAATTTGATTGAACGGCGCGGTTGCGAGACGATTGTTTTTCGGCGCGACGAAATGACCGAGACCGTTGCCCGCGACTTGCAGGACACTATTAGGCAGAAAGGGCGCGGCGGCAAATACAGCGGCAAGCTTGTTATCGTGACAGATAAAGACTTCGACGCGGACATTGATTATCTGACGGATTTGACGGCTTTCGATAATCCTGCCGACCTCCGTCGTCAAAGCGGGCTTAATGTTATCGGCATGAGCAAAAATCCGTTCGGCGCAGAGGAGGGCGTAACCTTCGACAAATCTTTTATCGTGCGGCTCATGGAGATTGAGCCGTCGAAAGCCCATGCGTTACTTGAAAAACTTTTCATGGCTTACGCGAAGAAACGCATGGACGAATTGAATCCCGAAAAATCGCACGCGCCGTCCTATAAAGATATTAAAGCCCTTAGCAAAAATCCGCGCCAAGCTGCGTTCAAGACTCTTGGCGGAAGACGATTCGCGCAGATGTTTCCTGACGAATACAAAGAAATGCTTAACGAATTGACGCGGGAACTGGACAATATGTTGACAAGCGGCACGTTCCCGACTTTGGGCATCGAGTGCTTTGCGATTACCGACCCCGCCAAAGATTTCGGCGTCGACATTCTGGAGCGTAGCGTTGATTGCGTCGAAGCGGTTTGCGTCTTTGCCGAACAGGAAAAAATTTCTACGCTTGTCGGCTCAATTCCTCACGAAGACAGAGCGGCGGACTTGTTTAAAATCAAACCGGTGAGCGTCAAAGAATACATCGAGCGATTGAATAAATGCCTTGAGCTGTCTGACGCATTGAAGTCGATTTTAACAGAAGCGATTCAAAAGATTAGTTCGGGCGTGATTGTTCTTCCCGCGTCGAACGCAGAAGATTTCCTGTACGGCGCGAGCATTAAACTTTACTTTCACGAAGAGATAGTTCAACTTGTTTGGAATGGCAAATAAATTTTCGTCTGACGAAAGGTGGTTGAAAATTGTTTAGTCAAAGCACGCGCAACCTTTTGCTTACGCCCTTTTTGATATGGGCGGGGCTTTTTATATTTATCCCGCTGATATTCATCGTGTGGTACGGCGTGACGGATTACGACGGGCAATTTTCCTTGACGAACATCGCGCTGATATTTGAGCGCGGCTATCTGGACGCCTTAAAGCTGTCAATCTGGCTCGCGCTGATAAGTACGGTCGTTTGCCTGTTGCTTGCCTACCCGCTGTGCTTAATCTTGACTGAGCGGCAACGCGACAACACGACGATAATATCGTTGCTGTTTATCCTGCCGCTTTGGATGAATTCGCTCTTGTCGACAATGGCTTGGCAAACGATTTTGGAGCGCAACGGAATAATCAACCAAATCATGCGGCTGTTGAGCCTGCCGGATTTGCAAATGATAAACACGGAGGGCGCAATCGTGCTGGGCATGGTGTACAATTTCCTGCCGTACATGGTCTTGCCGCTTTACATTGCGCTGACGAAAATCGACCGCAGAATTTTGGAAGCCGCGCAGGATTTGGGCGCGAATTCGTGGCAAACTTTTTGGCGCGTGATATTGCCTTTGAGTTTGCCGGGCGCGGTAAGCGGAATCACAATGGTTTTTATCCCCGCGCTCACGACGTTTGTTATCAGCGCGTTGCTCGGCGGCGGCAAGCTCCTCCTAATCGGCAACATTATCGAACAGGAATTCACTTTCCAATACGATTGGCACGTCGGTTGCGCCCTGTCGGTGATTCTCATGATTTTTATCGTGCTGAACATGATTTTAACGACAACCTTTGATAACAGCCACGAGGAGGAGCCGCTTTAAAAGCGGCGGAACAGTTGTCGCGCCGAGACATTATAAAAATTTAATTTTCTCGCCGCGCTTGAAGATTTCAGGAGGAATTTTCATGCACTACATAAAAAAAATTTATCTCGCGGCTATTTTCCTGTTCCTCTACGCGCCGATTGGAGTTTTAATCGCGCAGTCGTTCAACGCAAGCCGTTATCGCGGGCATTGGACGGGCGTCACACTCGACTGGTACACGAAGCTTTTCAACGACACCCGCCTTGCCGACGCGCTGTCAAACACGCTGTCAATCGGGCTGTTATCGGCGGGCATAGCGACGATTCTGGGCTTGATAACGTGCGTCGCCATGAAGGAGCTTTCGCGCAAGTGGCGGGCGACCTTCCTCAGCGTGACGAACGTCCCTATACTAAACGCCGACATCGTGACGGGAATATCGCTGATGTTGCTGTTCATGGGGCTGGGGCTGAAGCTGGGCTACGTGTCGATATTACTGGCGCATATCGTCTTCAACGTGCCGTATGTGATTTTGTGCATAATGCCGCAGTTAATGGCGTTGGATAAAAGTTTCTACGAGGCGGCGTTGGATTTGGGCGCGTCGCCGTTCAAGGCGTTCACGAGCGTTATCCTGCCCGAATTGCGACCGAGCATCTTCGCGGGATTCTTGCTGGCGTTCACCATGTCGGCGGACGACTTCATAATCACGCACTTCACGAAGGGCGCGGGCGTCGACACTTTAACCACGGCGATTTACGCGCAGTTGAAGCTGGGCGTCCACCCCGAAATGTACGCGCTCTCGACGCTGGTATTTTTCTTCGTGTTGATATTCGTCATGCTGTTCGCGATTAACCGTCGCAAGCTGAAGAAATATGAGGAGGTATTCTGATGAACAAATTTAAAATCCTGGTGCTAATCTTGGTGAGCTGTCTGACGTTCGGTTGCGGCGCGGGCGGCGGCGACAAGAAGGAGGAGGTCGTCTACGTCTACAGCTGGGGCGATTATCTTGACCCCGAAGTCTTGAAGATTTTCGAGCAGGAGACGGGCGTGCACGTTATCCTTGACGAGTACGACACCAACGAGAGCATGTATCCCCGCGTGGCGGAGGGCGCGGTGCACTACGACGTTATCTGCCCGTCCGACTACATGATTCAAAAGCTGATTAGCAACGATTTGATTCAGCCGCTCGACTTCGACAAGCTCCCCGACGCCAAAAAGTATATCGGCGAGGAATTCTTCAAGCAGGCTGAGACCTTCGACCCCGGCAACAAATATTCGGTGCCCTATTGCTGGGGAACCGTCGGCATAATTTACGACAAGACTAAAGTTACCGACCCCGTTGACAGCTGGAACATTCTTTGGAACGAGAAATACGCGGGGCAAATTCTCATGCAGGATTCGGCGCGTGATGCCTTGATGATTCCGCTCAAACTCATGGGCAAAAGCCTCAACGAAACCGACACGACAGTTTTGGCGCAAGCTCAGAACATGCTCAAACAGCAAAAGCCGCTGGTACAAGCCTACGTCGTCGACGAGGTAAAGGAAAAGCTCATCAACTCCGAGGCGGCAATGGGCGTAGTCTTTTCGGGCGAGGCTTTGAATATTTTGGAAGCCAATCCGAATATGGCGTTCGCAATCCCCAAGGAGGGCACGAACTTTTGGATTGACGGCTGGGTAATTACCAAGGACTCAAAGAATGTCGACAACGCGCACAAATTTATCGACTTCATGTGCCGCCCCGACATTGCCGTCATTAACTTTGATTATCTGGGCTATTCCACGCCGAACACCGCCGTCCGCGATTTGGTAGAGGACGAGGCTGTTAAAAATTCGCCTATCGCGTTCCCTTCGCCCGACGACTACAAGGGGCAGGAGACTTACCAATACCTCGGCAACAAAATGGACGAATACTATAACAATTTGTGGATGCAAGTTAAGGTTGATTGACGAAAATTTAATCCTCCGTTGCGATTTGTAACGGGGGATTTTTTTGTTATCATGATAAAAATTTGCAAGGAGGCGACGCGTATGAAGAAATATTTGGCGGCGATACTCTGCATGGCGACTTTGCTGTTCATGAACGGTTTCCCCGATACGATAATCAATCACAGCCACGTGGAAAAAGTTTCCTTGGTAGAGCAGAAGGTCGAGGAGGCGCGGAAGCTTTACGAACTCGGCGACTACGAAGGCACGATAAGGATTTGCAACGTGGCGATTGAGCCGGATCCCGACGCCGTGTTGGCTTACATTTATCGCGGGCGCAGTTTCGACGAATTGTCGCGATACAAGCGGGCGATTAGCGACTTCGATAAAGCTATTGAACTCGTCGATATTTTTCCCGTCACGTATTATTTTCGCGGCAACGTTTACAACAAGCTTGGACACTACGAAAGCGCGATTAGCGATTACGACAAGTCCGTCGAGCTTGACCCCGACAATGCCGATGTCTACAGTCTTCGCAACTTTGCGTATTCCCAATTGAACAATTTTAATCAAGCGGTTGACGACGCCGACAAAGCGATTGAGCCGGAGCCGAACTCTGCCGTCTACTACCAACGGCGCGGAAATTTATACATTCAATATAATGACGCGGCAAAAGCTCAAGCTGACTTCGCCAAGGCAAAGGAGTTGGGTTACAAGGAATGAAACTTCCTCGCGAATTTTATCTGCGTGACGGCTTGACGGTTGCCCGCGAGCTTATCGGCAAGAAACTGGTAACGAATCTGCGCGGAGGCTTGACGGGCGGGATAATCGTCGAGACGGAGGCATATATGGGCGCGAAGGACGCGGCGGCGCATACGTATCGCGGCAAGACCGAACGCACGAAGATTTTCTACGGCGCGGGCGGTTTCGTCTACGTCTATCTGATTTACGGAATGCATATTTGCACGAATGTAGTTGCCAACGTCGCGGACGTTCCCGAAGCCGTTTTGATTCGGGCTTTGGAGCCTGTCGACGGCGTGGAGCTTATGAAACGTCGGCGCGGCGTGAATAATCTGCGCGGACTCTGTTCCGGACCGGGCAAGCTTTCCAAGGCTTTGGGCGTGACGAAGGATTTTTACGGCGCGGACTTATGCGGCGAGGAGATTTATATCGAGATGACGGATTTCCGCGCAGATGTCGCGGCGACGCGGCGAATCAATGTTGACTACGCGGGCGCGGCGGCTGATTATCCGTGGCGATTCGTGGCGACGGGCAGTGAATTTTTATCGCGGTAACAAAAAACCCTCCGAGTTGGAGGGTTAATTTTTTTTGCGTTTAACGTTCGCGGTTTATTTGTAGTTGAATTGACCGAGTGCCCAAACTTCGCCGGAGACTCTCTGGAGCGGCTTATCCGCCTTGATTTTGAGCACGGGCGCAACGTCCTCAACCGGGTAGACGAGCAGACTGCAAGCTTCCTCGCCGTCTTGGAGGAACAGCTCAATAACGGACTTGTCGACGAACAGGCGGAAGTTAAGATTCTGATTCGTGAAGAGCTTAAACTTGCGGAAGCCGATATTAACGTCGGTGTTCTTGCCGTCGCTGAACGGGCGAATGCCTTTGCCGCCGAGCGTCATGCCGTTGCGGTCGAGCGTCAAGATTTGGTTGTCGCGGTCGTATTGGATAACGAATTTCTCTTCGCCCCACGTGACAGCGATCTCAGCCTTGCGAGCCGCGCCGAAGGTAATATCCAAATCGGTCTCGGAGGCTTCGGGCAGTTTAATCGTGGTGTCCTGCGTATTGGAAACGTCAACGTCGGTGCGCGTTTGACGGAGGGCTTTCATTTCCTCGACGGGTTGCGAACGGACTTTGCCTTGGTGGATGGTGAGTTCACGCGGCATTGTCAAGGAATAGAGCCATTCGCCTTCGTCGGCGGTGGCAACCGTGTCGACGAGGTCGGGCATACCGATCCAACCAATCATGATGTGGCGAGCTTCATTGGCGATGACCTGCGGGGAATAGAAGTCGAAGCCCTTATCGAGTTCGTGGAATTTGCCGTGAATCATATCGAGGCTGTCAACGGAGAAGTGCCCGATAAAGTAGCCGGCGAGGCAGTGATTCTGATACTTAAGCTCCTCGTGGTGAACGCCTTGCGGGCAGACGATAAGCACGTCCATATCCTCAAACTGCAGGAGATTGGGGCATTCCCACATGTAGCCGAAATCGTAATAATCGGTCTTGACTTCGCCGAGGAGTTCCCAGCCGCCTTCAGGTTTTTCCTTGTAGATAAGGACTGCGCCGTTGGTCGGGCGGGAGCTTTTGGCGGGGTCGCTCATGCGCTGTGCCGCCATAGCGAAGTAGCGGACGCCGTTGCGATAGAAGAAGTTAGGATCTCTGAAGTGTGCGGTGTAGCCTTCGGGGTTGCCGTAAACTTGAATCTCGTCCAGTTGAATGGAGCCGTCTTCAAGCATGGTGCCGAAACGTTGCGCAACTGTGCGTTGATAATTTTCGTCGCGGGCGTTGGCGGTGTAGAAGACGCGAACTTTGCCGTCCTCAACAAAACCGCAACCGCTGTGGCAGCCGTCCTTGTCGTGCTCGTCGCGGGGCCAGAGGGAAAGTTCGGGCATGGTGTAGTTGATGAAGTCCTTCGTCGAGACGTGCATCCAGGATTTATTTTTGTGCCAGTTTTTGTTTATCGGGACGGGGTTCCATTGGCAGAAAATGTGATAGGTGCCGTCGCAACAGCAAAGCCCGTTGGGGTCGCTGATCAGAGAGTAGGGGGCGTCGACATGAAATTTGTTGTGCCAACGACCGCCCTTGAGCACGGCTTCGCGAGCGCGAGCGTCGATTTCCTGCTTGTTAAATCTTTTCTTGATCTCCTCCAGGTTCTCGCCGGATTTCTTCGCCATAAAAATTCCTCCTTAACTTTTGAGAATGGTGTAAATGACTGTGGCAACCATTGCGCCGACGGCAACGAACATGCCGCCGACCGCCGCCATTGAAGTTATCGCCAAATTGCGAACGTGCTTGCCCATATCTTCAATACGAGCTTGCAAGTTTTTCATATCCTGACGAATTTCGCGAATGTCCTCTGCGCGTTGATTGTCGCGGTCGCGCATTTCCGTTTTGAAGTCGCGCATTTCCTGCATGAACACGTTAAACTTCGCGTCCTGCATTGCCAATTTGGCTTGGACTTCTGCGTTGATTTTTTCCTGCTCGGTCATGATGAGCACCTCCCGAATTTATTTAAAAACAGCCGCGCCCGCCGAAAATGTTACTTGAACGAGCGCGGCAATTTTTTTCTAAATCAGAGGTGTGCCACGGAGATTATTCTTCGGACTTATAGAGCATGTAAGTCAAGCCGAAGCCGCCCGCGAAGGCGATTAAGTTGACGATGATGTATTGGACAATCTGACCGTTCATGTAGAGGAGCATACCGGGCAGAACCGTAATGCCCATGCCGGTGCCGGCGAGTCCGAGGAAGCTGGAGACCGCGCCGCCGATAGCACCGCCGCAGCAACCGTAAATGAACGGCTTCATGAGGCGGAGGTTAATACCGAAGATAGCCGGCTCGGTGATTCCCAAGAACGCGGGAACAGTCGAGGAGATGTACAGAGCGCGTTTCTTCGGATCTTGAGTCTTAAGCGAAACAGCCAACGCCGCGCCGCCCTGAGCGATAGTCGCGCAAGTGATAATCGCGTTGAAGGGGTCGGAGCCTTGCGTCGACAGGAGGTAAATTTCCAACGCGCTGAAGACGTGGTGGACACCGAAGATAACGATAACCTGTTGCAAGCCGCCGATAATCAAGCCGCCGATAATCGGGATTGTCAAGAAGTTTTGCACCGCGCCGAAGACCAAAGACTCCAAACCGTGCATGATGGGACCGACTACCAGGAAGCCGAGAGCCATTGAAACGGTGAGCGTAAGGAACGGGGTAACAATCAAGTCAATCATATCGGGGATAAAAGTTTTAAGGAATTGCTGGAATTTCGCCGCGAAGATACCGAGGACGAGTGCGGGGAGAACCGAGCCTTGATAGCCGACGAGCGGGATAGTCACGAAGCCCAAATCGAGCGGAATAGGCGTTTTGCCTGCGTATTCGGGCAAAGCGGACGCCTCAACCCATGTGAGACCTTTCTCGGCAATTTCACCTGCCGCGCCACCGACGACATACGCGTTCGGCAAGCCGGGGAAGACGAGCATCAAACCTAAGACGATACCGATAACAGCCGTGCCGCCGAACTTATTCATTGTCGACCAGCAGACCAGCGCGGGCAAGAATGCAAACGCCGTATCAGTCAAAACCTGCGTCATCAATAAGAAGTTGGGATCCCATTCGCTGCCGAGTGAAAGGATAGCACCGCGGGCACCCATGAAAAGACCTGTTGCAACGAGGACGGGGATAATCGGAACGAACACGTCGCCGAGGGTACGGGAGATTTTCTGCATTAAGCTCATTTCGGCGTAAGCGGCCTCTTTACCGCCGCCGCCCGCCAGAGAGGGCTTGAGCTTGATAAATTCTTCCGTGACCTTGTCGACGAATCCGGTACCGCAGATAATCTGGTACTGCTGAGCCGCGAAGAATTGACCTTTGACGCCGTCGATATTCTCGATCTTTTTCTCCTGAATCTTGGACTTGTCGTTGACAATCAAGCGCAGACGCGTGGCGCAGTGTTCAGCCGTGCGGACGTTATCGGGACCGCCGACGTA
>CALFJE010000055.1 GCA_937877545.1 uncultured Selenomonadales bacterium | reverse complement strand
CGTCAGCATGACCCAAATCGCCAAGATTAAAATCGTCGTCAATACCGTCGACAAAAACGCGTTCATGCTGATATTGGCGGCAAGCGAGGTTCAAGGGCGCGGCTTTACCCGAAGTGCCCGGCAAAACGTTCACTATCGCACCGACCAAAAGATTAACCCGGACGTCGAGCAAAAGATTCAAGACGCCCTTGCCAATCGCGGCGACGATTGAATTTGTTTCGTCACCGTCAGCATGACCCAAATCGCCAAGATTAAAATCGTCGTCAATACCGTCGACAAAAACGCGTTCATGCTGATATTGGCGGCAAGCGAGGTTCAAGGGCGCGGCTTTACCCGAAGTGCCCGGCAAAACGTTCACTATCGCACCGACCAAAAGATTAACCCGGACGTCGAGCAAAAGATTCAAGACGCCCTTGCCAATCGCGGCGACGATTGAATTTGATTCGTCACAATGACGATTAAAATATAAAGTCTTTGCAAAGGAGGCGATAAAAACTTTTTGGGTGTCACCGAAAATTAGTGCGACCGACCTCCAAAAAAAATCTGCCGTCGGTCGAGGGAGGATAAAAACTTTTATGGAACTTACTTATCTGTTGAACAGCGGCTTTCTGGTTCGCGACGAGAAGATTTTGCTGGTATTCGACGACTACGAAGACCCTTCGGGCGCAGTAGACGCGGCTTACGACGCCGGCGACTTCGACAGGCTGTATATCTTCGTCACGCACGCGCACTTTGACCATTTCAGCACGCGCATTCGAGCTTACGCGCAGAAGGTCACCCGCTACATTTTCTCCAGCGACATCAAGCACACCAAGCGCGTCAAGATTTTCCCGACGAACAAAATCACGTACATCAAACGCTACAGCGAATGGCAGGACGACGCGATTAAGGTTACCTCTTACGACTCTACGGACGTGGGTATATCGTTCCTGGTGGAGACGCCTTCGGGTGCGCGAGTCTTTCACGCGGGCGATTTCAACTGGTGGCATTGGGAGGACGACACGGAGGAGAATATCGCGCTGGCGGAAAAAGTCTTCCGTCGCCAAGCCAAGCGCATGAACGGCATGGAGGCTGACGTTGCCTTCTTCCCCGTGGACGGGCGTTTGGGCGCGGCGCAGGAAAAGGGCGCGATAGAATTCGCGGCGCGGACGAAGATAAAAAGCTTCGTGGCAATGCACCGCGTCGACTATCCCAAGTGGGAGCCGTCAAAGGAATTTACGGCAGCGTCGCGCTATATCCCGACGTGGTCGCCGATAAAGCCCGGCGAAAAGCGTATCTTCGACGGAGAAAATTTCACGGAGGCTTAACATGGCAGAAAAAAGAATCCTGCTGACTCAAGACGGCTACGACAAGCTCGTCGAAAAGTTGGACTACATGAAGGGCGTCCGCCGCATGGAAATTTCCGAGCGGCTCAAGGCGGCTATAGCTTTGGGCGACCTTAGCGAGAACTCCGAATACGACGACGCCAAAAACGAACAGGGACGCCTCGAAAGCGAGATCAGCGAGCTGGAGGCTAAGCTTCGCAACAGCGAAATTATTCAATCGGCGGCGAGCACGGGCAAAGTCACAATCGGCTCCACCGTGACGGTGCGCGACGTGGAGCTTGACGCTATCGAAACTTACATGATAGTCGGCTCCACCGAGGCTGACCCCGATAACAACAAAATTTCCGACGAGTCGCCGTTGGGAGCCGCGATTTTGGACAAGACGGCGGGCGTTACCGTGCAAGTTCATGCGCCGGCGGGCGTCATTGAGTTTGAGCTTTTGGACGTAAAGTGAGGATTTGCTCATGAATGTATTGCTGATAGGCGGCGGCGGGCGCGAACACGCTTTGGCATGGAAAATCGCGCAGAGTCCGTTGCTTACGAAAATGTTCGCAATCCCCGGCAGCCCCGGTATCGCCGAATTCGCCGAGTGCGTCGCGAACATTTCAATCGCCGATAACGCCGCGCTCGTCACCTTCGCCCGCCAAAACGCCATCGACCTTGCGGTTATCGGTCCGGAGGCTCCGCTCGTCAACGGTTTGGTCGACGCGCTCAACGACGCCGGCATTAAGGCTTTCGGCGCGAACAAAGACGCCGCGCAGATTGAAGGCTCGAAGATTTTCGCCAAGCGTCTCATGAAAAAATATGGCATCCCGACGGCGGCGTTTGAAGTCTTCGACAAGCCCGACGACGCCAAAGCTTATATCAAGTCGCAGGGTGCGCCGATTGTCATTAAGGCTGACGGGCTGGCGGCGGGCAAGGGCGTTATCGTGGCGCAGACTTTGGACGAGGCTGTCAACGCGGTCGACGAAATGAAAACTTTTGGGGCGGCGGGCAGTAAAATCGTCGTGGAGGAATTCATGGACGGCGAGGAGGCTTCAGTCCTTGCGCTGACCGATGGCGAAACGATTATCCCGCTTATCGCCGCGCAAGACCACAAACGCGTTGACGACGGCGACAAAGGCTTGAATACTGGCGGCATGGGAGCCTACGCGCCCGCCCCGATTGTCGACGCCGAAGTTTCCGCGCAGGTTAGCGAGCGTATTCTCAAGCCGACAATAGCCGCCCTTAAATCCGAGGGCATAACGTATCGCGGTTGCCTGTACGCGGGCTTGATGATTCAAAACGGCGCGGCTAAGGTCGTCGAGTTTAATTGTCGATTCGGCGACCCGGAGACGCAAGTTGTCCTGCCGCTTATGGAGGGCGATTTGTTGGAGCTTATGGAAGCCTGCGCGGACGGCACGTTGAGCGGCAAGTCTGTATCGTGGCGCGAGAGCAGTGCGGTCTGCGTGATTATGGCGAGCGGCGGCTACCCCAAGGCTTACAAAAAAAATTTGCCGATTGACGGCGTAACTAAGGCTAAAAGTTTGGGCGCGATGATTTTCCACGCGGGCACGAAGCTTAGCGGCGGCGAGCTTGTCACGAGCGGCGGGCGTGTGTTGGGCGTCACGACTACGGCTCCAACGTTGCGCGAGGCTGTCGATAAGGCTTATCGTTGCGTCGAGGTCATTCACTTTGACGACGTGCATTATCGCCGAGACATTGCGGCGCGGGCTTTGAAATGATTTAACAACGCAAATAAAAATTCCCCTTCCAAATCGGAGGGGGAATTTTTTTTACGTAAGCAAGTGCATTTCCTTAGCCTGTTCGCGCAAGTGAGCAATGCGGTCGTCGGTGTCGGGGTGCGTCGAGAAAAGATTCTTCAGCGTCTTTTTGGAGTTTTCGAGCGGATTGACGATAAACATATGCGCGGTAGCGGTGCCGGCTTGAGGCATGGGCGCATGATTTTTGGCGTAGAATTCGATTTTCTCCAGGGCGTCGGCGAGATACATCGGGTTGCCGCAAATTTCGCCGCCCGTCTTATCGGCGTCGTATTCGCGGGAGCGCGAGACTGCAAGTTGAATCAACGTGGCGGCAATCGGCGCAACGATAATCGTCGCCAAAGTGCCGAGCCAGCCGCCGTTATCGTCGTCGGAGCGCGTGCCGAAAATCGCGCCCCATTGCACGATATTGGCAATCATGGAAATGACGCCCGCCATTGACGCGGCAATCGTCCCGATTAAAATGTCGCGGTGCTTGACGTGCGCCAGCTCGTGACCGAGCACGCCGGAAATTTCGTTTTTGTCGAGAGCCTTCATTATGCCGGTCGTGACGGCAACGGCGGCGTGGTCGGGGTTCCTGCCCGTGGCGAAGGCGTTTGGCACGTCGGAGTTAATCACGTAGACGCGGGGCATAGGCAAGTTTGCATTCTTTGCGAGCGTCTTGACAATGCCGTAAAGTTCGGGCGCGTCAGCCTCCGACACTTCGCGGGCGTCGTAGCTTTTAAGGACAATCGAATCGCTGAACCAGTAGCTTGCAAAGTTTATGCCGATTGAAATAACCAACATAATCATGGCGAACGAGGAGCCGCCGATTGCGCCGCCGACCGCCACCATTAAGCCCGTCATCATCGCCATTAACAAACACGTCTTGAAAATGTTCATGATAAAGCCTCCTTCCGCGCAGATTATAAAAGCGATTCGCATTTTCGGCAAGAGATAGCTTTGGTAAAAAAATCCCCGCGATAGCGTCGAGGTAAGAAAATTTCCGTGTAAAGTTTTTACCGGTTGAGTCCGCAACCCTTCAAATCGTTGTCATCAGCTACGGGCACGACGGCAATAAGCATCTTAATGAACGCGACCGCTTCGGCATTGACGGCGGGCTCTGCGACGACCGAGTCGAAAATATTGCTTATAACTTTTTTGTTTTCCATTTTTACCCCTCCTTTTTAAACTTCCAAGTAGAGCAGATATTTCCGTTGCAGGTTACGCACTTCGATAACTATCACCTCCCCAATATCCGACGCGGCAACATGGAACGTCGACGACAACTGTCTCGCGATTTCTGTCAATGTCCGCTGACCGTCCGACAGGGTTAGGAGCAAGCCCGATGCTTCCCCAAGAATCTCTATGCCCAAGTAATTGTGATTTCGACATAGCTTATCTCCTCATTCACATAGTTTCTGCCCATAGCGTTAATTTTTTCGGGCGCACTTTTGAGCACTACGCGTAGTTGCTTATACCTTTCCCAAAGGACGCGAATGTCTTCATTGAGCACATCGCCGACGATTATCGGTTCAAAGCAGGACAAGCGCATTTGGGCATCGGGTCTGATAATCGGCACTTGATAATTCGTTGTACCGGTATCGTCCTGAAGAGCATCTTGGATAGTCTGCGTCGTGAAGTTGATGATAATATCCTTGGTGTTCTTTTTGAGCTTTGCCGCTTCCGCCACAAATTTTTTCGTATCTTCCTCCGATAATATCAGCTCTTATTCGTGGGCATAAGCTCTGCCCGAAATGAAAATCTTCGTGAGCGTCAAGCCTCTTACGCCAATCTCCTCCGCCGGCTTTACCGTTATTTCAAGCTCCGACAGCGTCTTGGGCGTAACGCAGGTTCCCATGAACACCGGAACGTTATAACTTGCAAGATTAGACAATCGCCGCGCCGTTTCCCTATTTCCTTACCTAAAAATTGTTTGAAGCATAAAAAAGCCTTGTCAAGCTGTTTTTAAAATTTTCGTGCGGAATTCTTTTCAATTTGAATTTGCGGGCGCGGCATTGTATAATGCGGAAAATTTTTCAGCGAGGTTAGCGCATGGAGAAAATTGTTAGCATACCCGACGGCAAGATTCGCGATTACGTTGACGGCAAGCTCCGTAACGACACCGCCGAGGAATACGTCCGCCAAACTATTGAACGCCGCCTTGTCGACGAACACCGTTACCCGAAGACTCAAATCGCGATTGAGTTCACGCTCCAAAACGGCTCCAAGCGTCCGCGTGCCGATATTGTCGTCTTCGAGAAAAATGCCGAACACGTTCAAACCGCCGTCAAGATTATCGTCGAGTGCAAGCAGTCAAAAATCAATCCCTCCGCCGCCAAAGACGGTATCGAACAGCTCAAATCCTACATGAGCCTCTGCGTCAACTGCGAATGGGGCATGTGGACGAACAGCATTCAACGCTTCGTCTTCCACAAGGTCGAGGATAAGGCGACGCGACGGGCGAACGCGTCTTCGAGAAATATAACGACATTCCCTCCGCCGAGGGCAGTATCACCGAGATTGACCGCCCCACCCGCGCAGGTTTGAAGAACGCCGTCGACGATAACCTCCTGTTCGTGTTCAGGACGTGCCACGATTACATTTACGGCAACGACGGGCTCCACAAGGATAAAGCTTTCTTCGAGTTCCTTAAAATTATTTTCTGCAAGATTGAAGACGAGAAAAACGTTCCGCGCCCGCTGAACTTCTACGCCACGTCAGGCGAACGTAAAAACCCCGACGGTCAGCTCGTCGTCAAACAGCGCATTGAAAAGATTTTTAACGCCGTCAAGCTTCGCTACCCGCAAATCTTCAGCGACGCCGATAACCTCGAACTCACGCCGCGCAGTCTTGCCCGTGTCGTCAGCGAATTGCAAAAGTACAGCCTGCTCAACACCAACATCGACATCAAGGGCAAGGCTTACGAAGAAATTGTCGGCGCGAACCTGCGCGGAGACCGCGGCGAATTCTTCACGCCCCGCAACGTCATGAAAATGGTCGTCGATATGATTGACCCTCAACTCGATGAAAAAATCCTCGACAGCTCGTGCGGCACGGGCGGCTTCCCCGTTATCGCCATGACCCACGTTATTGACGCGCTGGAAAAATTTTTCGTCGACGAATTCAAAGCTCCCCGCGCAGATTGGAACGAGGACATTCGCCGCCAATTCCAAGCTCAAATCGCCGACAGTGCAAGTAAAAATTTCTTCGGCTTCGATTTAAATCCCGACCTCGTCAAAGCCGCCAAGATGAATATGGTCATGAACAACGACGGCAGCGGAAATATCTGGCAAGCCAATTCCCTCCTGCCGCCTCACGAATGGAGCGACGACTTCAAGCGCGGGCTCGCAAGAATTTTTAACCTCGCGCCCGAAAATATTCGCAACGCCAATTCTATCGCGCTGTTCGACGTGATTGTTACCAACCCGCCCTTCGGCAGCAAGATACCCATTGACGACGAACACATCTTGCGGCAATTCGACCTCGCGCACATCTGGACTTTCGACGGCGTATGGAGCATGACGGACGATTTGCGCAGTTCGGTGCCGCCCGAAATTCTCTTCGTCGAACGCTGTACCCAACTGCTCAAGCCCGGCGGGCGTATGGGTATCGTCCTGCCCGATTCAATTTTAGGCTCGCCGGGGCTCGGCTATATCCGCGCTTGGCTCATTCGCAATCACAAAATCCTCGCAAGCATTGACCTGCACGCCGACACCTTCCAGCCCCACAACGGTACTCAAACGTCCGTGCTGATTCTGCAAAAAAAATCGCCCGCCGAAATCGCCAACGAGGAGCGCAACGGTATCGACGACTACGAAATCTTTATGGCGCAGGTCGAACGCGTCGGGCACGATAAGCGCGGCAATGCCACCTTCAAACGCGACGACGACGGGCGCGAAATCCTCCTCGACGATAAAAAAAATCCCCGACGACGAAACCGCCGAGGTCGCCAAAATTTATCACGCTTGGAAAAAAAAACTTCACGTTGACACCGCCGTTAAGTTCTGCGCCGTGAAACTCTCCGACGTTCAAGCTCGCGGCTTACGTTTGGAGGCGGCTTTCTTCGACGCGGACGCCCTCAACGCTCGACAAACCGTCATGAGAAACTCCGTTCCTCTCGGCGAAATGATTAGTGCCGCTTACTACGGCGGGCGACTGAAACGCCAATACGTCAGCAGAAAAAATAATCGGGCGATTGGCTTTATCGGCAGTTCGGAAATGCTCGACTGTTATCCTAAGCCCGTTAAGTTCATGATTGATTCGGAGCTCGTCGACGATTTGAAAGTTCACGAGGGCACCGTTTTAATTTCGCGTTCGGGCACGGTCGGCAAAATTGCTTATGTATCAAAGACACCAGACAAAAAATTTTTACACCCGACTTGATGAGAATCGACGCGAAAAATAATTTTGACGCGGGATTTATTTATGCTTGGTTGAAAAGTCCAATGGGACAGCAGATGATTTCGGCACAAACTTACGGCTCAGTTATTGTCCATATAAATCCGGAGCACCTTGCAAGCCTGCCGATACCCGACGCGCTCGAAGACTTTCAAGCTCAAAAGTTTTTTCCGTCAAGCTGAGCAATCTGCGCGGACGCCTCGACGCCTCATATCACGCGCCGCACGTCCAAAGGATTATCGACCACCTCAAAGCCCACGCCGCCTCCGTCACCACCGTTGCCGACGAACGTATCAGCCGCGCAGTAGTCTTGCCCGGACGTTTCAAGCGCGTCTATGTCGACGAGGGGCACGGCACAATTTTTATCGGCGGCAAGCAAATCGGTGAGCTCGACCCGTCTAACAAAAAATATCTGTCGAACGTCCACCACGCCGACAGGATTGCCGAGGAGCTTGAACTGCGCGAGAACATGACGCTGATAACTTGTAGCGGGACAATCGGCAAAGTCGCGCTTGTTCCAAAGCATTGGGACGGCTGGGCGGCGAGCCAACACATCATCAGAATCATTCCCGCGAGTGACGACGTGGCGGGCTATCTGAGCGTCTTCCTGTCGACGGATTATGGGCGCGAGCTGATACGGCGCAACACTTACGGCGCAGTCGTCGACGAGATTGACGATAAGCAAGTCCGCGAAGTGCCCGTGCCGTTGCTTAAAGACGAAGCCGCGCAGATTCGGATAAACGCGTTGGCATTGGCGGCGAACGCTAAACGATTCGAGGCGTACACATTGGAGCGCGAGGCATTAAAAATTTTGGAGGAGGCAGTATTATGAATTTCAACATTCCCATTTCGAGGCGCGACCTGTTCAAGCTGGCAGGTGTTACGGCGGCGGGAGTTGCCCTTAGCGGCACGAAACCTGTCGAGGCGGCGGGTGACGGCATTAAGTACGGCGACAAGAAAATTCCCGTGCTGTACAGCGTCGACGTTTGCGTATGCGGCGGCGGTCCTGCGGGTACTGCGGCGGCTGTCAATGCGGCTCGCGACGGCGCGAACACTCTTTTAATCGAACGCGGCATTGCCCTCGGCGGACTGGGCGTCTTGGGTTGCGTCTATCCCTTCATGGACACGCACGCCCCTGATTCCGATACGCCGTACCTTGCCGAGCTTAAGAATCGTCTGCGCCGCAAAGGTATCGAGCCGTTCGACGGCGTCACTCAACAGACTTGGCATAACCCGGAAATTTTAGCGGAGATTCATGACGAGATGTGCGAGGAGGCGGGCGTCAACGTGCTGTATCAGACGGTGGTCGTCGACGCGCTGACTTCGGGCAATAAAATCTCCGAGGTGATTATCCAGACTATCGCGGGGCTTGCGGCGGTCAAGGCTAAGGTTTTCATTGACGCGACGGGCGACGCTTACCTTGCGCGGGCTTCGGGCGTGGAGTGCGAACGCGGCTACGAAAAGACCGGCAACAATCAGCCGCTGAGTTTTCGTTTCGAGATGGGAGGCATCGATACCGAACGCCTTTATCAATACGTGGCAATTGAATTGCAGGAGGATTGGTGTAAGTCTAAGTTGCCTTATTTTGAGATAGCCGAGGCTATGCACCGCAAGCAACGCTACAAGTTAGAGGCTTTCATGGCTCGCGGCGTCGAGACGGGCGAAATCACTCAAGACGAGGCGGAGTACATGCAAGCCTACACGATTATCGGCAAAAACGGCGTGATGAGCATGAATTGCCCCGAAATTCCCGTGAAGTTCAGAGCGACCGACCCCGTCAGCTACAGCAAGGCGGTCACGTTCGGGCGCAAGATGATGCGTAACATTGCCCGCTATCTGATTAAGCACCTGCCCGGCTTTGAAAATGCGTTTATCAGCCGCGAGGCGGTCATGTTGGGCGCGAGGGAGTCGTGGCGCATTAAGGGCAAGTACTACATGGTCGAGGACGATTATCACAATCAGAGCCGCTTTGCCGACGCGGTTTGTCGGACTGCCTGGTTTATCGACGCGCACGGCGAAAAGGTCTCCGAGAAATTGCCTGCCGGCGGTTTTTATGAGGTTCCGTATCGCGCCCTCGTCACCGATAAGGTTGCCAACTTGATTGTGGCGGGCAGGTGTATCAGCGCGAGCTTCATATTGCAGGCGTCTATGCGGATTCAGCCGACGTGCGCCAGTATCGGCGAGGCGGCGGGCATTGCGGCGGCTTACGCTCTCCGAAACAAAATCGCCGCCAACAAGCTTGATTGGACAACTATTCCCGCCTACAAGCGCAGTTACGTCAGTCAAGGCTAGGTCGTCCCCCCTTCAAATAAGCGTGGACTACGCGGAACCCGCGCCCGTGTCGGCGGCTCGTCGCTTCGATTCAGCTAATCTTGATTTTTATAGTTATTAACTACTTTCTTTGCATGCCCAAAGAAAGTAGCAAAGAAAAGGCACCTCGCAGGGGCGTAAATGTCCTGCCCCGCGCCGACTGATAATTTTCACGTGGTGACGCCGACGGTATTTGCGTCACGCAAATGCGCCGGCGGAGGAGCCGTCATCCATGACGGCTCCTTTTTACGCGGAAAGGCGCGGCTTAATATTTTTTCAAATAAATTTTACCTGCGCGGACTTTTCATGTATAATGGAAAAAATTTCCGGGAGGTTAGGCTTATGTTGAAGAAAACGAAAATCATCTGCACGCAAGGACCCGCCACCGACGCGCCGGGCGTCATCGAGGGGCTAATCGAACACGGCATGAACGCCGCCCGCTTCAACTTCTCTCACGGCGACCACGCGGGGCACAAGAAACGTATCGACGCGGTTAAGGCGGCGGCTAAGAAGATGGGCAAAGTTGTCGCGCTCGTCCTCGATACCAAAGGTCCCGAAATGCGCCTCGGCATGTTCAAGGGCGATTCGGTTCAGCTCATCGAGGGCAACAAGTTCACGCTCGTAAACGACGACATCGAAGGCGACGAGACTAAAGCCACCGTCAATCACAAGCTCCTCTACACCGAGGTCAAAGTCGGCGATAAGCTCCTGCTCAACGACGGGCTTGTCGAGCTTAAGATTGACGCCATAGAGGGCAAGGACATTCACACTACGATTCTTAACAGCGGCAAGATGAGCAGTCGCAAACGCGTCGCCGCGCCGGGCGTCTCGCTCGGACTTCCCGCCGTCAGCGAACAGGACAGGAAGGATATTCTCTTCGGCATTGAAAACGATATGGACTTCATTGCCGCCAGCTTCATTCAACGCGCCGCCGACGTGGAGGAGATTCGCAAGCTTATCGTCGACAACGGCGGGCATATGGAGATTATTTCCAAGATTGAAAACCTCGAAGGCGTCAAGAATATCGACGATATAATTGCGGCAAGCGACGGCATCATGGTAGCTCGCGGCGACCTCGGCGTCGAAATTCCTGCGGAGGACGTGCCCATTATCCAAAAGCAAATTATCAAGAAGTGCAACGCCGTCGGCAAGCTGGTTGTCGTGGCGACGCAGATGTTGGAGAGCATGACGATTAACCCGCGCCCGACCCGCGCAGAAGTTTCCGACGTTGGCAACGCCATACTCGACGGCGCGGATGTTATCATGCTCAGCGGCGAAACGGCGGGCGGCAAATATCCCGTCGAAGCGGCTGCCATGATGAATCAAATCGCGCTCAGGATTGAGGAGTCGCTCGAATACAAAGATATTTTCCTTATGAAGGGCATGAGCAGAAAATATTCGCAGACGGACGCCATTGCCCACGCCACGGTTCAGCTCGGCTACGAACTCAATGCGGCGGCGATTATCACCCCGACCAAATCGGGCTACACGACCCGCGTCGTCTCGAAGTACAAGCCCAAGGCTCCGATTATCGCCTTTACGCAGACCGACCAAGTTGCCCGCCATTTGAACTTGCGCTGGGGCGTCTTCCCGATTTCGGGCACGCCGTGGCTTGATATTGTTCAGATGATTGACTACTCGGCTACCAGCGCGCTCGAACACGATTACGTTAAGAAGGGCGACCTGGTTATCCTTACCGCCGGCATGAAGTACGGCGAAGGCGGCACTTCCTCGATTAGGTTGCATACCATCTGAAACATAGACTCCTTTCCTTAATCCTCGACAATACGTCGGGGCATTTTTTTTAGCTAAGGAAGGTCGTTTCTCCGAAGCGGTAAAGCAGGTCTGCGCGACGGATTCTTTTTAAGCCCCGAAATATATGGTAAGCGTATTCGCGATTCAAGCTTGCGCTCGGCGTCACGATTAAAGCCGTGCTTGGTGAGGATTATCGCGGAGCGTTGAGCGATATTTTAAACAGATGCACTTTGCCCGACCCTGCGCAACGTTACCAATCCGCCGCCGCCTTTGACTTTGCCCGAAATTTCGCCGCCGCAAGTCATGACGCCCGCTCAACCCGTCGAGCAACCTTCGGGGGCAGTGGAGCTTAAGCTGTATTTGAACGGTGAGCCGCCGTTAATGCCGAGCAAAACGTTTTTCTTCGTGAAATAGCCTCTTCTCTTCGCAACGTCGTTATAATCGTCGCCGACCGCCAACCGTCGGGATTGGTCTTGACATTATCGAGCGAACAACTCTCCAAGAAAGTTTCATAGCCGCGCCTGTCGCCGGCAGGAAACCTTGAGCTTGTCGTGATTTTAATCGCGTCCTTGCAGTTGCTCATGAATTGTTCGACGGTCTTGGGCGCGGAGCCGTCTGCACAGCTCGCCGCAATCAGCAACAAAAATCCGACTTTAATAGCGATTCTGCTAATCCGAATCTCCTCCGCAGTGATTTAATTGGCAAGAGTGAGCATTATGTATTTATCATCACGCGAAATCAAATAGCGCGAGCCGTCCTTGGAACAATCGCTCCGGAATTTTTTCCGGCGTCGTAATCGTAGGGCGAAATTCGCCTTGGTCGTTAATCTGTCCGCGAACCCGAGCGCAAAAATTATGCGCGTGGCGTCTTCGGCTGCAATATAAGTTGCCGATAAATTAGGTAAGCTCGTTGATTTTGCGATATATGGTCGTGACATTTCCGCACCGCGCTTCGTCAGTCGCCTCACTTTGGAACGCCCGAACGCGCAATAAAAAATCCCTCCGCGCAGTTTGCAGAGGGATAAATTTTTTTAATCGAACATTTCAGCCGCACTGAAGAAAATGGGGATTTCCCGCGCCGCGCTTTCGGGACTGTCGGAGGCGTGAACGGCGTTTTTGGTCTTATCCTCGGCGAAGAGCTTGCGGACGGTGCCGTCAGCCGCCTCGGCGGGATTGGTCGCGCCGTTAAGCTCGCGGACTTTTTTAATCACGCCGTCGCCGCCAAGTACCAACGCCATTAGCGGCGCACTCGTCATGAACTCGACCAGCGCGGGGTAATACGGGCGTCCTATGTGTTCGACGTAGTGTTTGGCGGCAAGCGGCTCCGTCATCTGCATGACCTTTGCCGCCACGATTTTAAAGCCCGCGTCTTCGTAGAGCTTGAGTATCGCGCCCGCGTGACCTTTCCCGAACGCGTCGGGCTTGATGAGTACCAACGTTTTTTCCATTAAAATTCCTCCTGTCAGTAGAAAAATTTTTCGACGGGGCTGTTCAAATTTACTTCCGCACAATCAGCCCCGATAAGCTTGTAAACCTCAAAGGCAAAGCGAATATCGTGAATCGCTATCCCGACGTTGTAAGACAAAATCCGCTCGTTCGCGTTCGTGCGCCCGTCAACTTTGCCCGTCAAAACGTCCGTAAGCTCGCCGCAATAGTTCAGCTCGGAAAACTGCGCCCAGTACTTAAACGACTTAATCTGGTCGGTTTGGTCGGCGAAAATCTTATCGAAAACCAAATCGCAATTCTGGAAGCCCTTGGAGTGGACGGGAATAATCGTTATACCCGACGGATATTTTTCGGCGGCGCAAAATAAATCGTCTGTATTCGTCACGCAAGAGAACAGCACTTGGGAATTTTCGACGACCGCCTCGCAAGTGTCGGCGATAAAAAATTTCACGCCCGCGACGTTGCGAAATCTCTCGATAAATTTCTCGGCTTGGTCTTTGTAGCGCAAAAGATAAACTTCAAGCGGCGCATTCTTACGTTTGGTCAACACGTCGAAGGTTGCATAAGCGGTATTGCCCAGCCCGAACAGCCCGATTCGATTGTAATTTTTTACGGCAAAAGTTTCGGCGGCAAGCGCGGCAACGGCTCCGGTGCGCAGAACCGTCAGATAATCGCCGTCCAGCAAAGCAAGCGCGTCGCCCGTGGCGTAGTCGAAGATGATTATTTTGCTCGTCAAAGTCGGCACGCGCCCCGCACGTCGGAAAATCATTTTCACGCCCGCAAATCCCTCGGCGGGCATCATGCACGGCATCGTATTGAAAAAGTCCGCCGTCTTATATTTGAGGCTCGTCTTTGCGGGAAGAATCCATTCCGCCTTACGAATAAAATTTTCCCGAACCAATTCAAATGCCTCGGCGGGACTGATAAGCCCCTTAATCGCCTCGTGCGTGATTATTTTCAATTTAAAGTCTCCTCCTCAATGGCAAGCCCCCTTTAAGCGATAAAATTTGCAGACGCTCTCTGCTGAATTTATTCCGTAATCGGCAAGCGTGACGGTACGAACGAAATTGCCCGTCGTGCGCCGATACCAAGCCATAACTTCCCGCATCGTCGGCGAATCCAAATCCAACGCCTCGGCGAATTGCAACAGAATATCCAAGCCGAATTCAAAATCGCACGTAAAATATCTGTTGCCAAAGTCGGGCGATAAACCTTGCGGCGTCCGATTCAGCGGCGATTGAATTTTGCTCAGCGAGGGTATGCTCCGCAATTTTTTTGTCAGCGCAGGAATGGTTTCGCTTTCGTAATGCACTTTCAACGAGATAACGTCGCTTACCTTCAAAGCATGGCAAATTGCTTGAACTTCCGCGTCGAGCTTGAACAGAACTTCCGAGGCGGCATCGCTCCAATCGGCGTAGAAAAATTTATTCTGCTCCAAATCCGCGCCGCCCGTGAGCATGGCATAAAGCCGCGAGGTGTGCAGGACGGGATTGGAAGGCGTCAACGTCACGCAAAGATAATTGTTTAACGCTTCGCAGGGGATTGAAAAAAGTTGCTCCATGTCGCGACAGGTCGAGTCAATGTCCGCGCCCGCAAATGCGGCGAGTTGCAAGCAAGCCTTACGCTCAAACCAGACGCTCCGCCCGTATTCCTTGAGTCGCGCTATGAACGGCACGCGTTGGAAGCCGAACAAAGCTGCGCCGCGTTCCAAGGCAGGTTGCATTAAAAATTCTGCGCCGCCAAAGCCCGGCACCATTACGAATTTTAATTTGTCGCTGACTATGGGCGCGATTCTTTTTGCAAAATCGGCTTGAACGTTGGACGGCAGCGTCACGAAGACATAATCCGTGGCGTCGAAAGCCTCCGTTGCGTCTGCCGTCACCAAATTTAATGCAACAATTAACTGCTTACCCCCCCCCGAATCATTTCGTCCGCAACGATATGTTTTTGCCAGTCTTGCGGGCGCGAAGTCAAAATGTTCACCGAGTGCCCTTTGGCGGCGAAGTCGACAGCCATCGACGTGCCCAGGTTGCCGCCACCGGCTATGCAAATTTTCATGTCGACAACTCCTTCCGCAGGGCGTCAAGCAATTTATCATTATCCGCCGCCGCCCGCACCGCTAAGCGCAGATAATTTTTGCCCGCGAGCTTCTCCGACAAGTCTTTGACCAAAAGGCTGTTGCCGATTAAAAGCCGCTTGCAAAGTTCCCGCGCAGATTGTCCGTCAGTAAGCTCAATCATTATGAAATTTGCTTGCGAGGGGACGACACGAACGCCCGCAATTTTTCCAAGCTCGTCGCTGAAACGGTTCCTCTCTGCGCGGAGCCGATTAAGCGATTCGGCATAAACGCGCTTGTATTTTTCAAAAATCTGCATGTAAAATTCGGCGAACGAATTGATGTTCCAGATGACGGCGTCCTTCTTGAGCGCGGTGACAAGCTCGGTATCGCCCGAAGCCAGCACGCCCAGCCTCAAGCCGCCTATGCCGTGCGACTTCGACAAACTCTTGATAACGCAAAGGTGCGCGTTTTCGTCCAGGATATTCTGCTCAATCAAAGTCGCATTTTCGTCGGCGAAGTCAACAAAGCTCTCGTCGATAATCAGCCGCAAATTTTTATCCTTAGCCCAATTTATCAGGCGAATCAGCTCGTATTTGGGAATAAAATTGCCCGACGGATTATCGGGATTGACAACGACCAACGCGTTCAAATCCTTTTCACCGAAGAAATTTATCAGATCGTCGACGCCGTAGGAAAAATCACTGTTCGACGGCGTGAAGCAAACGGATTCGGCACTGTCGTAGCGATTGGGATATTCCTCGAAGGTCGGGCGCACGAATCCGACTTTGCCGGTCAGCTCGCCGAGGAGCAACTTAATCAGTTCAGCCGCGCCGTTGCCGACCAGAATATTTTCCTCGTGCACGCCGAAATTTTTAGCCGCCAGCAAGGAGTTTACCCTCATGCCCGACGGATATTGAGTCAGAAGTTTAGCCGCGTTGGCAGAGATTTCATCAATCAGCTTTTGCGGCGGGAAGTAAGGATTAACCAGGTAGCAAAAATCAATCAGCTTGGGATAACGCCAATAGCCGCCGTAACGCCGCTGAATACGTGCGAGCTTTTCGTCCACGTCGGGCGCGAAGATTGATTCGGCGATGTCCAAGTCTTGAATGTCGTCGATTTCGTACCAGCGCAAACCTTTTCCACCTTTTCCGCGAATCAAATTCAACCGTTTGGCACGAATCTCCGGCTCGTCAAGAATCATAATGACGCGCAAAACTTGCTCGTAGTATTCATTATTGCCGAGGGCTTTGGAATAGGCGTCGAGAAACGGAACGTAGATATTCTCCGAGAAATGCCGACTGAATTTGTAAATGTTGACGGTCTTGTAGAGGTCGGCGGTGTCCTTGAAATTGAAATTCTTGCCTGCAATGAACTTATCGATTCTGTCGTCGTTGGTGAGCTTTATGCAGGTGCCGTCCATCCAAGCTTCGTACTTGTCGACGAGGGCAAGCGATTCGCGGGGGTCGTTCACCAATTCCGCGAGCACGGCGTCCTCAAAAATCAAATCAGATTCCAGTAACAGCGTATCTTCGCGGCAAAGATAATCCTTCGCCAGGAACAGCGAATAGATATTGTTCGTCGTGTCGTAAATGGGATTGTTGACGTAGACAATCGGCGTTTGGATGTCGAGGGTCGCGATGTAGTCGATAAGCTTTTGCCCCTTATAGCCGACGACGATAACGATACGCGACAGATATTGACGTTCAAGTTGATGGAGCATTCGTTCGATAAGCGTGACGCCGTTGACTTTGACCATGCATTTGGTATTGTCCTGCGTCAATTCCTTGAGCCGCTTGCCCATGCCCGCCGCAAGAATTATTGCCTGCATAAAGAACCTTTCCTTTCCATGAAGCAATGATAAATAAATTCCGGATTTCCATAGTAGCCCTCAAGCTCATTTTTTGCGAAACGAATCGACAAATCGTGACGAGCGGCAAAGTCTTCAAAAAACTTGCGCGGATAGAAAAGCTTAGGCAAATCCTTATAGCGTTCGTCGTAATTTTTTATAATCCGCCTGCGATGATTCATGTGAGCCTCTTCAAAATCCTTATCGTAAACGGCGAGCACGGCAATACTGCGGCGGCTCTTGAGCAACATCTTTTCCAAAACGCGCTCGGCGTAAGAATAGTTATCGAAGTAAGCGAATACGCCACTTGAAAAGACCGCGTCGAATTTTTTATCGGTCGGGAGTTCGTCCGCGCCCGCGCAGACAAGTTCGCTCAAATTCTCGGCAGGGATAACCTTACGGGCGATGTCAATGAGCGTCGCGGAATAATCCAGCCCGCCGACTTTGTAGCCGTCACGAGCAAACAGATACAGATTTGCGCCCGCACCGCAACCGACTTCAAATATCTTTCCGCCTTGAGCAAGATTGAAAGATTTCTTGGTATTCTCATATTGTTGAAGGAGCGAATCTACCGAAGGAAAGCCGTTCACGTCGAAGCCGTTGATGCGTTTCAGCGCGACAAAGACCTCGCGGTAATTCGTCATGTCGATGCCGTACAGGGTATCCTTGCAGCTCTCCCAGATTTTTTGCCAATTATTGCTCATGTCAAATCACTCCTTTCGTTGACGGGACGCCCTTAATCTTATCGTCGAGGGTGACAGCCGCCCTGAGCGCGTGCCCCAAGGCTTTGAATATTGCCTCTACCTTGTGATGAGAATTTTTGCCGTGAATTATCTTGACGTGCAGAGTAAGCCCCGCGTTGAAGGCGAAGGCGCGAAGGAATTCCTCAACCAGCTCCGTATCAAACGCACCAATCATTGGGGCGAGGTCGCCAACGTCGCAGACGAGGAACGGTCGCCCGCTGATGTCCAAGCTGACCAAGGCAAGCGTCTCGTCCATGGGCAGGAAAAATGTTCCGTAGCGGGTAATGCCGCGCTTATCGCCGAGAGCCTCCTTCAACGCCGCGCCCAACGTTATGCCGATGTCCTCGATGCTGTGGTGCCCGTCGACCTCCAAATCGCCCGCGCAGGTTACGTTTAAGTCAAATTGACCGTGCGCCGCGAACAAGTTCAGCATGTGATTGAAAAAGCCGACGCCCGTATCAATCTGCGCGGAGCCGCCGCCGTCCAAATTCAATTCTACGTCGACGCGGGTCTCGTTCGTCGCACGATTTATTTTGCCAATCCTCATTGCCCCGCCTCCACGAAAAATCTTATCGCGCTGAATACCGCATCGTTTTCCATGCGCGTGCCGATTGAGATTCGCAGGCAATTCTTCAGCCCGAACGCGCTCGGCGAAAAGTATCGCACGCCTATGTTCAGCGACTCCAAATAGTCTTTAAGCTCCTGAGCGCGGGCGAGCCGTATCAATACGAAATTCGTTTCCGACGGGAAAACCTCCACGCCATCCAAATTCTCCAGCCGCTTAAACATGCGCTTGCGCTCCGAGATTATCATTTGCAGGCGCGGAACGAATTCGTCGCGCATTTGATACACGATGTCTGCCGCCGCCAACGTCAACACGTTCATGTGATACGGCATAAAGCACTTGTTTATCATGCGCGTCACGTCGGGCTGAGCTATCATGTAGCCGACGCGTGCGCCCGCCATGCCGTAAGCTTTGGAGAACGTGCGGGCGACCAGCAAGTTCGGATACTTCGCAACCAGATTAACCGCCGACCGCCCGTAAAACTCAACGTAAGCCTCGTCGAGCAGGAACGCGCAATCAATCGACGCGGCTATCTTTTCGACCTGCGCGGGTGTCAAGGCGTTGCCCGTCGGATTGTTCGGGTTGCAAACCACCGCCAAACTCGCGCCGACCTCCTTAACCTTGGCAATGAAGGCGTCTGCGTCCAAATCAAATCGCTCGTCCAAATCGAAGGGCACGCCCTCCGCCTCCGCCGCCTTAGCGTAAATCTTATACATGGAAAAGCTCGGCTGAGGATAAACGACCTTCCTGCCCGCGCCGCCGAACGCGTGAAAGACTTTCTCGATAATCTCGCTCGACCCGCCGCCCAATAAAATCTGCGCGGAGTCAACTGAAAAATTCTTGGCAATCTGCTCGACCAACGAATAATATTCCTCGTTCGGGTAGCGATTAAACGCCGTCATAGCCAAGCGATTCAAGACGCGCTCGGCAACCAGCGGCGGCAAATTCAGCGTCGACTCGTTGGCGTTGACCTTGATACGGTAACTTTTCTCCACCCCGTCATAGGACGGCATCTTATCCAATTCGTCGCGGTAATTCAGCATTTCCAAGCCTCCCGTAAAAGTTTTGAGGCGATTATATCAGTTGACATATCCCTTGACAATCTATAAAATATTGCGGTATTCGGAAGAAACTTTTTTTGGGGGGTGAGTATTATCGGCATAACAATCGCAGCAGTCATCATCGCAATAATTCTCGGCGCGGCGGGCGGCTATATGGCGCGAAAACGTTCGGCTGAAGCCCAAATCGGCTCGGCGGAAGACGAGGCGCGACGTATCGTCTACGAGGCGCGGGATAAATCTAACGCAGAAAAGAAAGAAGCCATTCTGGAAGCTAAGGAAGAAATTCATAGAATGCGCCAGGAACTCGACCGCGATACCAAAGAGCGACGCAATGAACTCTCCAGACAGGAACGGCGCGTCGTGCAAAAGGAAGAGAATCTGGACAAAAAATTGGATTCGCTGGAAAAAAAGGAAGTGCTTCTAAGCAAAAAAGAGGCGCGGCTCAACGAGTCGCAAGCGCAACTGGACGCCATGCAGGAAAAGGAGGACGCCGAACTGGAACGAATAGCCGCGCTTAGCAAGGAAGAGGCGCGAGCCATTTTAATGAGCGAAGTGGAGGAAAGTCTAAAGCACGATAAGGCACTCAAAATCAAGGAGTACGAGGCGGAAATCCGCGACGAGGCAGATAAAAAGGCGCGGGATATTCTAAGCACGGCGATTCAGCGTTGCGCGGCAGACCACGTGACCGAAACAACCGTGTCGGTGGTAGCTCTGCCCAGCGACGACATGAAGGGCAGAATCATCGGGCGCGAAGGCAGAAATATCCGCACGCTGGAGACGCTCACGGGCATTGACCTGATTATCGACGACACGCCCGAAGCCGTTATCCTGTCGGGTTTCGACCCCGTTAAGCGCGAAATAGCCCGCGTGGCTCTGGAAAAATTGATAGCCGACGGACGAATTCACCCTGCGCGGATTGAGGAAATGGTCGAAAAGGCTCACCGCGAAGTTGATAACCGCATGAAGGAAGCCGGCGAACAAGCCACGTTCAAAGTCGGCGTGCACGGAATTCATCCCGAACTCATCAAACTCCTCGGACGGCTGAAATATCGGACGAGTTACGGGCAAAACGTCTTGAATCACTCAATCGAAGTGGCGACGCTGGCGGGCATAATGGCAAGCGAGTTGGGCGTGGACGTGAATTTGGCTAAACGGGCGGGGCTTCTGCACGACATAGGCAAGGCGGTAGATCACGAAGTCGAAGGACCGCACGTGACGATAGGCGCGGATTTGGCAAAGCGTTATCGCGAAAACAAATTCGTCATAAACGCAATAGCCTCGCACCACGGCGACATAGAGGCGACTTCGGTCGAGGCGGTACTGGTTGCGGCGGCGGACGCGGTTTCAGCAACAAGACCCGGCGCAAGACGCGAAAGCTTGGAAATGTACCTGAAACGCCTTAAGATGTTGGAGGAAATAGCCGAGTCGTTTGAAGGCGTCGAACGTTGCTTCGCGATTCAGGCGGGGCGCGAGATACGCGTCATGGTTAAGCCCGATAAGATAGACGACGCGGCAGCCGTCACCTTGGCGCACGACATAGTTAAAAAGATTGAAAAGGACTTGGATTATCCGGGGCAAATTCGAGCGACTATAATCCGCGAGGTTCGAGTCGTCGACTACGCAAAGTAAATTCAATTGGGAATTAGGAATCAGGAATTAGGAATTGAAATTCCCTGTTCCGCATTCCTCGTTCCTAATTTTTTTAAAGGAGGTTGGAGCGGTGTTTGAATTTCTGAAGAAGACGAAGAAACCCGACCCCGACGCAGGGCGGTTGTTGGCGTCGATATTGGTGGTGTTTCCCGCAGTTCAATCGGTAAGTTACGATTCAAAAGACGAGACGCTTGAATTCTCCTTTGCTTTGAACGGGAAGTTTACGCACGACGACTTTGAGGATTTTCTGACTTACGTGGCGGACTCATTGGAAACGTATCACCACTTGGAAGGACTGGGAGGCGCGAAAATTGCGCTCAACGTGGAGGGCGTCTACGGCACGTGCTTTTTAAATGTTCGGCGGGACGTGGCGACGCTTACCTGTCGCGAGCTGTCACTGCTTACGGAGCTGGCGGCAAATTATTTCGGCGAAGATCTGATAGAGGAATACGACGACAGCTTAATCCCCGACGAGGAATATTTGATGGCGCAGGAAGATTATCTGGAGCAATGCTTGAACAACATGCGACAGTTGCGCGTGGAAGGACGCTTGGTCGGGGTGCGCGAGCGCGAGCGCGTAGTGGTATATTCGCGCTAGAGGAGGAACAGTTTACTTGAAAATATTGATGACAGGCGATGTTGTCGGGCGAACCGGCAGATATTTTTTTATGGAGCAGACGCCTGAGCTTAGGCAGGCACGCGGAATAGATATGGTGGTCGTGAACGGCGAAAACGCGGCGCACGGCAAGGGCTTGACGCCGAGCATATTCGACGAGCTGATAAAGGGCGGCGCGGACGTTGTCACGAGCGGGAATCACATTTGGGACAACTCAAACGTGCTGAAGATAATTGACACCGAGCCGTTTCTGTTGCGTCCTGCCAATTACCCCGAAGACGCGCCCGGCAAGGGCTTTTGTATTTATCCCGTCGGCAAAAAGAAGGTCGGCGTAATCAACTTGGCGGGGCGGACTTTCATGCAAGCGTTGGATTGTCCCTTCAAATTGAGCGATAAGATTCTGAGCTTCCTGGAAAAGAGTTGCGACGTGATACTTGTCGACTTCCACGCGGAGGCTACGAGTGAAAAGTTGGCGTTCGCGAACTACGCAGACGGACGAGCGACGGCAGTAGTCGGGACGCACACGCACGTACAGACGGCTGACGAGCGGCTTTTACCGAAAGGCACGGCGTATATCAGCGATTTGGGCATGGTCGGCGCGGAGGATTCGGTTTTGGGCATGGCGACGGAGCCTGTAATAGCGCGATTTTTGACGGGGCGACCGAGCAGATTTGAAGTTGCGACGGGAGCCTCTGTCTATTGCGCAGTGCTGATAGAAACGGACGACGCCACCAATAAAGCCGTAAGTATCGAGCGCATTCAAATCAAGCAATCACGCCATGTATAATGCCGCGTATGGGAGCCGTCATGAGATCGGAAGAGCACACGTCTGAAC
>CALFJE010000054.1 GCA_937877545.1 uncultured Selenomonadales bacterium | reverse complement strand
CCGCTTGCTCAACGGGTTTGACGGGCTCCGCAGGTTTAGCCGCTTGCTCAACGGGTTTGACGGGCTCCGCAGGTTTAACCGCTTGCTCAACGGGTTTGACGGGCTCCGAAGGTTTAGCCGCCTGCTCAATAGGTTTGACGGGCACCGCAGGTTCAAATCTTTCGAAGGTCAGTTTAAACCGCACAGGTTCCTCGGCGGGCTTGGCAGGTTTAACGGGTTGCTCAACGGGATTGGCGGGTTTTACGGGGACTTTTTTCTTTTTGCGTTTAGCCATAGAATCAATTCTCCTTAAAATTTCTTATGGTCGTGAAGCGGCGGACGCGGGCGTCATGAATCCACTTGCCGATACTCGCGCCTTTCAAGTCGGGCGGGGCGTCTTTGCCGCCAATTTTCAACAGCTCGGCGATAAGCTCGTCGGCATGTTCCAAATAGAGCGGCAGACCGCGATTGTCAACGCGGATAACGTCGCAGAAGCCCTTGACGCCGATTGCCAGGGCGTTCAAGCTCAGCAACAGGTCGACGATTTTGCCCGCCTTTTCCAAGCGCGGTGCCCGCATGTGTTCGCGTATGACGAACGCCGCCGATTTTTTCCATTCCTTAGGCAACGTCATGCGCTGATTCATTTCCTTTAGGACTTCCAGCCCGCGCTTTTCGTGCTTATAGTGGTGCGGGAGCATACGGGGCGGCGTGGTGCCTTTGCCAATGTCGTGCATGAGTGCCGCGAAGCGTACCAACGGTCGCGGATTTAGTTGCGCCACTTCGTCGAGGAGATTCAGCGTATGTTCGTAAGCGTCGCCTTCGGGGTGAAACGCCGTCGGCTGAATTTTCCCGCGCAGTTGAGCGATTTCGGGGAACGTTATTTCCAGCAAGCCCGCCCGCTCCAAACTCCTGAAGAATATCGACGGCTTATCCGTTTTTAGCGCGGTCTCCAGCTCATCAAAAATTCGCTCCGTCGGTTCGCGGGCAAGTTCCAAGCCGCAAAGTCGCATTGCCTCCACGGTCTCCGCGCAGATTGAAAAACCGAATTGAGCCGCCTGTCGTGCCGCTCGCAACGCCCGAACGGGGTCGTCGATGAAGTGTTCGCTCACGGCGCGGATTTTTTTATTGAGCACGTCCTCGCGCCCGCCGAACGGGTCAATCAGCTCGCCGCTCAAAAGTTCAATCGCCATTGCGTTAATCGTGGTGTCGCGGCGGTACAAATCCTGTTCAATCGTCACGCTCGGCGCGAACAGAATTTCAAAGCCGCGATAGCCGCTGCCGACTTTGCGCTCGGTGCGGGCGAAGGCAACCTCGCAATGCGCCCCGTCAATCTCCACGGCATAAACGGGAAACGATTTGCCGAACTTGGGCGCGTCGGGGAAAGCCGCAACAAACGTCGCCTCGTCGACGCCCGTCACGCAATAATCCCTGTCGTGCGCCGCCACGCCGCGAATTTTATCGCGAACCGCGCCGCCGACCAGATACGCCGCGCCGCCCAATTCGTGAATCTTGGTTGCAAATTCTTTTTCCGTCATACTGAGACCTCAAAAAATTTTTATTCGGCATTATACACCAAACGCCGCGATTAGGCTACTTAGCGCAAACATTTTCTTGATTTACGGCTTCCGCCTCACCATGGACGACAATTGCCATTGCCCGAAAAGCTTATATCCGTCAGTTGTCGAGAGGTTTTTACCGGTAATGTCGTCGAGTTTGGCGGACGAATCTTTTTTGCGCGAGAACGATTTGACTTACGCGCAGGCTGTCGAAAGCATGAGCGTTTGGATGTTCCACGGCTCCATAAAAAAATATGGCAATGCAGACTGAAGAATTGGCAACAAGGTACAGGAAATATCGGAACGCGTTAAAAATCTGCGCGGTCGTGCTGATAATTTCGGCGGGCTTCGGGATTTTTTACCGGCAGATCACGGCGGCAAAGGCTGAAGTCGTCGAAAATTGGGGCATGGCGGACGCTAAGGAAATCAACATCAATTCCAAGGTAGCGGGACGCGTCATGAAACTTTACGTCGACGAGGGGGCGCACGTCGAAAAGGGGCAACTGATAGCGAAAATCGACAGCGACACGCAGGAACCTCAACAGCGGGCGGCAAAGGCAAATTTGGCGGCTAAGGACGAAGCGCGTTACCGTGAACTGTTGGCGGCAGATGCAGTACCCGTGCAGACTTACGACGCCTATCGCTCAAAACCGGAAGACGCTCAAGCCGAAGTCGCCGGCGCACGTGCAAATCTCCTGAAAAACGACGAGAATAAGGCTCCGGAACGGGTGGCGCGTGAACAGGCAGAGGCGTTGCAGGGACAACGTGACGCGGTCGAAGTCATGCCGGGTGAAACTGAAATTTATGTGCCATTCGCGGACGTCATCACAAAAAAAATTCGCCGAGGAGGGTATGCTCATCTCGACGGAGGTGCCGCTCTATTCCCTGCAAGACATCAACGATAACCGGGTCGACTTCAAGGTTAGCGAAACCGAACTGAAAGATTTTGCCCTCGGCGAAACCGTGAATCTGATTGGGCGCGACGGCTCCACGCGGATTGGCGGGACGGTCGAAAGCATACGCCGCAAAGCCAATTAGGAATGAGGAGTGCGGAATGAGGAATTTTTTTGGCGAAGTGAGCGATTACGCGGCGGCGATGTTAACCGTCAAGGCGTCGCGATTATGATTTTCCTGCCGATAGTCTACACGTTCCTTTTCGGCGGGCTGTTCTATGAAAATTCGCTGACCCGCGTCCCGATTATCGTCTGCAACCTCGACGATGGTTCGGCGGCTCAAACTCTCGTCAATGACTTCATAAACACGCCCGAAGTAAACGTTGTCGGCGTCGTCGTTATCCCAAAAGATTTTTCGCAGAAGCTGGCTCGCGGCGAAAATGTTGCCGTTGAACTCGCCGTGAACTACTCAAGCACCGTGACGGGCGGGACGGTCGTTCGCGCCGTTCAAAGCGTCGTCGCCACCAAAAACGCTGAAGTGCTCGTTAATCGGCGAATCGCGGCGGCTCGGAGCGAAACTTTTCCTGTACACGATATTTGAAACGGCGGTCATGGCGGTCTTCCTGGCAATCGCTCTGAAATTCTTCGGGTCGGTCTGTCGCGGCAACCCGCTTGAAATTCCGGCAATGTTCGCGGTTTACGTGGCGTGCGTGGCGGCTTCGGATTGATGATGGACGCACTCGTCCGCGAACCTTATCACGCGATAACCTGGTCGCTCTTCTACGTCATGCCGTCGGTGCTGTTCTACGTCATACCGATTGGCTACGCGGCGAACGATTTGCGCAGTCTTTTCGTAAAAGGCTCGGCGGCGGGCATGGAATTGCATATGGCGGCTACGGCTTACAGTTTGCTTATCGGCAACCTCTATCGCGGCGGCATCGTCCAAAGAATCCCCGTGGCGATTTGCGATTTGGACGACTCGCCCGTTAGCCGTGAACTGATTCGCGCCGTCGCTGACGCTGACCAATACGACTTCCGCCAAAGTGTTTCGGACGACGCGGAGGCTGTCAATCTTTTGGAACGCGGCGAAGTGGCGGCTGTCCTGATTATCCCCGAAGACTTCAGCGGTAAGTTTTACCGCGCAGAATCGGTGAGCGTCGCTTTCCTGCAAGACGCAGTAACACCCTGCAAGCAAGTTACGCGTCCGCGCCCATTCAGCTAATCGGGGCGGCTGTCGCGGCTGAATTCAACAGTCGTGCGGCTATGATTAACTCCGCGCCCCAGCTGTCGCCCGCGCCCGTCACGATGAGCCTCCGCACGGCGGGCAACCCTACGCAGAGCTACATGGCGTTTTATATGTATGGCGTTATGCTTATGGCGGCGCAGGTCGGCATGATTATGGGCTTCGCGCTTTCCATTCACGGCGACTTCCGCGCAGGTTTCTTCCGCCGGCAAACGTTAATGCCGCTCGTCGCCAAGGCTCTCCTCTACCTCGCGCTTAGTCTAATGTCCGTCGCGCTCGTCGTATTTTTTTTGGCAAGCTTCGGCAAGTTGACTTTTCGCAGCGGGCTCGGCAACATGATTTTAATCTGCGCGGCGTTCCTGTTCGCCGTAGAAGGGCTTGCGGGATTGGCGGGCATTTACTTTAAAACCAAGCTCGCGCTCGTCCCGTCCACTACATCTTGACCGACTTCAGGAGCCCGGGCTTGACGGGCGTCGCACCGCTAATAAATCAACACGCCGCGATACTGTTCGCTATCGGCAGCGTGTCGTTCCTGTTGCTGTACGGCTTTTTATTTTTCGACGAAAGACCTTCCGTCACGCCAAAGACTTTTTGACGCCGCCCTTAGCCCGCAAAAGTTTTTCAACTTGGCAAGTAATGACTCCGTCGCCAACGGAATCACAGCACTTGTTGCAGGAAATACATTTAGCCCGCGATTTATTCACGCGCCAACGATTTGGCAGGTCGGGTTCGCGGACGGTCGGTCGCCCAAAGGACACGGCGGCTATTTTTGTTTCGCGCAGGACTTTCTCGATAAAGTCGGGCGTCCGATAACCGCACACGCTCACAACGGGAATATTCAGCTTGTCGGCGGCAAGGGTCGCGCTCCGCAGGAAAGGTGCCTCATCCTTACCAATGCGCGGCGTGAACGAAACTTTGCTCCCGTCCATGACCAGCCCCGAAGATATTTCCACGAAGTCCAGCCCGCGACGTTCCAATTCCGCCAAGACGCTCAAAGACTCTTCGGGCGTGATGTCCGGCTCAATCAGGTCGCTGAACGGAAATTTTACACCGACGACAAAATCCGCCCCGACGTTCGCACGAATCGAATCGTACACCGCCAGCAGGAGACGAGCGCGATTTTCGATTGAGCCGCCGAAATTATCTGCGCGATGATTCGTCGAGGGTGACAGGAATGAGTTTATAAGAAAGCCGTGCGCCGCGTGAATCTGAACGCCGTCAACGCCCGCCGCCTTGCAATTCGCCGCCGCCAGACCAAAGTTTTCAACGACCGTGTCGAGCTGTTCAGCCGTGGCGTCGTCAACACCGAACTTATCGTAGCCTTCAGCAGGGAAAGTCCGTGCGCCGGCGTGTTGCAGTTGAACGAAGACTTTCGCGCCGTTCGCGTGTACTGCGGCAACAACCTCGCTCATGTCTTCGACATAACCGGGATAAGCCGCGCTAACCATAATCGGCGCAATCGCGCCCGACGCGCTGACCGCCTGCATTCCCGTGATAATCAAACCCCAACCGCCTTGCGCCAGCCGCCTGTAATGATTCAGAAACGTTGCAGTGATTTTGCCGTCGTCCGCCGCGTACTCAAACATCGCACTCGCGACGAGCCGATTTTTTATTTCCAGCCCGCCGATTTCAAACGTATCAAAGAATTTTTCAGCCACAGTCAAATATCCCCCATAAGTAGATTGTATATGCATTGACTGGCTTAAAAAATTACGGCGTTTGAATCGCCGCCAAAATTTCTTCGAGAGTCGCCAAACGTTCCGCGCCTACCTTTGCCTCGAATTCCGTTTGAGCACGTCGCCAAAGTTGAGCCGCCGCTTGTAGTGTCCGAAAACCTTTCGCCGTCAATATCAGTCTGCTGTCGCGTTGCCCGTCTTTCTTTGCGTTGATGATGAATTCTTGATTCAACAGCGGCTTGAGACTGCGCGTCAACGTTGAACGGTCAAGCTCCGTCACCCCGGACAGCTCGCGCAGATTGCAACCCTCATGCTCGTTTATCGCGTACAGCAGGGAATATTGCCGAACCGTCACGCCCGAAGGCTTTAATATCTCGTCGTAAAATTCGACGACAGCCGCCGCACCTCGACGAATCTTCAAGCAGTGACAAGTTGTGTTGCCGATTTGGTCGCCGCTCATTTCTTCACCAGCCTCAATGCATATGCAATAAAATATTCTTCGTGCGGCGAAAAGTCAAGTCAAAATTTGTAAAAGTTGTCAATCCCTGATTCGGTCGCGCAAGATAACATCGTGACTGCCGCCCTCGACTATGCTCGTCGCCGACACCAACGTTATCTTAGCTTTATCGCGCAGTTCAGCCAACGTCAACGCGCCGCAATTGCACATCGTCGAACGAATCTTGGCAAGCGTGCTGTTCATGTTGTCCTTGAGTGTACCGGCGTAGGGAACGTAAGAATCGACGCCCTCCTCGAAGGACAGCTTTTTATCGCCGCCCAAATCGTAACGTTGCCAGTTGCGCGCACGGTTGGAGCCCTCGCCCCAATACTCTTTGTAATACGTGCCGTTGATTCTGATTTTATCGGTCGGCGACTCGTCGAAGCGCGAAAAGTATCTGCCGAGCATGAGGAAGTCCGCGCCCATTGCCAACGCCAGCGTCATGTGATAATCGTGAACGATGCCGCCGTCAGAGCACACGGGAATATAGACGCCCTTCTCTTTAAAATATTCGTCACGCGCCCGGCACACGTCGATAACAGCCGTCGCTTGCCCTCGTCCGATACCCTTCGTCTCGCGGGTGATGCAAATGGAGCCGCCGCCTATTCCGACCTTTACGAAGTCCGCGCCCGCGTCCGCAAGGAAACGGAAGCCCTCAGCATCGACGACATTGCCCGCACCAACCTTAACGTCCTCGCCAAAAGTCTCGTGAATGTATTCAAGCGTAATCTTCTGCCACTCGCTGAAGCCCTCGGACGAATCGATACATAAAACGTCCGCACCCGCCTTGAGCAAAGCGGGAACACGTTCGGCATAGTCGCGAGTGTTAATGCCCGCGCCCACCACGTAACGCTTGCGGCGGTCAATCAGCTCCAACGGATTGATTTTGTTGTCGGTGTAATCCTTGCGGAAAACCATATAGCGGAGGCGTTGCTTCTTGTCGACGAGCGGCAACATGTTGAGCTTGTGTTCCCAAATCAAATCGTTGGCTTGCGGGAGCGTGGTCGAGTCGGCGTCGGCGTAAATCAGCTTTTCAAAGGGCGTCATGAAGGTCTGAACTTGTTCGTCGCCCGTCATGCGCGAGATTCGATAATCGCGGCTGGTGATTATGCCCAGGAGCTTGCCGGTCGGCTTGCCGTCTTCTGTGACCGCCATGGTCGAGTGTCCCGTTTCCTTGAGCAAGTCAAGCATTTCGTTAAGGGTAGCGGTCGGCTTGAGGTTGGAGTCGCTGGAGACGAAGCCCGATTTGTAATTTTTGACGCGAGCAACCATAGCCGCCTGTTCCTTGATGGGCTGGGAGCCGAAGATGAAGGAAACGCCGCCCTCTTTGGCAAGCGCGATAGCCATGGTGTCGTTGGAAACGGATTGCATTATCGCCGAGGTCATGGGGATATTCATAATGAGCTTGCAGTCTTCGCCGCGCTTGAACTTAACCAGCGGCGTGGACAAGTCGACGTTCGCGGGTATGCAGTCTTTTGACGAGTAGCCGGGTATGAGCAGATACTCTCCAAATGTGTGAGACTCTTCCTTGTAATAAAATGCCAAATCAATCCCTCCCGCAGAAAAATTTTTTTTGTTATTCGGCGCGTGCCGGATATTTCCTGCCGTCCGGGGATTAGGGGGCGGGAGCAAAAAGAGGCGGCAACGTATAAAAAAAGAGGCGCACAGGACGTGCGCCGCCGCGACTTCGACGCAGGATGCGTCGATAGCGGCACAAGCGGTATCGGGTAATTGTAACCTTGGAACGGTTGGCGGTATCCGCCCCACGCGCAGTGGTGGCTTTCTTTGCTACTTTCTTTCGCCACTGAAAGAAAGTAGATTCTAAAACTTATAATCAAGATAAGCCGAGTCAGCGCGACGAGCCGCCGACAAGACGTGGATTCTTTGATTCCTTTTTTGCGCGGGAAGAAAGGAAAAAGCCCCGACGTTTCCGCCGAGGCTCGTGAACCCAAACTTCAGTTCAAGTTAGTTTGCGTATATATCTCCTGCCGTGAGGATGGCTCAGATTTTCTTGTTGTAGTCGTCGTGCGCGTCGTTGACGTAGTAGGTATCGCCGCCGACCTTGAAGGCAACACCGGTTACGTCGCCGTCAACCTTGAGCGAACCGCCGTTGCTGAACTTGAGCGTAAGACCGGTGTCCTCGAATTCGGTGCTAATCATGTCAAGCGTGTTGTTCGCCAAGTCGATGATGTCGCCCGCCTTCGCGCCTTGGATGGTGTCTTGACCGTTGCTCTCGCCGTTTGCGCCCGCCGCGTAGAAGAAGGTATTGGTGCCTTCAGCGTTGCCGATGAGTACGTCGTCGCCGAAGTTGCCGCCCCACAGACTGGTATCGCCGGTGCCCGCGAGGATGGTGTTGTTGTAGTCGTTACCTGCAAGCTCTGCCGTGACGGAGGAGTTGGTGGCGTCGATTACGTGGATGTCGCCGACGAAGGTGTGACCCGCCGCCGATACGCTGTCGAGGTAGACTTTGGTGTAGTCTTGGTCATTGCTGACGCTGACTGTCGCGTTCTTGCCCGTGGCAACGTAGAAGTTGGCGAACTTGTCATAGACGAGGTCTGTCTTGGCAACCTGCGCAACCACGTCTGCGGTGATGTGCATGTCTCTCTTGTGTTCGCTCGTGCTGGCCGCATCCTTGACAAGGACGGACTCTCTGACGCCCGTGTTGCGGTTTTCTACGCTGAACACAACATCCTCGTTGCTGATCTCAATCGATTCTTCTCTGACGAAGTTGTTCGCGATGTCGATTTCAATCAAGTCAGCCGAGATGGAGTTGTTCGTGTAGTTGTTGTCGTTGACGAACTCGAAGCTTTCAATCGTGTTGACGCCGGTCTCCGCAACGCCGAGGATGAAGAAGGTCGTATTGCCTTCCTTGGTGACGTTATCGGTGGTGCCGTCGTTGTAGCCGACCAACAAGTTCTTGCCGCCTGCGCCGTAGAGCGAGGTGTTGCCGCTGCCCGCGTAGAAGGTTTCGTTGGCTTCGGAGCCCTTAATCGTGGTGTCGCCGGAGCCCGCCTCAACGGTGGTGACGCCGTCGAAGGCGATAACGCTTGCCTCCGCGTTCTCTATGTAGCTTTCCCATTCGCCTGACAGGTCAACTTGGACTGCGCCGTTGTAGTTCTCGAAGGTCACGCCGCCCGCCTTGTAGTAGTTGGCGCGAATGTCTTCGTCCGCTTTAACGTCGATAACTGCGCTGTCGTTGCCGACCGCCATCTTGATGAGTTCGCCTTCCGCGTTCCTTACAAGCTGGTTGGCGTAAGTACCGGTGCCCGCGATAAGCCCTCTGTTATCGGAAACGTCTGTTGCCGAGGAGATGCTGTCGGGCGTTACGCTTGCGACAACCGCAGTGAAGCCGTCGCCGACAACGACGAGGTTGGTGCCGTCATAGGAGATGTTCGCCGGTTCAACTTCGAGCGTATCGCCGTGGTCGGTGTAGAACGTGTTGTTCGTATTTCTGATGGTGGTGTTGCCCGCGCCAAGGACGATAGTCGCGCCGCCGCGAGAATCGCTGTCTTCGAGGACGATGGCGTTGTTGCCCGCGCCCGCGTTGACGGAGTCGCGTTCGCCCGCGAAGACCGTATCGTTGCCGATACCGCCGATAATCGTCGAGGAGCCTTTCTTCTTGCCCTCGTAGTTGCCGATAAGGATGAGGTTATCGGTAGTTTCGGCGTTGCCGACCGTGCTGTCGTCTTCGACCTTGGTGAAGCCGACGCCTTGCTTGGTGCCGTCCGGGGTGTAGAGGTTGACGAGCGTGCCTGCGCCTTCCACCGTGTCGGTGAAGGTGATTTCCGCGTTGCCCGCGTCGGTCGTCAAGCTGATAACGCCGTCGCCGAACTTGATCTTACCTTCATCGATAGCCTCAGCTATGCCGCCGATACTGTCGCGTGCGTGCGGTTCTTCAATCTGAACACCCGCGCCCGTGGTAGGATCGTAGTTGTCGAGCGTGACTCTGGCGTTGGAGCTTGCGAAGGTGATAAGTCTGTCTGCGCCGCCCTTTGCCATGTCGAACGTGACATCAGCATTGCTGCGTACATAGACGCTGTCGTCGCCTGCGCCGCCCGTGATGTTGACCTTGGTATCGATTGCGCTGTCCGCGTCAACGATAACCACGTCGCCCACGCCGTAAGCATTGTCGGTCTCACTGCCGCCGAGCACGATGTTCTTTTCGCCCGAGGAGTAGTCGGAATCAACTTTCTCGACGATAACCTCGTTGCCGCCGTCGCTGTTGACCGTGACATCTTGGTCACCGCGATACAAGTGAACCTTCTTGGTGAACTTGTACGGGCTGAAGTCCATCTCTTGCGTGTCTTTGTCGGACGTATCGGCGTCGATGTAGTTGTCGGCGAAGACTTCCAACGGACGGTTGAGGTCGTAGTTGTCGTCTGCCGCGTCTGCGAGGATAGAATCGGTTTCTTCCTTATCCAGCGCGTCTTCTTCAGTCGTGCTTGTGCCGAGATAATCCGGACCGCCGAGACGTTCGCCTTCAGGTGCCTGGAGGGTGTCGTAATCGTGCAAGCCGAGGCGATCTTCGATTATGCCGACGTCCGTGCCCTTACGAATCAGGACAGTATTGGGATCGTAAATCTCCGCATGTGCGCCGTTGTCGTAACCGAGAATGGTGTCGCCCGCTTTGGCTTCAATCACTTGACCGTTGACGGTGTAAGTGCCCGCCGTGTCGACTATCAACTTCGATTCTTCGTCGAGGTCTTTGACTTCGCGGTCGCCCGAAACAATCATGCCGTCTTCGTCGTCGTACAGATGATAGCCGTCGCCGTTGACCGAGACATTAACAGGATTGTCGTCGGTGGTGCCGGGCAATGCAATATCCGCCTCGTCGAGGTCGCCGCTTATGCTGTCGCCGTCTGCCAAGCCGCCAACCGACGTAATGGCTTCGTCCGAAGCTCCAATCGTCACAGGCGCAACGGAAGCCTTGTCGATAGCGATTTCTTGACCGTTGACGGTAAGCTCAAGGTCGCTGCCGTCTTCGACGATAACCGCGCCGTCGAGGCTGTCAACAGCGGTGAGTACGCTGTCTTTAACCGTCAAGCCGATAATGCCGTCGCTGTCGGTGAAGGTGTAAGTGTCGCCGTTGAGGACGAACTTGCCGTCCGCGTCAGTCTCAACCTCGACGTCACTCATGTTGATTGTGGCGTTGCCCGTCACATCGGTAACTTTGTCGACTGCGCCGTCGTCAAGCACGACATTGTAGGCTTTATCCGAATCGACAACGTTGATGGCAGTGCCGTTGACGGTAGCATAGCCGGTAACCGCAACAGTGGCATTCGAGCCGTCCACAGACACGTTGCTTGCGCCCGCTATGCCGACAAGCTCGCCGTCCGCGTTGGTCGTGAGCGTGACTTTGCCGTCCGCATTGAGCGTGACCTGGTCATTGATGGCGGGGTTAATCGAAATGGCTTCGTTGCCGTTCGCCGTGAAGATAACCGAGCCGTTCGTGAGGTCGTCCACGCCGACAACATTGCCTGCCGCGTCGAGGTTGAAGACAACGCCGTCGGTGTCGCCCGTTACGGAGTATCTGTCTTCGCCGCCCGTGACGGAGAATGTGAAGACGCCGTCGCCGGTGGTGTAAACCTTTTCGGCACCGCCCGCAGAGACGATTGTCGCCTTGGAATCCACGCCGCCGATAGCCGAAACGCTGTTCTCGGTGTCGCTGCCGGCAACAGTGATCTCGGAGTCGCCGTCTACTTGGACAGCCTGTCCGTTGACCGTCACGCCGTTCTCGAAGTCGCCCGCAATGCTGCCGTAGAGGTCGGTTACAGCCGTAACGTTGTCTTTATCGTTAAGATAGAAGTCAACCTCGGCACCCTCGTCGAACGCCTTGCCTTCGCCGCTGATTGTGTATTTCTCGTTGCCGAAGAAGCTTATCGTGGCGTCGCCGGTAGTCTCGATGACGCTCGCGTTGCCCTTCTCGTTGACGGTAACGTTGCCGTTGAGGTCGGAGAGCGCGACGGTATCCAGAGCATAACCGTAGGTAATATCGTCGTCACCTGTTACGGAGATCTCTTCGTCGTCGTTAATCGTGAGACCGTTGATGTTGCCCGAAATTAGACCTACTGCGGTGTTGAAGTCGTCAATGGAGACAATATTGCCGTCCTCGTCGAGGTTGAAGGTGACATTGGTATCAGCCTGGACGGTGATTGTTCTGCCGTCGGGGTTATTGGTGAGGACGATATTGTCGTTGGTGACGAGCGTGGAGGCTCCGCCCGCGTCTCTTACGGTTACTGCACCGCCGAGACCCGTGACGCTTGAATAGCCGCCCTCACCGTCGGAAACAGCATTAAATCTGCCGTCGCCTGCCTCAACGGTTTCAAGAGGCGTCTTGATTGTCGTCTCGGTTTCGGTTATGCCGATAGCTTCCGCGCCGTTAATGGATACGCCGCCGAGGTCGCCGCTTGCCGTGCCTTCGAGGTCGGCGATATTGACCAAATTGCCCTCGCCGTCAAGCTGGAAGACAACGCCGTCGGAGTCGCCCGCGATACTGACGACACGACCGTCCGCAAACGTATAGGTACCTTCGCCCGCAGCATTGGCAACCGTTACGTCGTCCGCCGCCGTGATTTCCGCGCCGTCCGTCAAACCGCTGAGTTGCAGTGTGCCGTTGACGTTTTCAACCGTGATCTCGTCGCCGTTGACAGCGATAGATTGTCCGTTGACCTCCAAGCCGTCGCCGGAGAAGTCGCCCGTTATCGCGCCGTCGAGCTCGTCAATAGCCGTGACTTTGCCGTCTTCGATAGCGTAGTTGACCTGGTCGGTGCTGTCGCCGGCAGTTGTGAAGGTCTGATCATCATTGAATTTGAATGTGCCTTCGCCGTCGGTCTGAACGACGCTCGCGCCGCCGGTAGCGTTGACAGTTACGTTATCGCCGTTTATGCCGCCCAAAGTGGCATTGCCCGCCTCGTCGGTGATGTAGGTGAATTGATCATCTTCGTCGCCGACAACCGACAAATCTGCGCCGTTAATCGTCTTGGTGTCGCTGAACGTGCCGGTAGCAGAAGCACCGTCGGATACGGTCATCTCATCGCCGTTCTTGATAACGGTGCCGCCGTCTTCGTCTACTTCCGCGGTGTATTCGACGGTTCCCTCGTCACTAAGGTTTACTTCCTCGTCGTTGATGGTGAAGCCTTGCGCAAGGTCTTCATCCTTCAAGCCGGTGACTTCGATTGTCGTGCCCGCAACGGAGCCGGTCTCTTCGCTGTCGCTGCTTTCCTTGGTGGCTATGCTTTGAACTTTGCCGTCTTCGTCGAAGCTCAAGTTTGCAACCGCCGCGTTTGCGCTGTCGGTCGACGTGAAGGAAATGGTCGCCGCGTCGTCGCCCTCGCCAACGGTAATGGTTGTGCCGTCGCCGCCGCCGCTGACTTGAACATCCCAGCCGCTGCCCGTCCAGGTTATGGTGTATTCGTTTTCGCCTGCGTCAACCTTGAAGGGCAAGGTCGCCTCTTCAATATCCTCACCTATAGAGTCATTGCCGTCCGCCGAGACTGCCATTGCAGACGCCGTTTTGGGTATGTAGAGCGTGGGCTGCTCTTGACCAGCCTGAACGGTAAGCGAATCATTGGCGTCGCGGAAGACGAAGCCTGTTACTTCGCCGTTTTCGAGCTTGAAGACACCGCCGTTATCGCCGATGTCGCCGAACTTCCAGCCTGCGCCGCCGATAGTGATGTCGTTATCGGTCTCGCTTACGTCATTGGCAACGACGAATTTGGATTCGCCGCCTGCGGTTACGGCAATGGTGCCGTCAGCCGTCGTGAAGGTCAAATCGAGAACGTCACCGGATTCGTTAAAGTTGTAAACAACTTCGGAGCCGGTGGAAATGCCGCTGATGTTGATGTTTTCCGCCTTAACGTCGAAAGCAGCGGTGCCGTCTTTGGCGAAGGTGGTGACTGCGTCGAACGTATCTTCCACGAAGGTTGCGGAGCCGCCGTTTGTTAAAGCAACTTTGGTGCCGTCGGCAGTGGTAATTTCTTCGCCCGCCGCCGCCTCGACCGTGGTGATATTGCCGTTGTCGAGGTTAATGACGGTACCGACTTCCCAATCGAGGTCGTCGTCTTGAGCTTTGGTGCCGCCGTTACTGAACGTGATACCGCCGAGGGTATCGCCGTCGATGTCGATTGTACCGTTGGCGTTGACGATTTTGGTCACGCCGTCGAGGTTGGAGAAGGTGGCGGTGCCGCCGTTGAGGCTTGAGGCGTCGAGAGCTTCAACGCTCTGAATGGCATAGACCCATCTGCCGGCGTCGTTGACGGGAGTGTCATAAACGCCCTTAACGAGAGTAATGCCGCCTGCGACGGAGCTGTCGTGGGCATTATCGGCTTCGGACGAGAGTGAAACTTTGGCGTCGCCGTTTTCCCAGAAATAGGTACGGTCGGCAAGTTTTTCGACATCGGTCGTCTGCCAAACTCTGCCCGCGCTGTTAAACAGGCTGCTTAAGGTGATACCTTCTTCGCCTTCGACCGCGCCGCCCTTGAAGTCGGCAAAGCGTTGGAGGTCAAAGGCAAAACTTTTAATCAAATCGCTCATATAAGAAATACTCCCTTCATTTCCACCGCGCCTTTTGGAGGTCGCGGCTCCTTGGAAAAGATTGATTGTCGCTCGCATTTCAGTCGCAGATACTTGAGCCGGTTACCTGCGTTGCTCCATGCGCGCTTAAGAATCGAACCCCTTTCAATGGACTCCCATAAAACGCAAATAAGCGTTGAACTTGCGAACCCTACACTGATTCGCCTGTTCAAACGCCACAACTTTTGATCTTATCCTTCGGTTCCCCAACCGTCGGGCAAGACCCCCCTGTTTGAGCGGTCGTGTCCACCAAGCCCGACCGTCGGGCGCATAATATTGCACGCTTTAATTTTTGTCAAGCGGCGGGAATTAAAACTTGGTTAAAGGGCGGGCTTACCCTCCCCTTTGCCAAAGCGTGGATTCGCGGAATCGGCTGACGACGGCGCGGCTCCTAACTGCGATTGAGTTAATCCTTAGTTTTTACTTATTAAACTTACTTTCTTTGTCCGGGCAAAGAAAGTAAGCAAAGAAACCCGCCACTGCGCGTGGGGCGGATACCAACCACCGTTCAGGCGTTCGCAACTTCCCGAAGCCGCCCGTGCCGCTATGAAAGCATCCTGCTTTCAAGTCGCGGCGGCGCACGTCCTGTGCGCCTCTACTCCCCAATCCCTAATTCCTAATTCCTAATTCCTAAAATAGTACTCCCGAATCTCGGCGGCTATGCGCTCCACATTATTCGGCAGGAAATGAATATTGTAGCCGACAAAATATGGCGACGTGGCATAGCGCGGCATGACCTTGGCAAAAATTCTCCCAGCTCGGCGATAAAAAAATATGTTGTAGCTCGTGAATCGCTTATTGAAAAAGTTCATGGCGTAATGCACGCCGATTTGAATAAAATCCGCCAAAGTGTCCAAACTGCCTCCCGCCTCGACGACAACATTCAGCTCGCCGAAGCCCACTCGCGGACAATTTGAAACGTTGAACTCCACGCCGTCGCGCCGCGCTATCACTATCCCGCGCAATTCCGCCTCGTCGAACATCAGCTCCGACTTCAAGTTCGGAAAGCCCACCAGTTGCATGTGCGGATGCCGAATCGTTCCGCCGCTCATCAGCCCGTAATTCTTGAAGAACAGCACTTCCTCATACTTGCCCGACGCCAACAAATTTTGCCATTGCCGTACGCCCATGCGAATCACGCGCCGCATTTTCTCCTTAGTGTAAGCGGGCATATCGACGTTGCACTCGTGCCCCTCAATCAGAACAAATTGGTCAGCTTCTTCAATCACGTTATACTTATTGCGCAGGAAAATTATATCGTTGTCGGTTTCGATTATGCCCGTCAAATGTTCCACGTCGCAGAACGGACAGGCGGCGTCGGCGTGCTTCAGCGTCGCGGGCTTTGTCCTGCCTATGTCCGTATTGAACTTTATCAGATTGATATTCACGCCACTCGTCTCCTAAAACCATTTGCTGTCCGCCATTTATTTAAAATGCTCGTTCCGGTTATCCTCAACAAAATTTCGGTTAGCTGTCAACCATTTCATAATTCGATTTAAATCTTTGGATGGAATATGACTTTTGTTGTGCTCCAAGCGCGGCTCGTCCTCAAGCCAAATGTTTTGCGGCAATGATTGTTTCACCGTCCTCGCGGGCGACTTCCCAAATAAGAAACGCATTGGTCTTTGCGTAGTCCAAAAGCTTAGTTCGCTCTTCTGGTGAAGCCGTTGGCGTCCTTGACTTTGAGCATCGGTAAAGCAGACTCTAAAAAGTCGAAACCGCCCTCCTTCGGACGCTCGAAATAAATCCGTATGAACTCCATGCCGTAGCGATTTATGTAGATGTCGCTGAAAGTCAAAGTAATATTGTCAATCTCAGAGAAAAAATGTTTCATCGTTCCTCACTCCACGTTAATTGACTTTGAAAGGATTATAACACACGGCGGCGAAGTTAGGGAATAGGCATTAGGGAATAGGGAGTAGGAAATAGATGGCAGAAAAGTCGAGCGAGAAATTTTTAAAGGGCACGTTCATCTTGACGATAGCGAGTTTCGTCGTCAAGGTTATCGGCTCGTTGAATTGGATATTCGTATCGCGCATTTTGGGCGGCGAGGGCATCGGGCTTTATCAAATGGCGTTCCCGATTTATTTTTTCGCACTGACAATATCGCAAGCGGGCGTCCCCGTGGCAATCTCAATCATCACGGCGGAGCGCGTCGCACTTAAGGATATTTACGGAGCCAAGCGCGTCTTCCGAATCTCCATGCTGCTGATGTTGTTGACGGGTATACTTTTTTCGGTGCTAACGTATTTATCGGCGCGGTGGCTGATAGATTGGCAATTCATACGCGACCCGCGAGCCTACATGTCGGTGGTGGCGTTGGCTCCTACGGTTTTCTTCGTGACGTTGCTGGCGTCTAGTCGCGGCTACCTGCAAGGTTGGCAACGCATGACACCGACGGCGGTCAGTCAAATCGTCGAACAAATCTTCCGCGTAATAACAATGATAGTTTTGGCGGACTTGCTGTTGCCGTGGGGTTTGGACTACGCGGCAGCGGGCGCAAGTCTCGGAGCATTGGCGGGCGCGGTGACCGGGCTTATCGTCCTCGTCTACTTCCACATAAAATTGAATCGCGAAATTGAACGGACTTACGGCTTAGAATTGAAACCTTCGCCTCAATCCGCGCAGGAGCCGACGTTCGCCATAATCAAGCGGATATTCAAATTGGCGTTGCCGGTTAGCGCGGCGTCGATAATGTTGCCGGTCGTGTCGAATTTGGACTTGATGATTGTCCCGCAACGCTTGGAGGTGGCGGGCTACTCGGTGCGGCAGGCTACGGAGCTTTTCGGCTACTTAACGGGCATGGCGGTGCCGCTCGTGAACTTGGCGACAATCTTAACGGCGTCGTTGGCGGTGTCGATAGTGCCGGCAATTTCGGAGGCGCGAGCACTCAAAGATACGGCGCGAATCTTCCGGCAGACGGCGGCGGCGGTAAGAATTTCAAACTTCGTATGCTTTCCGGCGTTCGTGGTGGTATTTTTCTTGGCGACGCCGATAGCAAGCCTGATATACAACGCGCCGGGCGCGGGAGATGCCGTCATGATCTCGGCGGTGTCGATAATCTTGCTGGGGCTTCATCAAGTATCGACGGGCGTATTGCAGGGCTTGGGGCATACGACAATCCCAATGGTCAACATGGTATTGGCGGCGGCGGCAAAAGTCGTGCTCAACTGGACGCTGACGGCGATACCTGCCTTGGGAATAATGGGCGCGGCGTGGGCTACGGCGGCGGATATGGGCGTTGCGGCGTTCATAAACCTCTATTTTATATGGAAGTACATCGGTTATCGCATGGAGGCGGGGCAACTGTTCAAGACAATCTTCGCGGCGGGCGTCATGGCATTGGTCGTTAAATTTTTCTACGACTGGACGGCGGCGCAATGGCACATGGAAGTTATCTCGACGTTCGGAGCGATAGGCGCGGGCTGTATCGTCTACGTGGCGACGCTTGCCTTAATCGGCGGCTTACTCGAAGAGGATATGGCGCGTATCCCGATGATCGGACGTTTCGGCATTAAAATTTTCCGCAAGCTCGGTATCTTCAAATGAAACGGATTTTGCTCGTCTATAATCCCGTGTCGGGTCATGCGGCGTTCAAGAATAAGCTCGACGGCGTCATTGAGCAATTTCAACGGCGCGGTATTTTTTTGTCTGTTTATCGAACCTGCGCGGGCGACAATGCGGCTTTCGCGGAATGCGTCAAGTTGTCGGGCGCGGAGGGCGTCATAGCGGCGGGCGGCGACGGCACTTTACATGCGGTTGTTAATTGGCTTAAGCGCGACAGATTTGATTTGCCCGTCGGAGTTATCGGCAGCGGCACCTCCAACGACTTCGCGGCTCATCTCAAGCTTGACACTCAAAAAGTTATCGACGCGGTTGTCGAGGGGCGGACGCGTCCCGTTGATTTGGGCTTGGCAAACGGCGCGGAGTACTTTATTAACGTGGCAAGCGCGGGCGTCTTCACGGGCATAGCGCACGGCGTCGATTCGCGGCTTAAAAATTTCCTCGGCAAGAGCGCGTACTACCTGCGGGGTTTGGGTGAGCTGACGAACTTTAAAGCGGTGCCGCTCCAAATCGTTGCGGACGGACAGCAACTTTCGGTCGAGGCATTTTTATTTTTGGTGCTGAATTCGCCGTCGGTGGCGGGCTTCAAGAAACTTTCGGACTCCGCGCAGATTGACGACGGCAAGCTTGATTTGCTGGTGCTCAAGAAATGTTCGACGGGCGGGCTTATGACATTGGCAAAAAGGATATTGGGCGGCGCGAGCGTCGAGGGTGACGATAACATAATCCACTTGCCAGCCGCGCAGATTGAGATAAATTCCTCCGCCGCGTTGATAAGCGATTTGGACGGCGAGGCGGGCTTTCCTCTGCCGCTTAGGCTTGAGGCACTCCGTCATGCACTGAGATTTTTCTGCTGACTGCCGCGTAATTTGAGCCGTCATGGAGGACGGCTCGCCGCGAGCAACGTGACGGTTTGGGAGGCTACTCCACGCGTTGGACTTTTTTTGTTAAGAAAAACCACTTGACATTTTGTCTAATTGGTGTTAAGGTTTGCAGGCAAAAGAGAGGTGAACGACTTGGCAGAGGAAAAGAAATTGGAATTTGGCAACGAGGACGGCGACAGCGCAGAAATAAATTTACAACCGAAACAGCCCGCGCCCGAAGTCGAGGAGGTATCCGAAATCGACACGGCGGCGGAGCTTGAACAGTTAAAGGCGGACTTGAGCGCGAAGGACGACAGGATAGCCCGACTGCAAGCGGACTTCGACAACTTCCGTAAACGCACGGCTCGCGAAAAATCCGAATTGGCGGCGGTCATAGAGCAAGCGTTCTTGAAAGACTTGCTCCCGCTACTCGACAACTTAAGCAGAGCAACGCAGGCGGCGGAAAATGCCGATAACAACGACGTGGAAATCCTGCGCAAAGGTATCGAGATGATTCGGCAGGAAACGGCGGCGGTCATGGGCAAACACGGGCTTGAACCGATTGAGACGCTCGGCAAGCCCTTCGACCCCAATTATCATCAGGCGGTTGGCGCGGTTAAAGACGACACCAAGGAGGACGGAATGATTTTCGCCGAACTCCAACGCGGTTACATAGCTCGCGGGCGCGTCATTCGCCCCAGCATGGTTCAAGTAGTTAGGAATTAGGAATTAGGAATTAGGAGGCAATTTTTATGAGTAAAGTCATTGGCATAGATTTAGGCACAACTAACAGCGTGGTCAGCGTCGTCGAAGGCGGCGAACCCACGGTTATCACAAACCCCGAAGGCAGCCGCATTACGCCCTCGGTCGTCGGTTTCACTAAGGATGGTCAACGCCTCGTCGGTCAGCTCGCCAAACGTCAAGCCGTAAGCAACCCTGACAGGACGATCGCCTCGATTAAGCGGCACATGGGCGAAAGCTATAAGGTTGACATTGACGGCAAAGACTACACCCCGCCCGAAATTTCCGCTATGATTCTCCAAAAGCTCAAAGCCGACGCGGAAGCTTACCTCGGCGAAACCGTCACGCAAGCCGTTATCACCGTCCCCGCTTACTTCAACGACGCCCAGCGTCAAGCCACAAAGGACGCCGGCACCATTGCGGGTCTTGAAGTCCTGCGCATTATCAACGAACCCACGGCGGCGGCTCTTGCTTACGGTCTCGACAAGGATAACGACGAAACCATTCTGGTCTTCGACCTCGGCGGCGGCACCTTCGACGTATCGATTCTTGAACTCGACGAGCATACCTTTGAAGTCAAGGCGACCAGCGGCGATACGCACCTCGGCGGCGACGACTTCGACAAAAAAGTTATGGATTGGATGGTTGCCGAATTCAAGCGCGATAACGGCATCGACCTTTCTATCGACAAGATGAGCGCGCAACGTCTTATCGAGGCGGCGGAAAAGGCTAAAATTGAGCTTAGCTCCATGACCTCGACCAATATCAATCTGCCGTTTATCACCGCCGACGCCTCCGGTCCGAAGCACCTCGACTTGACCTTGACGCGTGCAAAATTCGACGACCTCACTCGCGACCTCGTGGAACGCACCATGACCCCTACCCGCAACGCCATGAAAGACGCCGGCTTGACGGGTAAAGACATAGACAAGATTATCCTCGTGGGCGGTTCGTCAAGAATTCCCGCCGTGCAAAACGCCATTCGCGAAATTCTCGGCAAAGAGCCTTCCAAGGGCATTAACCCCGACGAATGCGTTTCTATCGGCGCGGCGATTCAAGGCGGCGTGCTCAGCGGCGAATTCGGCAAGGGCAACGAAATCCTCCTGCTCGACGTTACGCCGTTGTCCCTCGGCATTGAGACCCTCGGCGGCGTCTGCACCAAGATTATCGAACGCAACACCACCATTCCGACGCAAAAGTCGCAAATCTTTTCCACGGCGGCGGACGGGCAAACCAGCGTTGAGATTCACGTCCTGCAGGGCGAACGCGAAATGGCGGCAGGCAACAAGACCCTCGGACGTTTCGTGTTGAACGATATTCCGCCCGCACCTCGCGGCGTCCCGCAGATTGAAGTTACTTTCGACATCGACCGCAACGGTATAGTCAACGTCAGCGCGAAGGACAAGAGCACCGGCAAGGAGCAGAAAATCACGATTCAATCTTCCAGCGGCATGAGCAAAGACGACATCGACCGCATGGTTAAAGAGGCTCAGGCTCACGAAGCCGAGGATAAAAAGCAACGCGAAGCCGCCGACGCCAAAAACGACGCCGAGCATACCGTTTACCAGGCGGAGAAAACGTGCAAGGACTTCGAGGGCAAAGTCGACGCCGATTTGATTAAAAACGTTCGCGACGCCGCCAAGGAACTTCAAGACAAACTCGGCAACGCGGATACCGACACGCTCAAGAAACTTACCGAGGACGTCCGCCAAGCCCTCTATAAGCTCAGCGAGGCGGCGTACAAAGCCGGCGCGACCCCCAATCAGCAACAGCAGGGCGAGCCGAATGCCGACTTCACGCAACAGAAGCAGGATAAAAAGGACGACGACGGCACAATCGACGCCGATTGGTCGGAAGCTAAAAAATAATTTAGGGACTAGGGATTGGGGACTAGGGACTAGTTTTAGTCCTTAGTCCTTTTGCAGTTAAGGAGGCAAAGTCATGGCGGACAAAAAAGACTATTATCAAGTGCTGGGCGTCAACAAGAATTCGACCGAAGACGAGATTAAAAAGGCTTATCGCAAGTTGGCGCGTCAATATCACCCCGACCTCAATCGCGACAACCTGCAAGCCGCCGAGGCTAAGATGAAGGAAATCAACGAGGCTTACGACGTGCTCAAGGATAAGGAGAAGCGTGCGCAGTATGACCAATTCGGGCATGCGGCGTTCAGCGGTGCGGGCTACGGCGGCGGCGCGGGCGGCGGCGTCCATATCAACATGGATGATATTTTCGGCGGCATGGGCGGCGGCGCGGGCGGCTTCGACGTGAATGATATTTTCGAGCAATTCTTTGGCGGCGGCGGCAGGACGCGTGCAAAACGTAAGACCGAGCCTGAACGCGGAGCCGATTTGCGCTACGATTTATGGATAGCTTTCGAGGAGGCGGCGTTCGGTAAGGAAATGACAATTAAAGTCCCGCGCCTGGAGACTTGCGAGGAGTGCGGCGGTACCGGTGCCAAAAAAGGTACCACGCCCGACGAATGCCCCGATTGTCACGGGACGGGTATGCGCCAGACCACGACGCGCACGCCGTTTGGTATCATATCGAATTCGCGCCCTTGCGAGCGGTGTCACGGTACGGGGCAGATTGTCAAGAATCCTTGCGGGCATTGTCACGGCGCGGGCAAAGTCAAGGTGGACAGGGAAATCAAGTTGAACGTGCCCAAAGGCATCGACGCGGGGCAACGGCTCAGAATATCGGGCGGCGGTCAGGCGGGCAATCGCGGCGGTGCGCCGGGCGATTTGTACGTTTATATCAACATCAAGCCGCACAGGATTTTCACGCGTGACGACCTCAACGTTCATTGCGAGGTGCCGATTAGCTTTGTGCAGGCGGCGTTGGGCGCGAAGATTGACGCTCCGACGATTGACGGCAAAGTCGAGTTGACGATACCCGAAGGGACGCAATCGGGCGCGGTGTTAAGGATTCGCGGCAAGGGCATTCCGCAACTCAACGGCGACAAGCGCGGCGACGAGTTTGTTAAGATTAAAGTCCTCACGCCCAAGAACTTGACCGGTAAGCAGAAACGGCTCCTGCGCGAATTCGAGGACGGCGGCTCCGACTCAACCAACAATCCCGAAAAGAAATCCTTTATCGACAAGCTCAAGGACTTATTTGAATAAATCACCTGTCCTCGCGTTCAAGGCGCGGGGATTTTTTTAGAGGCAATTGATACAATCAGACAGTGACGGTTATTTTTCCGCCTGACTTTGTTGTTGCGCACTTGACGTAGCTTACTACGCCTGCGTGCTTACGCCGCGTCATGCGAAAAAATTCCTCGTCACATGGTAATTTTGAGTTTACCAACTCGCTCCGGGAGGTATCACAATGAACAAACTCGATAATCTTAAAAATAATCTGCGCGGACTCGGCAAGGTCGCGGTGGCGTTTTCGGGCGGCGTCGATTCGACGTTCCTGCTTGCCGTCGCGCACGAAGTCCTCGGCGATAACGCCGTTGCCCTCACCGCCGCAAGCGTCTTTGTTCCGCAAAGCGAAATTGAATCCGCCAAACAATTCTGCGCGGAGCGCGGCATTAAGCAAATAATCTGCGCGGCTGACGTGCTGAATATCGCAGGCGTCGCCGCCAATCCGCCCGACCGTTGCTATCTTTGCAAGCGTGCGCTCTTTGAAAATTTTCTTAAGCTTGCCGAGGATAAAATTTTGGTTGAAGGCTCCAACACCGACGACGCCGGCGATTATCGCCCCGGCATGAGGGCTTTGGCTGAGCTTAAAATAAAAAGCCCGCTCCGCGAAGTCGGCTTATCGAAGGCGGAGATACGGGCTTTGTCGAAGGAAATGCGCTTGCCGACGTGGGCTAAGCCGTCAATGGCGTGTTTGGCGTCGCGAATCCCTTACGGCGAGCCGTTGACGCCCGAAAAACTTTCCACGGTCGAGGCGGCGGAGCAATTCTTAACGGGCTTGGGCTTCGGACAACTGCGCGTGCGAGTTCACGGGAAAATTGCCCGCATTGAAGTTTTGCCCGATGAATTCACAAAGCTCCTCAAGCAACGCGTCGAAATATCTGCGCGGCTAAAGGAGCTTGGTTTTGATTATGTTACGCTTGACCTGTCGGGCTATCGCGTCGGCAGTATGAATTTAGGGAGTAGGGAGTAGGCTTTTATTTGCGCGTGCGCATGAAGTTGGGGATTTCAATCGTCTCAATGCCGCTCTTTTGCTGAGTGGTCGTGTTGCCGAACGTGAAATTGCCGAACGACGATTGTTGACGCAAAATGTCTCTTGCACGCGGCGGCGAAGGTTGCGGCTCTTGGAAGGTCGGACGAACAGGCTCGGCTTCGCTGACGGTTTCCTCCTCGTCCTCCTCGTCGAAACGCGTAGCTATGACGGTTACGGAAACTTTGTCGCCCAAAGTCTCGTCGACGCTCACGCCCCAAATAATTTCCGCGTCGGGGTGCGCCGCCTCCTGTACTGTCGTTGACGCCTCGTTGACTTCCATCATCGACAGCGAATCCGTCGCGCCCATGATGTTCAGCAATACACCGCGTGCGCCCTGCAAGCTCGTTTCCAACAACGGCGAATCGATTGCGGCTTTTACCGCGTCGACAGTTGCGTTTTCGCCCGACGCCTCACCGATACCCATTAACGCCGAGCCGGCATTGCTCATTATCGATTTAACGTCCGCAAAGTCCAGATTGACAAGCCCCGGCACCGCTATCAAGTCCGAAATACCCTTGACGCCTTGACGCAAAATATCATCAGCTATCGTGAACGCTTGCGTCATGGGCGTTTTCTTGTCGACGACCTGTAACAGCCTGTCGTTCGGAATGGTTATAATCGTGTCGACGTGTTGTTTGAGGTTTTCAATGCCGATGTCGGCATTTTTTTTACGCTTGGGACCTTCAAAGGTGAACGGGCGAGTCACGACGCCGACCGTCAACGCGCCGATTTCGCGAGCACACTCCGCCACGACGGGAGCCGCGCCCGTACCGGTACCGCCGCCCATGCCCGCCGTTATGAACACCATATCCGAGCCGCGCAGGGCGTTGATAATGTCTTCGCGACTTTCCATAGCCGCCTTTTCGCCGATTTCGG
>CALFJE010000053.1 GCA_937877545.1 uncultured Selenomonadales bacterium | reverse complement strand
AAAGCTCGGAGGCGGTCAGCGCGAATATCGTACTTGCAGACGGCAAATCCTTCCGCTTCAATCACGTAACTAAAGCTTGGCAATAAATTCCTCGGCAACAAAAAACCCCGATAGTCAATCGACCGTCGGGGGCTGTTTTTATTTTAAATCTTGGCGAGAATATTTTTAGCCGCGTCGAACATTTTGGGTATACCGTCGGGATTTTTGCCGCCGGCTTGAGCCATATCGGGGCGACCTCCTCCTCCTCCGCCTACGAACTTTGAGACCTCCTTGACGATTTTGCCCGCGTGGACGCCCGCCGCGACAGCCTTTTTGTCCGCCTTGACGACCAGCGAAACTTTTCCGTCATTGACCGCCGCAAGTACCAATACGCCGCCGTCGAGCTTGTCGATTAGGAAATCCGCCATTCCGCGCAGGTCGTCGGGCGTCTTGGCTTGCACCACGCCTTTAAGGTACTTCAAGCCGCCAATTTCCTCCACGCCCACCAACAGCTTTTGAGCCTCGGCGCGTTCGCGGAGCTTTTGAACTTCGTCAAGTTGCTTGCGCATTGCCTTATCCTCGGCGAGGAGCTTTTCAATCTGCGCGGGCAAATCCTCTGCGCGGACTTTCAACAGCGCGGCAGTCTGATTCAACAGCTCGGCTTGATGAGTGGCGTCTTTAATCGCCGCACGACCCGTGACCGCCTCGATACGACGGACGCCCGCCGCTATGCCGCCCTCGCTGACAATCTTAAACCTGCCGATTTGCCCGACGTTCTTGACGTGCGAGCCGCCGCAAAGTTCGCAACTGAAATCCTCCACGCTGACCACGCGAACAATATCGCCGTACTTTTCGCCGAACAGAGCCATCGCGCCCAACTTTTTGGCGTCGGCTATCGGCATTTGGCGAATGTCAACGTCGACGCCCTTAAGAATCTCCTCGTTGACCAGCTCCTCCACGTCGGCAAGCTGTTGAGGCGTCACCGGCTCGAAGTTGGAAAAGTCGAAGCGCAAACGTTCGGGCGTCACCAAGGAGCCTGCCTGATTGACTTGGTTGCCGACGACTTTTTTAAGAGCCGCTTGGAGCAAATGCGTAGCCGTGTGGTTCCGCGCAGAGGAAAGTTTCTTGTCCGCGTCGATTTTAATTTCAACCGCGTCGCCGACCTTGATTTGCCCCTCCTCGACGTAAGCCTCGTGATAAATCGTGCCGTCGGGGAGTTTCTTGGCGTTGGCGACCTTAATCTTGCCGAATTCGCCGAAAAGCCAGCCCTCGTCGCCGACTTGCCCGCCGCCCTCCGCGTAAAAGGGCGTATTCTCAAGGATAATGCCCGCCTCGTCGCCGTCGCGCAGTTCGTCAACCAGCTTGCCGTCCTTCCAAATTGCGAAGACCTTAGAGGCGGTACAAGTCTCGTCGTGCTTAAGGTGCTCGGTGTCGACGTTGAGCAGGTCGGGCACGTCCAGGCGTTCGTTGGCGGCACGAGCGGCGCGGGCGCGTTGACGTTGCGCCTGCATTGCCTTATCGAAACCGGCTTTATCGGGCGCGAGGGCATTCTCCGCCAAAATCTCCTCCGTCAATTCGTAGGGGAAGCCGAACGTGTCATAAAGCTTGAAACAAATTTCGCCGTCGAGTTCGGACTTGCCCGAAGCTTTGGCGGCGTCAATCTCACGCGTCAAAACCTCCATGCCCTGCGCAAGCGTCGCGGCGAATCTGTCTTCCTCCAAGCGCACGACCTTTTTGATATAGTTGACGTTGCGGGCAAGCTCCTCGAAGTCGGGCATATCGCCGTAAATTTTCGCCACCGTGCCTATCGCGCCCTCAAGGAAGGCGTCCTTTATGCCGAGCATTCGCCCGTGACGTATCGCACGCCGCAAGATTCGACGCAGGACGTAGCCGCGCCCCTCGTTCGACGGCAGAATTTTATCCATAATCATGAACGCCATAGACCGCGCATGGTCGGCGATAACTTTCATGGAAATATCGCGTTTGGCGTCCGCGCCGTATTTCAGCCCGCTGATTCGCTCCACGTATTCGATTATCGGGAACAGCAAATCCGTCTCAAAGTTGGAATTCTTGCGTTGCAGGACGCTTGCCAATCGCTCAAGCCCGCAACCCGTATCGATATTTTTATGCTCCAGCGGCTTATATTGCCCGTCCTCGGTGCGGTCGAACTGTGTAAAGACGAGGTTCCAAATTTCAAGGTAACGGTCGCAATCGCAACCGGGCGCACAAGTCTCCTTGCCGCAACCGCGCTCCTCGCCCAGGTCGATATAAATCTCCGAATCGGGTCCGCACGGTCCGGGACCTATCTCCCAGAAATTATCCTCCAGCCGCACGATATGCGCGGGATTCAATCCGGGTTGCTTGAGCCAAATTTGCTCCGCCTCGTCGTCGTTGGGATATATCGACACCCAAAGCTTTTCCCTCGGCAAACCGCAAACGTCCGTTAGGAATTCCCACGCCCAAGGAATTGCGCTTTCCTTGAAGTAGTCGCCGAACGAAAAATTGCCCAGCATCATGAACGCCGTATGGTGCCGCGCCGTCCTGCCGACGTTTTCTATATCGCCCGTGCGCACGCAACGTTGATTCGTCGTCACGCGGGGACACGGCGGCTTGAGCTTGCCCGTGAAAAACGGCTTCAACGGTGCCATGCCTGCACCTATCATCAAAAGCGTCGGGTCGTTTTCGGGTATCAGCGAAAAGCTCGGCATAACCAAATGCCCCTTGCTCTCGAAGAATTTCAGCCACGCCGCCGCTATCTCTTTGCCTGTCATGTATTTCAAAATATCTGCCTCCTTTGCCGCCGAATTATACCATACATGTTCAAAAAATAAAGCCCCGCGAATCAGCCGCCCCCTGTATCGCCCTGTTTGCCGATGTTGACGAGGATACCAATCGCCGCCATTGTCACAATCAGCGAGGTGCCGCCGTAGCTTATGAAGGGCAACGGGACGCCGACGACGGGCGTCATGCCGCCGACCATGAGCAGATTCGCTATTGCTTGCCCGACGACCAAAAGGATTATCCCCATTGACAGGACTTGCCCGTATTCGTCTTGAGCTTTGTTGGCAATGCGAGCCGCGTACACCGCGAACGCCGAGAATAACAGGAAGACGAATATCGCGCCCAAAAATCCGTTCTCCTGACAGAATATCGCGAAGGCAAAATCCGTGTGAGCTTCGGGCAGATAATCATATTTGCTGACGCCGACGCCCAGCCCCATGCCCGTCAATTCGCCCGACCCGATAGCCGAAAGCGACTGCACCGTCTGATAGCCGTAGTCCTGCGCGTCCGACCACGGATCGTAAGTTATCTTAAGACGTTCGAGGCGATACGGTTCGCGGATAATCAAAATTGCCGCGCCCGCGACCGCCATGCCCAGCAGTTGCAAGACCTTTTTGCGGCTCAAGCCCGATGTAATCAGCATTGCCAGCGGTATGCCGAAAATTATCGTTGCCGTGCCCAAATCCGGCTCCAGCTCCGTCAAGCCCGCGATAAACGCGATTATCCCCATTTGCAACGTCCAGTAGCTCAGCTCCTGCCCCAGCTTGATTTTTACCGAGATGTACGCCGCCGCTATCATGATTGACACGAGCTTTGCCAACTCCGCCGGCTGAAATTGCGTTATGCCCAGCGGCAACCACCGCCGCGCCCCGTTCACCGACGGACCGATAAACAACACCAATATCAACGCGGCGACCGTGAATATCAAAATTATAACAATCCACCGCCGCCATACGTGATAATCGAAGTGGAAGCAGACGCCGAACGCCGCCAGCCCCGCCACTATGTTTGCGACATGGCGTTTCAAAAAAAAGTAAGGCGAATCGAACTCCGCCTCTGCGAAGATAAAGCTTGAGCTGAATACGTTAATCGTGCCCAAAATCAACAGCACGACCATTATCGCGATAATCGCCTCCATGTCGCTCGTCCAAAATTTCTTCCCGCTGTTTGAATTTGATTTGCGAACGTCAGCCACAGAATCACCTCAACTTTTATCATAACCAAAACGAATATTATCTTAGCGTATGGGGGGTGTTATAAAAAGCTTCTTGAACGTGAACAAGCCCGTGAAACGTTTTCCGAGCAAATTTTTCGTTGCGTAGTCAATGACGGAAATATCCGCGCCGCCCTTCAAGCAAGTGACTATTCGTGTATTCGGAACGTCGATGTAGCTGAACTCGTGCAAAGTAAGTTCGGGCGTCAATTCGTTGATAATCGTCATTGGGCGGAAAACCCTGTGCGCGTTGAATTGAAGACGGTCTGCGTTGCCGACGGGAACCGATAAGTAAAGCGTGCCGCCGACTTTGAGCTTGCGCTTAATCGCGTGCAGAGCCTTCTTCCAGCCGTCGTAGTTGATTGGGTCGCCGTAGCGTCCGAGTCCGAAATGTTCCAATGCACACAGCGACGAGAGCGTTTCAATCGAATCGTCGGGAATATTGCTCATATCCATGGCGTCGGTCTGAATAAAATCAATGCCCTCGACCTTGTGCGGGAACGGGCGAATGTCAAGCAGAGTGACTTGCACCTCCATAGCCAAAAGATGCGCAATGTAGCCGTCCATGCGCGAACCGATGTCGAAAACGTGTTTGACGCCCGAACGATAAATTTCACGTGCCGCCCACATGTCCTGGAAAAAATAATCGTGAACGGAACCCGCCTCCTTTATGCAATCCGTCAAGAAAACCCACTGCTCGGCGTCGATAATCGGGAAAAGTTCTGAAGTGCCGCGTTGCCGCGTGTATTCGATTTTGTCTTCAATGAAAAGCGTCTGCAGTGCTTGCGTCAGCTCCTCCTGCGTTTTGAAATTGCGATTCTTGAGTTTCGATACATCCATTAAAATCGCCTCACTTAAGATATTTGTGCAAAGTCTCAAGCAACTTGGGGATGTCGAGCGGCTTGGCGAGGTGGTCGTTCATGCCGCATTTGAGCGCATTTTCCTTATCCTCCTCGAAGGCGTTGGCGGTCATGGCGACAATCGGCACCGTTTTTGCGTCGGCGCGGTTCAAGGCGCGGATATTGCGCGTGGCGTCGTAGCCGTTCATTACGGGCATTTGCACATCCATTAAAATCAAGTCGTAGTGATTCGGCGGCGCGTCCTTTACCTTTTGCACCGCGACCGTACCGTCGTTGGCGTCCTCGACTTCCAAACCAATTTCAAGCAAAATCGCATTGGCTATCTCGCGGTTGACCTCAATATCTTCAACCAACAACACGCGCTTGCCGCTGAAGTTCGTCGAGGATAAATCGTCGTGCTTATTGCTATCGTCCTCGCGCCCGCTTATCGCCCGCGACAAGGCGTTTTTCAAATCGCTCATGAACAGCGGCTTCGTGCAAAAAGTCGTAACGCCCGCCGCCTTTGCCTCAAGCTCAATGTCGGAATAATCGTAAGCCGTCAAGATAATCACGGGCGCGGTATCGCCAACCACGCGGCGGATTTGGCGGACGGTTTCAATCCCGTTTTGGTCGGGCATGAGCCAATCGATTATGTACGCGCTGAACGGGTCGTCGTCCAAAGCTCTGCCTGCGCGGAAGACCGCTTCCCTCGGCGAAGTCGTCCACTCTGAACGCATGCCCATTTGCTTAAGCATAGTCGTGACGGATTCGCACGTGTTAAAGTCGTCGTCGACAATCAAGGCGCGCAGATTATTCAGCTCCTGAATCGGCACCTGCTTGACGTTGTGCTGAAGTTTCAAATCCAGCGTGACGGTGAACTCGCTGCCCTTGCCCTTTTCGCTCTCGACGGAAATATCGCCGCCCATAAGCTCAACCATTTTTTTGGTTATCGACATGCCAAGCCCCGTGCCCTGTATGCCGCTCTTCGTCGAAGTCTCCTCGCGTTCAAAGGCGTCAAACACGTGCTTAAGAAATTCCTTGCTCATGCCCAAGCCGTTGTCCTTGATTCGGAATTCGTATTTGGCGCAACCGGGAATTTCGGATTCGTATTGCGAAATGCGGAAGAAAATCGAGCCCGTCGACGGCGTGTATTTAACCGCGTTGCTCAAAATATTTATCAGCACCTGATTGATTTTAAGCTGGTCGGCGTAAACGTCTTCGTTCTTGACCTTGAAGGCGTCGATTTGGAATTTCTGTTGCTTGGCGGTGACTTGCGGCTGAATCAGATGAATCAGATTGTGAATAAGGTCGGAGAGGTTGCATTCCTGTTCGGCGACTTCCACGCGCCCCGATTCGATTCGGCTCATGTCAAGGATGTCGTTTATCAAGCCGAGGAGGTGATTGCTTGAAGCCAAGACTTTTTTCAGCGAATCCTTAACTTGCGTGCGATTGTCGAAGTGGCGCAGAGCCATTGTCGTGAAGCCGATTATCGCATTCATGGGCGTGCGTATGTCGTGGCTCATGTTCGACAGGAAAGTCGTTTTGGAGGCGTTGGCGTGCTGAGCTTGCGCCAATGCCTCGGCAAGTTCACGGTTACGCGCCAAAGACTCCCGCGTTTGCTCGTCGACGTTGGCAAAGCCGATACCCACAGCGTGAAGTCCCTCGTCGATACGTGCCACGCGGAGCATCATGAAATGTTCCTCGCCATAGCGCACCATTAAATAGCGGTGCGAAATAATTTCCTCATTGGCAAGGCGGGCGCGCAGATTGTGCGGCTCAACGAACTTCAAAAGCTCCTCGCGGTCATTGGGCGCGACGTATTCCCGAACGTAATTATCCATAGCCGCACGGAAACGGATAACGTCGCTCTGCCTGCGGTGGAACAGGGCGGTAATTTCGGGCGCGACACGATAGCAAACCGCCTCGTCCGAATCCAAATTCAAATGATAGACCAGCCGATAATCCGCCGTCAAAGCCTGAATCATTTCGCTCTGCCGCCGACGCCGACGTTCCTCGGAAAGCAATTTCGTTTGCAAGCGGAATTTCTCTTCCATTTCCTCCTGCTTGACGCGATTTTCGGTCTCGGTCAAATTTTTCTGGTGGAGCAGCGCGGTATTCCTGCGAGCCTGCGAAATTATCGTAAGGAAGACAACCAGCATAGCCGCCATTGTCAAGGCGATTTGGATTAGCGAACGTTGGCGCATATCGGAGTTGACGGCGGCGATTTCCTCCTCGATTTTGTTTTCGCGAATCAGATAGGTCAGCATCCAGCCGGTATTGCCGACGGGGCGATAATACAACGTCTCCTGCGCCCCGCGATACGTGAAGGACGCCGCGCCCTGCTTACTGCCGGCGAAGTCGTCTTTAACCTTGGCAAGCGAATAATTTTCGGCGAAGGTCGCGCCTTCCAGGGCTTCGAGGAGGTTTGTACCGCTGTCAAGCCCGCCGAGCACGGACTCCGTAAGTGAATCGCCGTTGGTGTAGTAAAGGTTGAAGAACGTCATACCGCTTGCGGCCGTGTGCACCAGAATTCCTTCCATAAAGCGCGGCATGGGCAGTTGAATGAAACAATTCTTGAGCGCGACGCCCAGGAAGGTCAAGCCTTCGACGGGAACGGCTACCGCCACGGTCTTATCAAACGTGTAAACCGTGGAGGAGTTGATTGACTTGTCGGCAAAAGAATAGGCGTCGGGATTGGGCGCGACGCCTTCGGGCGTGTAGATTGTGCCGTTGGTGTCGACGAGGGCAAATTGGTCGACGCCGCAGAAAGTTTCCATTTTGCCGAGGAACGCGCTCAAAGTCTCGACGCTTTGCAAATCGGCGGGCGTCAAAATCTTCAAGGCGGCTCTTATGTTATTCACGTGAATGTTAATGCGGGCGATAAGGACTTGTTCGCGGCGGTCGGTCAGTTCGCGCAGATACATTTCGCTCACGGAGTGCACCGCCTCGGAGGTATCGTCTTGCCCGCGATTATTTATCCACAGCGTCGACAGGATTAACAGCACGGCAACAATCGCCCCGCCGATAATCGCGGTTGAAACGGTTTTTTTATTTTCGGTTAAATTTTTCTCTTCCATTACCAAAACCTCGCGCCAATATTTTTCCGCGCAGATTTTATTAGAATTACCTTAAGATAGCAAGCTGTCATTAAAAAAATTAAGCCCTCCGAAATCGGAAGGCTTGATTCAAATCGTTGGAACGGTCAGCGTGAAGGTCGTACCCGCGCCGGGCTTACTGCGCACGCCGATTTTTATGTCGTGGCGGTCGGCTATCCATTTGGCGATAGACAAGCCCAGCCCGACGGTACTCTCGCCGGAATCGTTTTTGGTACGCGCCTTGTCGGAGCGATAGAACAGGTCGAAGATTTTCGCGCTGTCCTCCTTTGAAATGCCGATGCCCCTGTCGATGAACTTCAGCGTCGCCGTATTGCCCGCAACGGTCAGCTCCACTTGCACGACGGTATCGGGCGGGCTGTAGCGCAGGGCATTATCCAGGAAGGCGGCGAACATTTTCTTGATATACTCCGCGTCCGCCAAGATTTTGCACGGCGCAAGCTTTGTGATTTGCACTCGCGGCGAAGCGTAATCCTCGATGAATTTTATCAGCAGGTCGTCCAAATCGACGGGAACCTTCGTCAGCGCACGATGTCCTTGTTCGGCTCGCGCCAGGAACAGCAAATTTTCAACGAGGTTTTGCATATTCTGCGCGGAATTTTTTATCGACGTGACAGCCTCCTTGAACAATTCGGGGTCTGCCGCGCCGTAGCGTTCCAATATGTCCACGTAGCCGCGTATGATTGTCAACGGCGTCCTCAGTTCGTGCGATACGTCATTGATGAATCGTTGTTGACGTTGGAAATTTTCCTCTGCTCGCGCCGCCTCAATCCCTAATTGCATAGCCGACGCCTCTGGTCGTGTAAATGTACTTTTCGCCGAAGCGGTCGTCGATTTTGGAGCGCAGATAGCTGATATACACGTCGACGACGTTGGTATCGCCGATATAGTCATAGCCCCAAACGGTCTGGAGAATCTGGTCGCGGCTCAAGACGTTGCGCTTATTTTCAACCAGATACTTCAACAGCTCGTATTCCTTATGGGTAAGCTCGACGTGTTCGCCCTTGACGGTGACCTCGTAGCGTTCGGGGTAAAGAATCATATTTTTGACGACGTAGCGTTTATCCTCCTCGGCGCGGACGCGTTCGGTGTGACGGCGGAGCGTGCCGCGAATACGGGCGAGGAGTTCCTCGGCGGCGAAGGGCTTGGTCATGTAGTCGTTGGCTCCGAGGTCTAAGCCCTCAACCTTGTCGCGAATTTCGTCGCGGGCGGTCAGCATTATTATGGGTACGTCGCTCACTTCGCGGACGCGTTTGCAAATTTCCATGCCGTCCATTTCGGGAAGCATAACGTCGAGCAAAATCAAATCGTATTTTTCCTGCAAGATACGTTCGTAAGCGCGACGCCCGTTGGGTTCGGTTGCGGTCTTGAAGCCTTCGCGTTCGAGGGTTAATTGGAGCAGGCGAGCAATCGGACGCTCGTCCTCCACTATGAAAATCTTTTCTGCCATTCAAAATCCTCCTTAGGAATTAGGAATTAGGAATTAGGGACTAGGGACTAGTAATCGCGTATTTTAAAGCCGCCAAGGAGGGCGGCTCGCCGCGACTTGAAACCAGGAAGGTTTCATAGCGGCACAGACGGCTTCGGTCAGGCGCAGACGTTAGAATATGAGGCGGTATCCGCCCCACGCGCAGTGGTGGCTTTCTTTGCTACTTTCTTTCGCCACTGAAAGAAAGTAGTTAATCAAACGATTCTTAGGATACTTTCTTGCGAGGAAGAAAGTTACCAAATCCTCCTAAACATCAGTGACGCCGTAACGTCCTTATCCTCCTCGCCGAGTTGCAATTCAGCCTCGCCGCCCACCGACCAGCCGCGAGCAAATTCATTTTCGCCGCGCACGCTGAAGATAAAATGCGTTTTGTCGCGCTTGTTGCGAATTCTGTAGCTGTTGGCGGTGTCGCCCTCGTAGCTGACTTGCAAATCGGGGTCTGCACCCGTGAAGCCGTGCTTAACGCCAAATCTCAACCCGAACATGCCCGACCGCCAATAGCGTTTCAAGTCCAGCCCCGTCTGCGCCGCGAAGTAGGTATTGCTGTCCGCGTCGACGTGCTGATTGTAAATGCCCGCGCCCCGCTCGTTATAGCTGTCCTGCCGCAAGTGCGACGCCTGGAAATTAACAAACGGACTCACGTGCCACGTCTTACCGGGCGACAAATCGTACTTATACTCGCCGCCAACCTCAATGATTCGGCTCTTGTAATTGGCATGCGTCGACAAACCCAACGACGAAAGCCCTCTGTGCAACGAATTGCGCAACTGCCCGCTGTTGACATAAAAATAAACGTCGCTTGCCCGATTGTGCCAGCCCGCGTAAAGCCCCAAGCGCGTATCGTAGACGGTCGCCCGCGAAGAATCCGCGCCGTAGCCGATTGTCCCGTACGTCGCTAAAATGCCCGCCCGAACATTTTTGCCGACGGGTCTGTCGTAGCCGCCCACAATCACGCTACCGTGATAATCGGTACCGCCGCGCAGGCTGCCCCAATTTTTCATGTAGTTAATCCAAAGGTTGTTTTCCTGCCGCGAGGGAACTTTAACCTTGACGGTCATATCGGGCGCGGAGTCGGTGTCGTCGTCGGCAAAGTTCATGGGGTGCAGGTTTATATCAATGTAATCCGGCGCGAAAATCCGCGTGACGCGGTCGGCTATCATCTTGTCGACGGCGTTATTTTGCTGAGCCACACTCATAATCCGCGCACAGTCGTTGGAGCCGATTTGCGTCAAAGTCTTTTTGGCTTCGGTCGGCTCCAGATTGTAAAGGTCGCGCATCTCCTCCTGTTGAGGTTCGCCCTCCAGCTTCTCGAACATTTTGCTCATGGCGTCCAAGGTCTGCTTTTCATGCGGTGCCAAGTCGTCGGTGCGCGTCGATTCGTAGGTCGTGACGGTCAAGGTATTGCCGACAATCGCGCCGGTCGCCTCCAACATGCCCGAAACAGGGACGGGGTTGCCGACGGGATTTTTAATGTTGCCGGTGATTGAGTTGGCGATTAGGACGGTCTCGGTCTGATTGGGGAGGAGGCTGTCGGTCGTGACGGTGGAGCCTTCAACGTCGGCGTTGCCGTTGACGATAATCGTGCCGCCCTCGCCGCCGCTTACCTTGTGAATCACGCCGTCGCTAATCAAATCGCCGTTGATAACCAAATTGGTGTGCGGAGTGCCCGCCGCAATCAGCCCGTGATTGACGAACTTGCCCGTCGCGGTATCGGTGAAGCCCTCGGCAATATCCGCGCTCATGTCGTGGAGCGTGAACGTGCCGCCGTAAATTTTCGCGCCGCGCATGACTTCCACGCCCAAAATATCAGCCGCGCCCGAAAATTTAAAATCACCGGCGTTGACGTTGAGCTTGATGTTGTCCGCGCCCGAAATGTTGCCGCCGTATTCGAGGCTTGTGTTGAAGTTAAGATTTGTCACGAGGTCGGGGATATACTTCGTCGCGTCGAAGGAGTTGCCGCCGTATTGCAAAGCGACGGGATACGTGCTAAGAAAGCCGTCCGCCGCCGTGAAGTGTTTCCACTCCGAAACGATGTCGCCTTCGAGCGTCGCGCCCTTGTTTATGTTGACGTTGCGCACGAAAGCATTCTTGCCGATATAAATTGCGTGTTCGCCGCCGCGCAGGTTGCCCGACAGATTGAAGTCGCCGACGAGTGCGCCGTTAAGTTCGTCCGTTGCGGTCAGCGGAAGGTTTTCGCCCGAAGTGATATTGCCCGATTCGTCGACGCCACGCAGATAACGCAGATAGGAGCCGCGATATTCGCCGCCCGCGCCGAGTATGTTGGAGCCGAAATTGAATTCTGCGGCATTGCCCGACGCCGCAACATTTCCGTCGACGATCAAGGTATGGTCGCGCCCGTAGGAAATTAAAATGCCTTTGCCGCGCAGACCGTCGGATTGAACTGTGGCATCCTGCGTGACGGTAAGTTGATTGCCCAAGCCGTCGACGCGAATGCCCGCCGCGCCGGTGCCCGTCAAGGTGATGTTGCCGCTCTGCGTGACGGTGTTATTCGCGCCCGAAATGTGCAAGCCGACCGCCAAAGACTCTGCGCTCGTGAAATTATCGGCGTTCGTGACGGTGCCGCCGTTTGAGTAAATCGAACGCCCGTAAAATCTGCTTGTGTCTATGTCGTAGCCGAGGGCTTTCATGGCGTTAAGTTCGCGTTCGGTAAGGATTGTCGAGTTCCTGTAAGTGAATGGCGAATCCGCCAAGCCGAGGGCGTGAGCCAATTCCAGACGCACGGCTCCGACCAAATCGGCGGCTTGTTCATTAGTTGGCAGGACAGTATCGGCGTCGACGTTCCAGCCGTTGATTGCGCCGTCACGATTCGCGCCCTTGTACTTGCCGACGTTCACGACGGAAACGGCGGAGCTGCCTTTGCGCGGCGCGTACTTTTTAAGGAAGGTCTGAATATCTTGAGCGGAAAGCTCCTCGCCCGCCAAAGTTTTCAATTTGAAGCCGGTGAGGTCTCTGTCGCCTTGCAACATTTGCGCGAGGTAATTATCTTGAACGAGGGCGGCGTTGGCGAAGGAAAAAGTTTGGGCATCAAGAATTGGCAAGTTTGAGGTATTGAGGGCGATTTGCCAAGGCGTTTGAATTCCGCGCAGATCGAGGACGTTTTGCCAGTAAGCGGCACCGAACTTGGCGGCATTGATAATCGAGCGGTTGAAGTTGTAAACGGAGCCGAATTCGCCGTTATCGAAGAATTCCATTTCGACGACGGTTGAATCGTCAGCGCGGAGGAATTCGGTTTGGGACGCGTCAACTTGAGCGGCGGCAGTGCTCACGCCGAAAAAAATCGCAACAGCGAAGAGCCGACGCCGCATTTCGTTCTTGTTAAACATCTTCATTGAAAGATTCTCCCTGTTGAATTTTTCCCGGCTTCCACCGAAGAAATTTTTCGACAGCTTATCATAAACGCGGGCAAAAAAAAAGCCGGCGCAAGGATTTGCCGCCCGATTTTTAACGGAAGTTTAACTTTGCACCGCGATTTTAACGGTCGATTAACAAAGGTCGATTAAACTTTTAATGAGGTGATTGAAATGAAACGGTTTGCGATAATAATTGCGGCAATGTTTTTGGTCAACGTGTTCGGTTTGGCGTCGGCTTCGTCGGCGGCGCAACGAGTAACGGAACCTGCGCGGTGGACTCAAAAGGCTACGGTCGGAAAATTCCCGTCGGAGGTGTTGCGGCTGGTGAATTTGGAACGGGCAAAAGCGGGCTTGTCGCCGTTGAAGTTCGCGGACGATTTGGCGGCAAGCGCATTGGTAAGAGCGCGGGAATTGCCGTTGAAGTTTTCGCACACGCGCCCGAACGGCTCAAAGTGTTTCACGGCAATGCCGCAGACCGCAGGAGCGCACGTCCTCGGCGAAAATTTGGCGGGCGGACAGACTTCGCCCCAACAGGTCGTGCAAGCCTGGATGGATTCAAAATCACACCGCGATAACATCATGAGCAAGCAATTTAAGGAAATAGGCATCGTCTACTACTACCAATCGAACACGAAATTTAAGCATTATTGGGTACAGCACTTTCGCGGTTGACGAGCCGAATCCGATTGCGTTTGGCGTGCAACTTAATTTCCAACGCCTCCGCCAAAACGTTTACGAGCGTGCAATCCAAGCGGAAGAAGTCTTTCTGCGACAACTCCTTAAAAAAGTGCGGCGTCCACGAATTGTGCAGGAGCAACAGCTCCGCCTTAACGTCCGCCAAATGAAAATTCTGCAGGAAATAATAATTGACGTAATCCTCGGCGGTGCTCACGACACCCGAAGGAATTTCGGGCATGACGCGGCGATTGTCGAGGATTTTTATTTCGGCGGGAAAACGGCGGGCATAGTCGTTGATAAAGGCGTTGCTGAAAAAATCCCACTCAACGGCGGTGGCGGCGTTCAAGTTCCAAAGCTTTTCAAGGTTGAATTCGCGCCAAAGCCCCATGCAAAAGGCGGCGGGCGGCGTATTGATAAAGGCGGTGTAACAACCTTTGCCGTCGGGGTCGCCGAACATTACGGTGCGATGCTTGGCGTCGGGCAGGAAATATTTTTCGGCGTCGCGGTTCAAGATAACGGTATCGAGGTCGAGCCACACTCCGCCGCGCTTAGCCAAGAGCGCAACCCTCAAAGCGTCGGTGACGTGCATGTAAACAAATCGCCTGTCGCTGAACAGGTTCAAGCCCAATTCGCGCACGTCGAGGAATTCGCCGAGGTTTTTGTAATCCAGGACGATAATCGTGGCGTGCGGCAGGAATTTCTTCCACGTCTCCATACACAGCCGCAGGTAGAACGGCATACGCTCACGCGGCTCCCAAAATGTGTAAACGAACAATTGAATCACCTCGGCGCGATTGTAGCACGGCGATTAGTCCAATTCAATTTGCAGAAAATTTTTTGATTGGCAGGGGAATTGGCAAGTGCGGCGAATAATTCAGCAAAAGTGGCAAGTGTCACACGAAATTGAGGAGGGTTATTCCAATGGCGGAAGAAAAAGATTTGGTAAAAAGCGATTCGGGACTCGGCGCGATTAAAATTGCTGATGAGGTCGTCAGCATAATTGCGGGGCTTGCGGCTACGGAGATTGACGGTATAGCGGGCATGAGCGGCGGCGTTGTCGGCGGTATCGCGGAAATGCTCGGACGCAAAAACTTCTCCAAGGGCGTCAAGGTCGAAGTCGGCGAACGCGAGGCGGCGGTCGATTTGTTCATTATCGTCAAATACGGCGCACGTATCCCCGATGTCGCATTGGCGGCGCAAGAGAATATCAAACGCGCTATCGAGACCATGACGGGGTTGTCGGTCGTCGAAGTCAACGTGCATGTGCAGGGCGTCAGCTTCCCCGAAGACGAAGCCAAAGAGGAAGATGCGCGCGTCCATTGAAAGCAACACGATTAAATTTGTCGGGTGGTGAGGAGGTTTTATGGGGATAATTCGACGCCTTATATTACTTTTTTACGTCCCGGCAGTGCTGGCAGTCGTGGCGGTGTGCGCGGGCGTGTGCTTGCACTTCATACCCGAAAACGTCTGGCAATCCTATCTGAAATTCATAATCGCACGCGAAGAAACCTTGGCAGTATTGGCGGGCATGGCGGCGGCAAGCTTGATTCTGTTGCCGGCGGTGTTCTCTAGGAGCAAAAGCCGCGACCTTTCACTCGCGTCGGGCGACGTTCATTTGGAAGTCGGCAAGCCGGGCGAGGTCAAAGTCACGGTTCCGGCGATAGTCAGCGTAGTCGAACGTGCGGCGATAACGGTCAACGGGGTGCGTGAAGTAAGTGCGTCCGTATACCGTCAAAACGGCGACATGCCGATAAAAGTGCGCTTGACGATAACGCTGGGACAAGGCTATTCGGCTCCGAAAGTCAGCGAGGCAACAGTTGCCGCCGTCGATGACGCCTTACAGACGGCTTTGGAACTGCCGCTGGTGCCCGTCGAGGTCAAGGTCGACGAAGTCACTCATGCCATTGTGGAACGCGATAAGCGCGTCGTTTGAGGTACCGACATGTTCAAAAGCATAATCAAAAAATTTTTCTCAGTGCCTGTCTCGGCGGTAAAGAATGTTCGGAGCATAAGCAGCGGAGAACTTTTGCTGAAGAAAACCGACTTCGGGCTTGTTCGCGTGGATTTTGCCGTAGTCCAAAAAATAGCCGAACGCGCCCTCCGTTCGGTGGCGGGGATAAAGGACGCAACGATAGCGGTCGAGAAATTGAACGAGGCTAATCCGCTAAGAATCCGCATGACGGCGGGCTTGCTGGAGGGCTATTCGGCACCGCGAATCAGCGAGGCGGCGGACAAGGCAATCAACGGCGCATTGCGCGAACAACTGCGCGTGGAGTTTTATGTTCCCGTTGATGTCAAAGTCAAAGAGCTTGCCGCGCAGGTCGTCACAAAGAAACGGCGCGTCAGATAGGCGGTGATAACATGCTCGAAGCAATTCAAAACTTTGTTATCGACTTGTTTGAGGGGCATCGCACGCGGAAATTCGGCTTTATCGCGGGCTTAATCACGGGCGGCGCGATTTTGCTTATCGGCTTTTTCAACACGCTGTTTATCCTGCTGTGCGGAGTTATCGGGCTGTTTGTCGGCTCGCGTTTCGACAGCAAGGACGATTTGATCGAAAAGATTATCCGCAAGCTGGACGAACTTTTACCGGAGCGAATTCAGCGGTGGTAGGATAGGGAGTAGGAATTAGGAATTAGGGAGTAGGTTATGAGCCGCAAACTTGCACGCGAGGCAGCATTCAAGGCATTATTCCAACTGGATTTCAACTTCGAGGCGGAAGAGCGCGAAGCCTCCGAGGACTTGGCGATACAAACGATGTTCGACGACCAACCCAAATTGACGCTGAAAAAAGATTTGGCGTTCATAGAGGAGTTGGTTCGCGGCACGCGGGCGCACCTGGTCGAGGTTGACGAAATTATCACGTCGCGCTTAAAAGCAGGCTGGCAAATGTCGCGGCTCATGGCGGCGGACAGAAATATCTTGCGGCTGGCAGTCTATGAAATGAAATTCGCTCAGCCGCCTCTGCCAAAGAATATCGCCATAAACGAGGCGGTGGAGCTGGCTAAACGATACGGCACCGACGACTCAAGCCGATTCGTAAACGGCATTCTGGAGGCAATTTCAAAGTGAACTCACAATCGGGCGTTGAGTCCGATTTTTTTTTGCATTTCGTAAGCGGCAGGGGTAAACGGCGGGCGCGGCGAATAGCGGCGATAAATTTGGAGGTGACGGCATTGTTTAAAGATTTATGGAAACGGCGCGTGCAACTCGTCGAGGCGGATTTGCTCAAGGAGTTGCGGCGCACGCAGTCGCTCGACGAAAACTTAATGCGGGCTATGGAGTACAGCTTGATGGCGGGCGGCAAACGGTTGCGCCCGATACTTTTAATGGCGGCGGCAGACGCGTCGGGCAGCACGGGCGAAAAGTTCATAACGGTCGCCGACGCCCTGGAGCTGATTCATACCTATTCGCTGATTCATGACGATTTGCCCGCCATGGACGACGACGATTATCGGCGCGGCAAGCTCACCAATCATAAAGTCTTCGGCGAGGCAACCGCTATCCTTGCCGGCGACGCCCTGTTGACTTTGGCGTTTGAAGTCGTGCTCCGTCAAGCCGACGTTCCGCCCGAAACTTTGTTGCGCGTCGTGAAGGAAATCAGCACAGCGGCGGGCGCGGCGGGCATGGTTGGCGGTCAAGCCGTTGATTTGCGCTCCGAGGGCGTCCAAATCGATTTGGCAACGCTAAAGCTCATGCATACGGGCAAAACGGGCGCACTGTTCAAGGCGGCTTGTCGTTCGGGCGCGATTCTTGCTCAAGCCGACGATAACACGCTCCGCGACCTCACGCGCTACGCCGAAGCTTTCGGGCTTGCCTTCCAGATAACCGACGACATCCTCGACGTGACCGGCGACGCTCAAATCCTCGGCAAGCCGACCGGCTCCGACGCAAAAAAGCATAAAGCCACCTACGTAAGCTTGACCACCCTCGCCGAAGCGAAACGACTTGCTCAAGCCGCCGTTGACGACGCCCTCGACGCCTTAAGCAATTTCGATTCGGAAGCGGACTTCCTCCGCGAACTTGTTCAATATCTGACTGCCCGCGAAAAATAATTTGCCATAAAGGATTTTGCCGCGAATGCGCCGAATATCAATTGAAATTTTTATTAAAGGAGTGTTTGCAATGAGGAAAATCTTTGTGGCGACGTTACTGGCGGTCATGCTGAGCGCGGCGACGGCTCTGGCGGCGGATTGGGAACAAATCTACCTCGACGAAAACGACAATCTGATTTACTTCGACACCGAGTCCGTTAAAGTTGTCACGCGCAACGGCGACGACGCGGTTTTTAATGCCTCCTTCCGCATGGTCTACAGCGAACGCGGGCGTCAAGCTCTGATTGATTGGTATCGCGACAACTCCATTATGCCGACCGACATTGAAAGCCTTTCCTACGACGTGGCGACCGTCAACTTCAAGAAAAGCGGCGACAAGCGTGAATACTGCATCATGACGCGCAAATCCTACACCGAGGACGGCAGGAGCTTGGAGGATATGCATTTCGTCAATCCCAATCCGCAGTGGACGGCAATTCCTTTGAGTTCGCTTGTCGAGGTCGAATACTACAACGCGCTTTTGATTGTCGACGGCAAGAGATTTGACGCAAACTATTAAGGAGCGATTAACGACGGGGCTGTTGAAAAGATTGAGATCGCCCGCAGAACTTCAAACGATGAGCTTGGCTGAGCTTGAGGAATTGGCGGGCGAAATTCGCGAGCTAATCTTGACGACGGTCGCGAAAAACGGCGGGCACCTCGCGCCGAGCTTGGGGACGGTCGAGCTGACACTTGCGCTCTATTCCGTGTTCGATTTCAGACGCGATAAGCTCGTTTGGGACGTGGGGCATCAAGCTTACACACACAAAATTTTGACGGGGCGACGCGACACATTCCACACGCTTAGGACTTTGGGCGGCATTACGGGCTTCCCGAAGCGTGCCGAGTCGCCTTTTGATTCCTTCGGCGTCGGTCACGCCTCCACCTCAATCAGTGCCGCGCTGGGCTTGCTCATTGCCGCCGAGATTGAAAATATTCCGCGCAGAGTTATCGCGGTTATCGGCGACGGCGCGTTGACGGGCGGCGAGGCTTTCGAGGCTCTCAATCACGCGGGGCAACTCAAAAAGAAATTGCTCGTCGTCCTAAACGATAACGAAATGTCTATCGATAAAAACGTCGGCGCGTTATCGGAATATCTGTCGCAACTGCGCCTCAAGCCGCAATATCACCGCGCCAAAAAAGAGTTCGAGGACTTCGTTAAGAATATACCCTTCCGCGACATCGGCGAAAAAATTTTGTTGGCGTCCAAATCTGTGCGACACGGCTTGAAGTCGGCGATAGTCCCCGGCGCGATTTTCGAGGCTTTAGGCTTCACCTACCTCGGTCCGATTGACGGGCACGACCTCAAGAGTATGCGCGATATTTTCCGCAAGGTTGACGTGATTGACGCGCCCGTTCTGATTCACGTGCACACCACAAAGGGCAAGGGCTACGCGCCCGCCGAGACTTCGCCCGATAAATTTCACGGCGTCGGCAAGTTCGATAAAACGACAGGGCAAATTTTTAAAAAGCCCGCGCCGCCGAGTTACACCGAAATTTTTTCGCAAGCGGTGATTGACTGCGCGGCTCGCAATGACAAAATCGTCGCGATAACCGCCGCAATGCCGTCGGGCACGGGCTTGAAGAAGTTCGCCGAAAAGTTTCCGCGCAGATTCTTCGACGTGGGCATAGCCGAGGAGCACGCGGTAACGTTGGCGGCGGGCATGGCGGCAGGCGGCTTGCGTCCCGTCGTGGCGATTTACTCAACGTTTATGCAACGCGCCTACGACCAAATCCTCCACGACATCTGCTTACAAAATTTGCCGGTGGTGTTATGTCTGGACAGAGCGGGGCTGGTCGGCGAGGACGGCGCAACTCATCACGGCGCATTTGATTTGGCGTACTTGCGCACGATACCGAACATGAATATCCTTGCGCCCAAGGACGAAAACGAATTGCGGCAAATGATATTCGCGACGTTCGCGCAAGATAAACCCGCAGCGATACGCTATCCGCGAGGCGCGGGATTGGGCGTCAAGGTCGAGGCGGAGCCGGCGGAAATCGATTGGGGCAAGGCGCAAGTCGTGTTGGAAAGCGCAAAGCCCGACGTGACAATCTGCGCGGTGGGCACAATGGTAAAAACCTCGACGGAGGCGGCGCGGCTCCTGCGCGAAAAGGACATATCGGTCGGCGTGATAAATGCGCGGTTCGTCAAGCCGTTCGACGCGGAGCTGATAAAAGAATCTGCGCGGACTTCGCGGCTATTGGTCACGTGCGAGGAGGGCACCTTGACGGGCGGCTTCGGAGCGGCAGTGGCTGAGCTTTTGGCGGACGAACGAATTGCGACGCCGTTATTGCGGCTGGGCATAGCGGATAAATTCATCGAGCAGGGAACGCGCACGCAACTGTTGGACTTGTGCGGGCTGACGGCGCAGAAAATTTCGCAACGAATACTCGAACGCCTCAACGAAATGATTTTCGGCTTTTTAACGGTGACGACATGAAACAACGGCTTGACATCTTGCTGACGGAAAAAAATCTGTTCGACAGCCGCGCCCGCGCCAAGGCAATGATTATGGCGGGGAAAATCCTCGTGAACGGGCAAAAGGTCGATAAGGCGGGCACGTTGATTGCGCCCGACGCGGAAATTCGTATCCTCGGCGCGGAAATACCCTTCGTAAGTCGCGGCGGCTTGAAGCTCCAAAAGGCTCTCGACGTGTTCAAAATAATTATGAGCGGGAAAATCGCGGCAGACGTCGGGGCGTCGACGGGCGGCTTTACCGATTGTATGTTGCAACACGGCGCGAAGAAAGTTTACGCGATTGATGTCGGCTACGGGCAACTGGCGTGGAAACTTCGCAGTAATGTGCAGGTCGTCAACATGGAGCGCACCAATATCCGCAACGTCACGCGGCAAGACTTCCCGGACGATTTGGACTTCGTATCAATCGACGTGGCATTTATATCGCTGGAAAAAGTTTTGCCGATAGTGTACGATTTGCTGAACGATTCGGGCGAGGTCGTCGCGCTGATAAAGCCGCAATTCGAGGCGGGACGCGAACACGTAGGCAAAAAGGGCGTCGTCCGCGACAAAAAGATTCATGCGGCGGTTATCGAGCGGGTCTTGGACTTTGCGGCGAGCGTCGGCTTTGCGGTCAGGGGATTGGACTATTCGCCCGTCAAAGGTCCGGAAGGCAACATCGAATATTTGGCGTATCTGTCGAAGGGCGGCGACGCGGCGGCGGTTGAAATTTTATCGGTTGTTAATTTGGCGCATGAGGACTTGGACTGATGGCAAGGCAAAGCGTATTCGGGCAACGTGACGTTGCATCCAATGTGGGCAGTCTTAAAATTTATGGGAGCTAAGCTTATGGCAAGGCAAAACGTATTCGGGACGGTGTTCGGCGTGGAAGCAGGCATGATGCAATTGGCGGTCTTCCCGAACATGAGCAAGCGGCGGGCAGGCGAAATCGTCGACCGCATTTTTAATTTCTATCACAACAAGGACGTGCGGCTGGTCATGCCGGCGACCGAGGCACGGCAATTCCGCAAGGAGGAATACGGCTTGCCGTGCGTGGAGCGCGTTCATGTCGACATGGCGTTGAGCATAGGCGGCGACGGGACGTTATTGGGCGTGTGTCGCAGATTCGGCGGGCAGAGCGTTCCCGTTTGCGGCATTAACCTTGGCACGCTGGGCTTCCTCGCCGACATTGAGCCGCGTGAATTGGAAAGCCGATTGGCTAAGATTCTGGCGGGGCAATATCGCGTTGAGCAACGGCTTTTGCTTAGCGGCTACGTGCGCAACGAGCTTGGCGAAAAATTCCTCGGCAACGCGATTAACGACGTTGTCATAACCAAAGGCGGCGTGGCGCGTATATTGAGCTTGGGGCTTTATGTCAATCGGACGCACCTCATGGACTACAAGGCGGACGGGATAATCGTCGCAAGCCCGACGGGTTCCACGGCGTATTCGCTGAGTGCCGGCGGACCGATTCTAAACCCGACGATTCGCGCCCTGCTCCTTACGCCGATTTGCGCCCATACCTTCCAAATGCGCCCGCTTATCGTCAACGAGGACGACGAAGTTTTAATCAAGGTATCGGCAATGCAGGACGTGATTGTCACGCTCGACGGGCAGGTAAGTCACAAGATTCAGCCCAACGACGACGTTGTTATCCGCAAGGCGCGGGAGACCGCCCATATCGTCAAGTTCGACGACAAAAATTATTACGACGTGCTTAAGGCTAAGATGTGGAGCTGAAAGGAGACGCTTACCTTGGCGATTATTAACCCGCCGCCCGCTGTGGATTTGAATTATTACAGGCGGGCTTACCTTGAGCTGAACGATTTTCCCAACGAGGTTTTACAGGAACATTGCAAGCGGTTTGCCGTCAAGCAGGGGCATTCAACTTGCCCTTACGACCACAGCAAGTATCTTAAAGTCCTTTTGCAAAAGGCGATTGACGACAACGGCTTGAAGGCTTTGGAGATAAGTCCTTGGGACAATCCTTTTCTGCGCGGCGCGAACGTTAAATATTTCGGCATGGAAGACGCGGCGGCTTTACGCAAGAGTGCCGTTGAAGCGGGGCGTTGCAATAATAACGTGCCGAATAAGATTCACTTCGTGAGTCCGACGGGAGACTTCGGCGTTGTCAATGAAACTTTTGATATTGTCTTCAGCAGTCACGTCATAGAGCATTGCCCCGACCTTATCGAGCATCTGCGCAACGTCGGCAAGATTCTCAATGCGGGCGGCGTCTACGTCTTAATCGTGCCCGACAAACGTTATTGCTTCGATTATTATCATTCCGAGTCGACGATTACGGAGGTGATTGACGCCTTTGCCAACGAGCGGAAAATTCCGCGCCTTGCCGACGTTATCAATCAGGGTTACACTTGCACGCACAATAACGCGATGTTGCATTGGCTGGGCTATCACGGCGAACGTTTCGGCTACAGAAAGACACAACTCGCGCCCGATTTGAAGGTTGAAATTATGGGAGAGTATTTCCAAGATGACGGAGAGGGCGTCGATATTCAAGAGTTCACGCATTTGGTTAAGCGTTATTCCGAGGCTTTGGCGCAGGGCAAATACATCAGCACGCATAACTGGCGATTTACGCCCGATTCTTTCGGCTATATCGTGAACATGCTAAATAAGTTGGAGCTTATCCGCTTGCCGCTGTTCAGATTGTGCCACACGCTTTGGGGGCAACAAGAATTCGTTGCCATGTTGGAAAAAGTTTGACGGAGGAATTTGTTTGACTGACGAGACGATTAACGAGCTTTCCGCGCAGATTGCGGAATTGCATTTTGCGGAGGACTTGCCCGCGCAGATTGAGGGCTTTGAGCTTAGGAAAATCTTCGCGGCGGAGGAGGATAAATTTATCCTGTTCACATATGCTGACGCGGCGATTCACTGCGCGATTACGGCTTACTTCCACACCGAGACCAAAGAGTTCAAGGTGCGCCAAAGTATCGGCTTAACGGAATTTTGCCTTACCGATTTTTTTACGGAGGACTTGGCGCACTTCAAGGAGTTGCTTGACGCCGAACTTGCAGGCGTGATAAAAAATCTGCGCGGAGTCGGGACGGGTAAGGTCAATCGATTCCTGCACGATATAAAGCTTGACACTTGGGCTTACGGTCGGAGCTTGCCCGCGACGCTTGAGGGCTTCGAGCTTTACATAAGCCCCGCCGCGCCCGTCGAGGTGACGAACGGCTCCTTTATAATTGTAAACTATGCCGACTTCGCGCTCGGCAGCGACTTCGCCTTGAGCTACAACATTTACACCGACGAATTCGGCGGCGAGGAGCGCATTTGCGGCGCACCTAAAGTTATCTACAACTTCGACGCCAAGACGCTTGACGATTTGGAGGCTAAGCTTAAAGATAATTTGACGGACGAGTTGCGCGAGATTCGGCGGCTTTCTGAGGAGGCGAAGTGAATTGGCAAAGAAAATTTTCGTCGGCGTGCTGATTGTATTGATTAGCGTCTTCGCGACGGCGGATGCCAAAAAAAAGGTTGAGGGTACGTGGCGGCTTGACGGGAGCGCGTCCGCCGAACTTAAGAATTTCCGCTTGATGACCGACGATTGGAAGGTCGCCCTTCGCGGAAAGGAGCCGAGCCGCGCAGGTTTGGATACGCTCAACGCTTCGGCGGGCGGGCAACCCTCCGTCGCCGCCTTGAAGACGCTTTACCAAACCATCCGCGAGGTTGATTGGCGGGCGCAGATTTTTATCGTCGATTTGCGGCAGGAGTCTCACGGCTACGCTAATTCCCTGCCCGTAAGTTGGTACGTCGAGCATAACGCCGCCAATGCCGGCAAAAATGCCGCCGAGGTCGAGGCGGACGAGTTCGAGCGGCTCAACAATCTGCGCGGAGTCGATACGACGTTCGAGCCGCTGGGCAACGCCGATAAGCAGACGCTCAAGCCGATTGGCATTATCCCCCGCGTGATTCAATTCGAGCGCGACTTGGCGACGCAAGAGGGCTTCGTCTATCAACGGTTCGCGGCGGCTGATATGCAATTCCCCGCGCCGGAGGTCGTCGACGATTTTATACTGTTCGTGGCGCAACTGCCGCCCAATGCGTGGCTGCACTTCCATTGCCAGGCGGGGCACGGGCGCACAACGACTTTCCTCGTCATGTACGACATACTCCGCAATCCCGACGTGTCACTGGAGGACATTTGCAAGCGGCAATATCTTTTGGGCGGCTCAAATCTTTTGCTGGAGCCTCAAGGCGACGATTGGTATTCGCAACAGGCTCGCGACCGCGCAGAGAAAATCCGCCTGTTCTATGACTTCGTGCAAGGCACGCGCTCCGAGCAAATCGGCTTGCCGTGGAGCGAATGGCTGGAGGTTAAGCAATGAAAAAATTTTTGACAATCTGCGCGGCGGTCTTTATATTGTTGACGGGTTCGGCTAAGGCGTCCGACGCGGAATTTTTATTGAACAACGCCGAGCTTTATCCCACGGAGACGGGCGCGGATTATTGCGACGATATTGTTCAAGCCACCCTCGCCGAAATAACCAACGACGACATGACCACCTACGAAAAAGTCCGCGCTTGCTACGATTACCTCGTCGATACCTGCACCTACGGCGATAACGTCTTGCGCCTCGACTTCCCCGAAGCTGACGGCACCGCTCGCGCTTTCGGCATGTTGGCGGGGCACGTGGGGGCTTGCGACGATTATTCCTGCGCGTTCGCCGCATTGACGCGGGCTATCGGCTTGAATTGCTATACCGTTTACGGGCAGACTGCTCGCGCCGACGGCGGCTACACGGGGCATATCTGGTGCATTATCGCGATTGACGATGTGGAATACGTCTTCGACCCGCAAATCGACGACAACATAGGCGCGGACGTTTACTATCGCTTTTGCGTCACCTACGACGAGACGCCCGACAGCTACCTCGACGCCGAGCCTTACACGGATTATTTTGCTCCGTTCTATTGATTGGAGACGATTAGAATTAACACTGACGAACTTGCGAAAAATATTTTGAACACGGTCGGCGGATCGGGTAACGTCCTCTATTCCAACGTGATTCAGGCTACCAACTGCATGACGCGCCTCCGCCTCCGCCTAATCGAGAAAAACGAATTCATGATTGACGCCCTTAAGAAAATCGACGGAGTGTTGGGCGTCAATGAGGACGGCGACGAGGTTCAAGTTATCCTCGGCGCGGGCAGAGCCACCACCGTAACCAACGCCGTCAACAAGATTCTGGAGGCGACCAATACCGTTAAGGTCGGCAAAGTCAAAATCGGCGACGCCAAGGCTATACACGATAAGATTCGCGCCAAGAATGCCACGCCCGTTAAGCTGTTCTTTAAAAAGATTTCGAGTATCTTCACGCCGCTGATACCCGGCTTTATCGCGTGCGGCTTGATTACGGGGCTGGTCAGTTGCGCCGTTAAAATGTCGCCCGACCTCGCTTCCGCGCAGATTATTCAACTGCTCATGGTTGCGGGTAACGCGGTCTTTTGGGGCATGAACTTATTCGTCGGCGTCAACGCGGCTAAAATCTTCGGCGGCACCCCGATTCTCGGCGGCGTATTGGCGGCTCTCATGACACACCCCGCGTTGGCAGACATAAAACTTTTGGACGCGGCATTGGTACCGGGGCGCGGCGGAGTTATTTCGGTTATAATCGTGGCGGCGTTCGGCGCGTGGCTCGAAGGGCGTTTGCATAAGATAATCCCCGAAATGTTCGACCTGTTCCTGACGCCGCTCGTTACAGTCTTGACGGCGGGCGCGGCGGCAATACTTATCCTGCAACCCGTGGGCGGCGCGTTATCGGACGCCATAGGCGCGGCGGCAACAACTGCCGTTCAATCGGGCGGCGCGGTCGTGGGCTTCGTCTTGGCGGGCGTATGGTTGCCGCTCGTCATGCTCGGCATACATCAAGCCATGACGCCCATTCACGTTGACTTAATCGCTCAATTCGGCGTGACGATACTGTTGCCGATATTGGCAATGGCGGGCGCGGGGCAAGTCGGCGCGTCAATCGCGGTCTACTTCAAGACGAAAAACAAATTCCTCAAAAAGACAATAGCCTCGGCGTTGCCCGTCGGCATGATGGGCGTCGGGGAGCCGCTGATTTACGGCGTGACGTTCCCGCTGTTCAAGCCGTTTATCGGGGCGTGCATAGGCGGAGCGTTCGGCGGGGCGGTCGTGGCAAATTTCACTGTCGGCGCGGCGACGCTGGGCATATCTGGACTTCCGTTAGCCGCCACCACGAACAATATCCCGATTTATTTGTTCGGACTGTTCACGGCTTACGTGGCGGGCTTTATCGCGACGTGGCTCCTCGGCTTCGACGACCCGCCCGATACTTGAGCAACAAAAAAATCCGGCTCGACGGTTACAATCCCGTTGAGTCGGATTTTAAATTTGTTCAGCCCATAAGTTTTTTTGCGCCGCGAGCCGCCTCCACGTGTTCGATTAAGTCTTCCAATTCGCGCCCGC
>CALFJE010000052.1 GCA_937877545.1 uncultured Selenomonadales bacterium | reverse complement strand
AAAGACGCAATATCTGCGGTCGCGAACGAGGCGGACAGAAAATTTCTGCAGGAGTGCTTCAAAGTCGGCTACTACTTCGCCTTCGGGGAAGAGGCGACGTTGAATTGAACATTGCAAGCCAAAGGTCACCGCTCAATTTCGGGCGGCGATTTTTTGTTACTCGCGCCGCGCCCAAAATTTGCTTGACAATAAAAATTAAATTGTTTATCATGCCTTCCACATGACATAGTAATAAATTAAGGGTGATTCGATAACGAAAGCTCGTAAGTTCAGCTGCGGTTGAGTTTGCGGGCTTTTCGACGTTAAGGGAGGTATCATCATGAGCGAACGCAAATATAAATTCGAGACCCTTCAACTGCACGTGGGGCAGGAGCAAGCCGACCCCGTCACCGACGCCCGCGCAGTGCCCATTTACCAGACGACCTCTTACGTCTTCCACAACTTCCAACACGCGGCAGACCGTTTCGGCTTACGCGACGCCGGCAACATTTACGGGCGTTTGACTAATCCGACGCAGGAAGTCTTCGAGAAACGCGTTGCGGCTCTGGAGGGCGGCTCTGCGGCATTGGCGGTTGCCAGCGGCGCGGCGGCTGTTACCTACGTCGTTCAAGCCCTTGCGCATAAAGGTCAGCACATCGTTGCCGCCACCACCATTTACGGCGGCACCTTTAACTTGTTCGAGCATACGTTGCCCGACTTCGGCGTCGAAACCACGTTCGTAGACCCGACCAAGGGCGTTGACGTTTTCGAGGCGGCTGTTCAGGACAATACGCGGCTGATTTTTATCGAGTCCGTCGGCAACCCCAACGCCACGCTGATTGACATTCAAGCCGTCGCCGACATTGCTCACAAGCACAAAATCCCGCTCGTCATTGATAACACGTTCGCCACGCCCTATCAGATTCGCCCGTTTGAATACGGCGCGGATATTGTCGTTCACAGCGCGACCAAGTTCCTCGGCGGACACGGCACCACGCTCGGCGGCATTATCGTTGAAAGCGGCAACTTCGATTGGGCGGCTTCGGGCAAATTCCCGCACCTGGTCGAGCCGAATCCCAGTTATCACGGTGTCAGCTTTTATAAGGCTTTGGGCGCGGCGGCGTTCGTCACCTATATCAGAGCGATTCTCCTGCGCGATATGGGAGCCGCTATTTCCCCGTTGAGTGCCTTCATGCTCCTGCAGGGCGTCGAGACTTTATCGTTGCGCGTTGAGCGTCACGTAGAGAACGCGCTTAAGGTCGTCGACTTCCTTGCCAAGCACCCCAAGGTTGCCAAAGTCAATCACCCCGCGCTTGCTCATCACCCCGACCACGCGCTTTACAAAAAATATTTCCCGAACGGCGGCATTTCGATTTTCACGTTTGAGATTAAGGGCGGAGCCGTCGCCGCGCAGAAATTCATCGACAGCCTGAAGATTTTCTCGTTGCTCGCCAATGTCGCGGATGTCAAATCGCTGGTGATTCACCCCGCCTCTACGACCCACTCGCAAATGACGGAGAGCGAACTCATTGCTTCGGGTATCACGCCCGCCACGATTCGCCTGTCAATCGGTACCGAACACATCGAGGACATCATCAACGACCTCGCGGACGGCTTCGACGCCATTTAAAAATTTATTATCGATAATAAAAATTCCCCCGCCGAATGTTGACGGGGGATAATTTTTTTTGACTCCGCGCAGATTTATTTTTTGATAAGCTTGGTGCCGCTGATTCGGTAGCTGTCGCCGTTTATGTTGAACGTGTTCGCCGTGAAGTCTTGGAGCGTGATAGCGTCGGCGGTCGAGCCAACCTTTATCGCTATCGTGTTCGTGCCGATGTTGTAAGTGCCCGTGAAAGTGCCGGTGATTTGGAGCAGGTCGTCGGCGTCGAAGTCAAAGATAATGTCCTTGCCGTCGCCGTTGGCGTAGACAAAGGTATCCGCGCCGTCGTCGCCCCAAAGCGAATCGTTACCTGCGCCGCCTATCAAAGTATCGTCGCCCTCGCCGCCGTGAATTTCATCCGTGCCGCCGTTGCCGACCAAATAATCGTCGCCCTCCGCGCCGTTGATTATATCCTTAGCCGAGCCGCCCAAAATCTTGTTGTTGTGGTCGTTGCCCGTGAGCTTATCAACCTTCGTGCGAGCGGTCGCGTCAATCACCCTGTAATTCGTATCCGCGATTTTCACGTCCCAGCCGTCCGCGTTCGTGACGGTCAGCGTATCGTTAATGCCGATTGTGTCGCCGTTGGAATCGTAAGCCAGTCAACCGCTGTTCCTTACGCCCTTGAGGAGGAGCGTGCCCGCTTTGCCGACAGTCAAGAGCACGTCGCTCGTACCGGAGTCCTTCCACGAAATATCGCCCTTAGCCGCGCCGATTGAAATCATATCCTCGCCTGACGTGTAGTCGGTGATAACATCTTTACCGCCCGTGTAAATGAACACATCCTCGCCCTCGCCGCCGAGGAGCGTATCGTTACCTTTGCCGCCGTCAAGGGTGTCATGCCCTGCCTCGCCGAGGAGCGAATCATTGTTGGTACCGCCGCGAATATAATCGTCGCCGGTGCCGCCCCAAATTGTATTTCTGCCGGTGCCGCCGAGGATTGTATTGTCCGAGGCGTTGCCCGTTATCTGAATGGACTTCGTGCGCTCCGTGGCGGTTGCAAATTCGGTAGCGGTTTGGAGCGTTTGTTGCCATTTGGATTCGTCGGTATATTTTTCGCCGCCGATTATCATGGTATTTTCGGTGCCCGTCGCGTCGACGAGGGTCAGCTCCTTATATTGCCCGCCGATAATGCTGATGTAATTGCCCGCGCTAAGCGAAATGTAAGCGTTCGCGCCCGACGTCGTCGCCTTAGAAATATCGGAAAAGGTCGCCGTTGCCAGGCTGATAACGTCTTCGCCCGCCGTGTAGTCGGTGATAACATCTTTACCGCCCGTGTAAATGAACACGTCCTCGCCCGCGCCGCCCCAAATTGTATTTCTGCCGGTGCCGCCGAGGATTGTATTGTCCGGCCCGTTGCCCTTGATTTGGAGGGACTTCGTGCGCGTCTAGGCGTCAACAATTTCGATATTCGCCTCAAGGGTCTGTTGCCACGTGGAATTATCGTCCAAAGTCAAAAGCTTATCTGCGAGCGTGCCTTGGATTTGGTCTTTAATATCCTCGAACTCGCCGACGCCGCGCAGGGTTATTTTGCCGTCGCCGACCGTCAAGATAACGTCGTCGGAGCCGCCGTCGAGCGTGGAGTAGGTGCCCGTGCCGTTGCCGATTTTAAGTGTCGAGGTCTCGTTGAAGCCGTCGATTAGGTCGTTGCCGTTGCCCGAAGTATACAGAATCTGCGCGGAGGCTGAATCAAGCTCGATGGTGTCGTTGCCGGCTCCGCCGAATGCCGTATTGCCGGAGCCGCCGCTCATGTAAATGTAATCGTCATCTGCGCCGCCGCTGAGCAAAGCTTTTGTGGCATTGTAAGCCTCCAGCGTATCATTGCCCGCCTCGCCGTAAATCTTGACATTGGCGGTCTTGCAGAGCGTGGTCAACAGGTCGCCGCCGTCGCCGCCTTTGATTGAGACTTTGCTCGCGTAGTTATAAATTGTGTCGTCGTAAGACGTGCCCGTCAAAAGCGAACTTGCGTTTGTATTGATGATAACTTTTCCGTCGGTATCGCTGCCCGTTTGAGTATCGGAGCCGCTTGACGTGCCGAGCTTGCCAACTATGTTGACGGTCTCCAAGTCAGCCGCGCCGACCAACGTTATCGAGCCGTCGCCAACAGTGACGATTATATCAGAGCCGCTCTTGACCGTGGCATAGGAGGCGGTGCCGTCGCCGATTTGGAGGCTTGACGTCGCGTTGAAGCCCGTCACCAAATCTTTGCCGTCGCCCGACGTGTACTGAATCAGATTATTTTTGGATTCTTCGCCGAGGATAATGTAATCGTTGCCTTCGCCGCCGTTTATCGTGACGTTGGAGCCGGTATTGACGACGGAATCCGCTCCCGTGCCCGTGCTGATTGTCACTTCGGCGGCAGCGTTGTCGATTAAATCATTGCCCTCGCCGCTTTCTACCGTCACACTTGTTGCGTCGCTGCGATTGAGGATGGTATCGTTGCCCGTGCCGCCTCTGATTAAGTTGCGCACGCCTTCGTTGGTAATGTAATCGTCGCCTGCGCCGCCATTAAGCAAAACGTCTGTGCCTGAGCTTATGATAGTGTCATTGCCGTCACCGCCTGAGCTTATTTCTATAGCTTCTTTATTGTAAATGAAATCGTTGCCGGTACCGCCGTCGATTGTGACGTCTACGCCCAAATTCAGAACGGTATCGTCACCCGCGCCGCCGTTGATTGAGGACAAGTCGCCACCGAAGTCGTTGTAGATTGAATCGTTGCCGCCCTCGCCGAGAATTCGGGCTGTGTAACCGTTGTTATAAACGGTGTCGTGTCCGTCGCCCGCCGCGATTGTAACATAGGCGCCTCTGTTTTCGATATACTCCGCGCCGCTCGTGCCCGTTACTTTTGCGCTTTCCATGCTGTTGCCGATTGAGTCTGCCATAAGAACCACTCTCCACGTAAAATTTTTGGGATTAACCTTACAGGGATTATAATAATTATTTTTTTTGTCAATTACCTGCGCGGCTTTTTGCAAAAAAAATCCCTTCCAAATTCGGAGGGGTAATTTTTAAAAAGTTGACAAACAGCAGACGCGATTAGACGTCCGACTTCGGAAGCCGCTTTGCCGTAACGAAAAATCCCCGCCGTTTTGACGGGGATAATTTTATGTCGTGGTTGAAACTTACTGATTGTCGAGGGTAGGCTCGTCGTCGAAGAGGTAACTGTAACGTTGCTTGAACTCTTCGGGGCTCATGCGGAAGGCATTGGCTACGCCGGCGTCGTCGAGGTCGCCCTTTTCCAAACGGGTCATGAAGCCGCGAGCAATGCGATAGTGCACCGAGTTGATATTGACTCTGCGGACGAAAGTTTTGCCCGTGGCGGGGTCGCGAATGTCTTCAAAGCGCAACGGCACAGCCTTATTATCCTGAATCGTGATTAAAGCCCCGCTGTCGCCGCGCATAAGGAATTGCATAGCCTCGTATCCCAAATTCCGCGCATAGTCGATGTCGTAAGCTATAGGAGCCGTGCAACGCAATTCGTAGCCGATTTCCTTGTCGACGATGGAAATTTTAATGCCGATACGTTTAAGCTCGGCGAGGACTTTCTGCTTGAGGATTTCGCCAAAGTCAAGCTCTGCGTAGCGGATATGCCCGTGCTCGTCGAGGACGACGTTGCCCAGCTCTTGGAAGTCCTCCTCGGCAATTTTTTCAATGACGCCCTCAGCCACGACCGCCACGCCGTAGTTCTTGCCGATAAGGTAGCGTTTGACGATTGAACCCGTGATGATGTCGACGACCTGTTGAAGGCGAATCTTATCCTGCGGGAATTCTTCGGGAATAATCGTGACGGCGGCTCCCGCGCTGCGCCCCATGCCCAACGCCAAGTGCCCGGCAGTCCTGCCCATTGCGATTGTAAAGTACCAGCGATTGTTCGAGGTGTGCGCGTCCTCCATAAGGTTTTGAATCTCGGTCGTGCCGAAAGCGCGAGCCGTCTCAAAGCCGAACGTCGGAATGCCTTCGGGGAGCGGCAAATCGTTATCAATCGTCTTGGGGACGTGGACAACGTTAATCGTCCTGCCGAGCTTGCGGGCGTATTCGCTGACCGCCGACGAGCTGAACGCGGTATCGTCGCCGCCGATTGTCACCAGGTAGCCGACGCCAAGCTCCGTCAACGTCTCAACGACCGTGCGCAGGTCGGATTCTTTTTTAGTCGGATTGAAACGCGACATGCGCAGGATACAGCCGCCCGTCAAGTGAATGCGATTGACCGCCGCGCTGTCGAGACGGATATAACTTTTTTCGCCGCGACCGAGGTGACTGAAGCCGTCATACATGCCGAGCACGTCCCAGCCGTGACGATTCGCCGTGTTGGTTACCGCGTTGATAACGGCGTTCATGCCGGGCGCGGGACCGCCGCCGCAGACTATCGCTACTACTTTCCTTACACCAACCATTTAAATTGCTCCTTTCAATCTGAAACGTTGCCCAAAATTTCGCCGCCCCGCGAAATTTTTCCTGCAATGCCATAAAAAAATCCCTACATAGGGACATAGGGATTAGTCATTGCTTGGTGAATTGGTTGTTGCTGACAGCGTAGGTTTCACCGTTTATGTTGAAGGTCGCGGCAGTTGAATTTTCCAATATGATTGCGCTGTAGGTGGAGCCGACCTTGAAGACGACGCGCCCCGAGCCGCTGTAGTATGCCGCTGTCCAATCACCGCTGATTTGAAGCATATCGTCATCGTCAAAGTTATAAATCTTATCCTTACCGTCGCCGTCGGCATAAATAAACGTATCCGCGCCGGCTTGCCCCCAAAGGCTGTCATTACCTGCGCCGCCAATGAGGGTGTCGTCGCCCGTGTAGCCGTAAAGCTTATCGTTGCCGTCACTGCCGAGCAGAATGTCATCGCCGCTGCCGCCGTTGAGGTTATCATTGCCCGCACCGCCGAGGATTGAATCATTGCCTGCGCCGCCGCTTAGCGTATCGGCTCCTGCTCCGCCCGATATGGTGTTGTCGAGCGCGTTGCCCGTGATGTTAATCGCCGTCGTGCGGCTTATGCCGTTGGTCGCGATATAAGTCGCAGGTAGCGTGATTTTAGCCGAGCTTTTTTCCGTCAACGTCAAAGTTTTGTAAGTCTTTTCCGTGCCGAGAATGTTGAGCGTGTCCAACTTAGCCGCGCCCGCCAAAGTCACGTTGCCGCTGCCCGCTGTCACGATGATATTGTTGCCGCTCTTGGTCGTCGAGTAAGTTCCCGTGCCGCCGCCGATTTGCAATGTTGAGGTCTCATTAAAGCCGATAATTACGTCTGAACCGTCGCCTGTGCTGTAATCGAACAGAACATTTTCGCCGAACGCGTTGCGGAGGGTATCGTTGCCCGTGCCACCCGATATTGTCACGTTGTCGCCGTAGTTGCGTATCGAGTCGTTACCTGCGCCTGCGTCTATCGATACCCCGTCGCCGTAAATGCGAATTGAATCATTGCCGCCGAGAGCCGCGATAATCGCACCGTCGGAAGTATTTTTCAGCGTGTCGTTGCCGTCGGTGAGAACAAGAATCGCCGTGTTTACGGTGTCAAGCGTGCCGTCAATGTTGACAGACTCCAAACTTGCCGCGCCAATAAGTGAGATTTTATCGTCGCCGACCGTTACAATCACGTCATCGCCTATAGTTTCTGATGAATAAGAGTCGCCGCCGATTGAAAGCGTGGAATCTGCGCGGAAGCCTTCGATAATGTCATTTCCGTCGCCCGAAGTGTAATTAAAGACGATATTTGAGCCGTAATGGTTTTCGATATAATCATTTCCGCCGCCACCGCTTATCGTAACGTTTTTTGCGTAGTTATCGATGTAATCATTACCGTTTCCACAGCTTATTGAAACGTTTACACCTTCAGCAAAGTTTACAATGATATTATCGCCGTCGTAGCCGTTTATAGTGACGTTTTCGCCCCAATTTTCAATTTCATCCGTGCTGCTCGTACCTGATATAAGCGTATCGGACTTTTCATTACTGAAATAAGCCATAAAGTCCACTCCTTTTTTGCGCATTATACTTTTTGCATTTTCGCCTTGTCAATTCCGCGCAGATAATAAAAATCCCCCGACGCTTAGCCGAGGGAGGTAAAATCTGCGCGGGGTCAAAGGTTGGTCTTAAAGAATTGCTCAATCTTGTCGAACGGAATGGCGTTAAGGTTGTCGTAGAGGTCAACGTGATTCGCGCCGGGGATAATCAACAGCTCCTTGTTGCCGTGAATCGTATCGTTGCCGGAAGAGCGTTTGCCCGTCATGTATTTGAAGGCGTCCTCGCTAAAGTAGCGCGAATGAGCCTTTTCGCCGTGAATCATCAAGACGGGCGTGCGAATCTCGGCTGCGTAGGTGATAAGCGGCATGTTCATGAACGATAACGCCGTCGTAGCGTTCCAGCCCGCGTTTGAGTTCAAGGAGCGTTTGTGATAGCCGCGCTCGGTCTTGTAGTAAGCATAATAATCTTTGACGAACTGCGGCATATCGGACGGGTCATCGACGACGCCGCCCGCCTGCGCATAAATCCCCGCTCTGTAGTCGGCGGTGCGCTGAGCATTGAGCTTTTCGCGATTTGCCTGCCGTTCCCTCGTTAAAGTGGCGCGGTCTTTGTCGTAATCAAAGTAGCCGTTCGCCATGACGCGGCTCATATCGTACATTGTCGCGGTAACGGTCGCCTTGATTCGCGTATCAATTGCCGCCGCGTTAATCGCCATGCCGCCCCAGCCGCAAATCCCGATTATTCCGATTCGCTCCGCGTCGACGTTCGGTTGAGTGCTAAGGAAATCGACAGCCGCGCAGAAATCCTCGGTGTTAATGTCGGGCGAGGCAACGAACCTCGGATAGCCGCCGCTTTCGCCCGTGTATGACGGATCAAACGCTATGGTCAAAAAGCCGCGTTCCGCCATGGTTTGAGCGTAAAGCCCGCTTATCTGCTCCTTGACGGCTCCGAACGCTCCGCAAACCGCAATCGCCGGCAACTTGCCCGAATACGTCTTCGGCTCGTAGAGGTCGGCGGCAAGCGTTATCCCGTAGCGATTCACGAACGTAACCTTGCGGTGATTCACGGCGTCGCTCTTTTGGAAAACCTTATCCCATTTTTTTTCAAGCTTGAGCTTTTCAACCTTGATTTTGCTCGCGGCATTATTTTTAACGTCGGCAGATATTGCCGCCTCGCCGATAAGCGGCACGCCCATAATCCCGATACACAGCGCGGCAGTCAAAAGCCTTTTCAGTGAACGATTCATTTCAAGCCCTCCGATTATTTTTTAAGCTGAGCGGCAAACCAATCGGCGGCAATCTTGGCGGTACGCTTTTGGTTGCCGGCAAAAATGTGGTCGACGCCGTCCAGCAACTCAACCGCGCCGCGCTTATAAATTTTCTTGTAGCTGAGGCTGTAGGTGTAAGGAACAATCACGTCGCCCGTGCCGTGAATCATCAAGGCGTTGCCCGTGAACTTTTCCGCCGTCTCGTAAATCGGCAAAACCTGCGCGGTCTTGATGTAGTTGCGCCCGACCTTGCGCTTGCCGTGAATCGTAGAAATCTCGACGTATTCGGGCGGATTGGCGGCGTCGTAAGTCTTGCCCATGAGGTGTCCGCGAATGGCGTCGTCTCTAAGCACAGCGGCGGGAGCCATTAACACGACGGCTTTAATCTTCTTCGCGCCCAGGTCGCCGGCAACCATGCTTGCCACCACGCCGCCTTGAGAGTGCCCCGCGATTGATATACTTGTGACGTTCGGCAAGGTGCTTGCGTAGGCGTAAACGTGTTTGGCGTCTTCAATCTCGTTAAGTACCGTCATGTCTTGAAAGTCGCCTTCGGAATCGCCGTGCCCGTTGAAGTCAAAACGGAGCGACGCTATGCCCCGCGCCTCCAGAGCGTTAGCAAGGTCGTTAAGCAAAGTCGAATCTTTATTGCCCGTGAAGCCGTGGCAGATTATCACCAGCGGATAAGTCTTGGCGTCGGGCGTCTGCAATATGGCGGCAAGCTTACCGTGGTCGCCGTCAATCGACAGGCTTTGACTCTGCGCGGACGCCGTAAAAGGCATTGCCAACAGAATCAGCGCGATTAAAAATTTCCACATGTAAATCACTCCTCGAACTTGATATGAACATTGCCGTCGCCAACGGTGCTCGCCAAACCGGCGGGATTATCGAGCTTGCCCAGGCGCGTGTAGCTGTAGCTCGTCGTAAAGTCGCGGTAGAAAAGCACAACGCAATTTGATTCGTACAACATCAAGTCGCCCGCGTGAATCTGATTGATACGCACGGCGTCGGTCGGCAAATCGTCATCAAGGTAAAAATATTTCTCGTTGCCGTTGAGTTCGGTCGCGTCGACTTCAAGCGGAAGCCGCTCGGCGAAGGCGCGGGCACTCCGCTTATTTTCGAGCGTCGCCGTGAACTCTTTGCCGTTGATTTGAATCGTAATGGTATTGCGCACTTGAACCGCCTCCCTGACCTCCGTCGGTGCCTCTTGAGGATTTTCTCCGCAACCGCTTATAAACAACGCCGCCGCGCAGATTGCCGCCAATAAAGTTTTCATATGTGCGCCTCGATGTAGTCAACGGGCGTGCCCTCGGCAAGGTCGTTGTCAACTTTGCGGATAAACTTCGCGGGAACGCCGCCGACCACCGTGTAAGGCTCCACGTCGCGGGTAACGACCGCGCCCGCCGCCACAACAGCCCATTCGCCGACCGTGACGCCCTGCAAAATCACGGCGTTGGAGCCAATCCACGCGTTGGAGCCAATGACAATCGGCTTGTAGTGGAGCTTGCGGCTCCCGGAAGGCGCGAGGTCGTGCGTCGCCGTAGCCAAAACCACGTTGTGCCCGATTAAAACGCCGTCGCCAATCGTAATGCCGCCCTGGTCTTGGAAGCGGCAACCCGCATTGATGAAGACATTCTTGCCGAAGGTAATATTCTTGCCGAAGTCGGCGGTAAACGGCGGGAACAGGCGGAACGTCGAATCAACTTGCCTGCGCGTGAGCCGCGTCATCAGCTCGATAATCTCTTCGGGCGTGTGATACTTCGTGTTAAGCTCCATTTCGAGGCGGCGGCTGTCCTGACAAAGCTCGCGGAAAAAATCCAAACGGTCGGGATTTTTATTCGCGGGGTGATTCTCGTCGGCAAAGCCGGCCCGCAATTCCTCTAACGTCATAGTGCATTCCTCCTCGTCGAAAAAATTCTGCGCGGCTTGCTTTTATCCTGCGCGGCAATTAAAATGAATCAACCACTCGAAAGGAGTCTGATTATGGGAATATTCGACACGGTAAAAAGCAAAGTCAAAAGCCTCCTGCCCAAACGCAAGGAGCCGGAATTGAAAAACAACGTCCCGAAGGAAAAGGAGACTATCCGCAAGACTTTCGGCGAATATTGCAATGCGAATCACGGCACCGAGGGCGGCAAACTCTGCGCCAAATGCACCGCCGTCCTTAGTACCGTCATGATAAAAATCAGCCGTTGCCCCTACGGTATCGGCAAGCCCATTTGCGAACAGTGCGAAACGCCTTGCTTCGGCGAACGCTTTACCAACGACTTTAACACCATTATGAAGGGCGGGCAAAATAAAATGCTCCTGTCGCACCCGATTATGGCGGTCAAGCACAAGCTGGCGGGACTCGGCGCGGAATACGCCAAGATGCAACGCGATAAGAAGTCTTCGGATAAGCAAAAGGAAGAGACCGATAAGATGAAGGCTAAGCTCGCCAACGCCACGCGCTCGCCCAAAAAGTCCAAGAAACGCAAGAAAAAATAATCTGCGCGGAAAGTTTTAAATCCCGTCGAAAAGCTCGGCGGGTTTTTTTTCATTGCCGTCGGACACGCAACAACAGAAAGGAGCGGATTGTTATGAATGAACTTGCATTTGACCTTCAGCGTTTCGCGACGGCGAATCCTTACGAGGGACTTGACGACGACGGAAAGACTAATCTCTTCCAAACCGGTCTGCCGCATTTGAGGATATTCAGTGCCGTTGTTCACAGCCCTTTTATTAAACCTATTCTTGACCAAGACAAAGAGAGCGTTGAATTTCTCAAGACATACGTAAATCCTGCGCTTGAATTTGCGGGTGCCCTTTTCGGAACTCAAGGATTAAACATTGAGCACGGACTGTCGATTACCGTAAACACGGTTGAGGTGGTAGACGAACTGCTTGGGATTATCGATACCGTCGACAATTCGGAAGGAACAAAAACTTTCGCGGACTTCGGCAACGAAATAACGTCTATCATTTCTAAAATCGGAAGCATCGCCGATTCTTACTTGCAACTGAAAGGCGACGAGACGATATTTATGGAACTGTCTGCCGCGACGCTGGCTTACGGAGCGAACGTTATCGCGACCTTCGACGGCACGACGCCCGAAGAAAAGGAGGATCTTGCAAAGGCTGCCGCTGAATTGGTAGGTGCGGAGCTTTCGGCGATTGTGAAGTCCATATGCAAAGACGCCTCTGCGGCGGAGCCATTCAGCTATATTGATATTTTCCTGTCGGTGGTTATCGGCGCGATAGAGATAGTTTCCACGTATGGACAAAAAATAGGCTACTATCTGGACGACGGTTTGCCGGAGGAAACGGCGTTCAAAGAGGCTATGCTCGACGCGGTGGCTGGCGGTCTTCACGACGGATTCAGTAACTATGCTAAAGGAATTGACGATTGGATTTTTGATACGTCACGGGTTTTGATGAGCTTCGGAGCTTGGATGGGCGACTCGATAAAATCTTTAATCGGCGGCGAAAGCGTTTCCAAGTTTACCGAAGAATACAGCTTAAGCGATAAGAATTATGCTGAATGGTGGCGCAAGTTGGCTCAAAGATTGGCTTACGGGACTTCAGACAACGCCGACTTAATCGAAATTGACGCCGCCAATTCCAGCCTCTACGCGCAGGACGGCGACGACCGTATTTATAACGTCTTTCCGAACGTCACGATTTACGGCGGACACGGCAACGACTCAATCAGCCTCTACGAGGGCGCGAAGTATAATTCAATCTTCGGCGGCAACGGCGCGGATTATCTCTACTCCTACGACAGCGGCAATACCCTTTACGGCGGTGCAGGCAACGACCACCTTGTAATCAGCGGCAACAAGAATGTCATCTTCGGCAACGAGGGCGGCGATATTTTCTTTGTTCAAGGCGATTCAAATTCGATAAGCGGCGGCGCGGGCACGGACTTAATAATCCTTAGCGGCGCAAAGAATGCAATTATCGGCTACACGCAGGGCGACGGCGTCGATGCCATTTACGGCTACGATACCAGCGACGTTATCAAAATCAAGGGCGAATACTCCACGGCTGTCAGCGGCGACGACGTGATTATACAAGTCGGCAAAGGCGGGCTTATCGTCAAAGACGCCAAAGACTTGAAGATTAACATCAACACGATTGAGCTTGAGGAGGGCGAAAGTCTTCCTGCGGCAGAGGGCGCGCTCATTACAAATCCCTACGACAACGCGATTATCCTCATGCCGGGGCTTTGGGGGACGGAGAAAGCTCTGCGCGGCACGTCGGGCGACGATTACATTGAGAACACGCTCGATAACATCATGATTTACGGGCTCGACGGCGACGATACGATTATTAACTACGGCAAGCACGTCACGATAAACGCGGGCGGCGGCAATGACCACGTCGAAAACTACGGCGCAAGCGTCAAGATTAACGGCGGAGCTGATGACGATTACATTTACAACGAGGCGGCGCGAGTCACAATCAGCGGCGGCGACGGCAAGGATACCGTTGACAACGCGGGCAAAAATTCTTTGATTGACGGAGGGAACGACATGGACAGCATTAAAAACAGCGGCGAAAGCGTCACAATCAATTCGGGCGGCGGCAATGACCGTATCGTCAATTTGGCGAGCAACGTCATGGCGACCGGCTACGACGATGACAACTACATCTCCAACACCAAGAGCAATGTCACGCTGTCGGGCGGCGACGATAACGATTACATCTACAGCAGTGGCGACCACGTCAGCATAAATGCCGGCGAAGGTAACAACTCCGTGTCGATTGACGGCTCGGCGGGCGGCTATCAGACAATCACGGCGGGCGACGGCAACAATTACATCAACAACAGCAACGCCGAACTGTCGACAATCAGCGCGGGTAGCGGCAACGATACGATAATCACGGGCGGCGGAAACGGTAGCAAGCCTAACCATACTTCAATCGTTGCAGGGGCGGGCGATAATCAAATCACCGTCAACAGCGGCATGAGCAAGGGCGGAATTTACGCGGGCAATGGCTCCGACAATATCGTCTCTCTCGGTGGCGGTGACGATTCAGTCATCGCAGGTATTTGGGCTTCGACAATCAACGTCGGGGCGGGCACAGGCTCCGATTTAATTTATACCAGCGGCAGGAGCTCTTTCATCAACGCGGGTGCGGGTCGCAACTTTGTTTCGCTCGGCAGCAGTTACAACAACACAATCGTCACGGGCAAGGGCAACGACACAATCACTTTCGGCGACGCTTCAAACAACAACGTCATCATCTTCGGCGAGGGCAATGATTTGGTCGTCAACTATCACGCGGGCGATACAATCAAGGCGGCGGGTACGCTTACCCGTTCAACCGTCGGCGCGGACGTGATTCTTTCCGACGGCTCAAGCAACATGACGCTCCAAGGCGCGACGGGCAAAAAGATTAACACGGCGGCTCTCTCCTCTAATGACAACGTTTATAAAATCCTCGTCGCTGATAAGACCGTTGGCGATACCCTCCTGCCCGACGGCACCGAACCTCCGACGCCTGAACCTCCGCCTGTCGAAACGATTACCAACACTGTCAGCGGCGTTTCAATCACAAGCACCGACGCCGACGAAATTATCGACAACAACGGCTCCCTCGTCACGATTAGTGCGCTTGGCGGCAACGATACCATTCACAACGACGGCAAGAGCGTGATAATCGACGGCGGCGCAGGTAATGATTACCTTAACAATCGCGGCTCACTCGTCACGCTCCTCGGCGGCTCAGGTAATGATTCCATTCGCAACCTCGGCGGCAATGACGGCTACGGCGATTCGGTGACGATAGACGGCGGCGCGGGTGACGATTTTATCTTCAACAGCGGCAAAAATATTTTGTTTAAGTACACGGGCGGCAACGATACCATTCAAGGCTTCCGCGCAGATTCTACGCTCTCAATCGGTGACGGCAAAGGCTCTTACTCGACGCAGGTCAGCGGCTTGGATGTTATCGTGACGGTTGGCGACGCTAAGATAACCCTAAGCGGCGCGGCGGTTTTGGATACCGTTCACATTAACGACGCGGGAACTCCCGACGCCGAATCAAAACTCATAACGGGCACGTCTTCGGCTGATTCCGTTAAAACGACCCTCGACGGCGCGACGATTAAAACATACGGCGGCAATGATACCATTCGCGCTTACGGCGACGCGGCTCTGATTGACGGCGGGGCGGGCAATGATTCTATCCGCAACTACGGCGACAACGCGACAATCCTCGGCGGCGAAGGTAACGACTCCGTCCGCAATTACGGCGAAAATGTCACGATCACGGGCGGCTCCGGCAATGACACCCTCCTAAATTACGGCAACAATGTCCTTTTCACTCACGCGGCGGGCGAGGGCAATGATGTTATCATGGGCTTCAACGAAACAAGCACGCTCAGCATTTCGGGCGACGCCTACTCCACGCAAGTCAGCGGAAACAATGTCGTCGTCACTGCCGGCACCGGTAAGATAATCCTCGCGGGCGCGGCTAAGCTCGACACCGTAAACATCGACGGCAAGCAAGCCTCCACGAAATTAACCTTGACCAACAGCTCCTCCGCCAAGGTGACGCTCCCCGCCGCTTACATTTCCGCCAATGCCTCTGCTCGGAGCGCGGCGATTCAAATCACGGGCAACGGGCTTGACAACTCAATTCTCGGCGGCAGCGGCAACTATACGCTTGCAGGCGGCGCAGGTAATGATTCTATCGACGGCGGTACGGGCAATGACTCGATGAACGGCGGCTCAGGCAATGATTATATCCTCGGCGGCGACGGTAACGATAAGCTCCAAGGCTACACGGGCAACGATACCTTGAGCGGCGGGTTCGGCAATGATTCGCTTTGGGGCGGCTCAGGTTCCGACATTTTCATTTACATCAGCGGCGACGGCAAGGATATGATTTACAACTTCGACGATTCGGATATGCTTCAAATCACGGGCGACTGGTCTGCGGCGTATTACAATGCTTCGGGTCGTGTCGTCTTTAAAGTTGATTCGACGTACAGCGCGATTATCTTGGAAAACTCCTCGGCGACAACATTTAACGTCAACGGAACGGCTTATCAAATCAGCAATAACAAGTTCGTCAAACAATGAAGATTGCTGTTTGTCAACTTTTTAAAAGTTGCGGCGGGGTTTTTCGTTACAAAAGAATTTTGCCCGGCAAAATTGACAAAAAAAAAATTATTATAATCCTCAAGCAGTTAAATTTTACGTAAGGAGATGGTTACATGTCGACACCCGTTGGCATAATCAAGAAATTCGTCAAAACGCTTGTGGATACCGAAAGCACCGGAACCGCCGCCGTCAACGAGGCGTTTAAAGCCGTCGGCGCGACAAGCTACAGCGCATTGCAAAGCGCGTTCAATCAGGCTCGCAATTCCTCAAGCAACAATCAAAACTTCCTTGAGCAAAGTTGCGGCGTCCGTATCAACAACACCGACGCGGGCACCTCCACTGCCAAGACCGCCGCCCAATACAATTCCTTTACAAAAAACGGCTTGAAGGTCAACGTCACGTATCACACCGTAAGCGACACCGATGCGGGTGAAGCATTCGGCTGCAGCGGCGCGACTTACCTCGCCAAACAGCGGCTCGTGACCCGTGCGCTCTATAACCGATGGATTTCAGCTGCGATATGGGGCTTGCCTCGCGTATGACCATGACGATTAACCCCGCCATACTCTATAACCTCACGGCAAGCGACAAAAACGGCACGCTCCCCTACAAAGGCTCCATTAACGCCAATATCGCTTACGTCAACAATCTGTCCACACCGATTAGGGGCGGACTTGCCGCGATAGTCGGCGGCTATGACGACGCTACAACCTCAGGCTACGCTCAACTGCGCTACCTCGCCAAAAATTATTCCAACGGCTTGCCCGACGGTTCGGAATACAACGATGCCAAAACCGTTTTGACGGTCACGAACGAATTTGAAAACAGCCCCCTTAACCTCGCGGATTACGACAGCACCTTTACAACGGTCAACGCGGCGGCTCGCACCACGGGGCTTAAAATTGCCGGCAACAGCGGTTCCGATACCCTCACGGGCGGCAACGGGACGGACGCCTTCATTTACAGCGCGGGCAATGACGTTATCACGGATTACACTGTCGGCGAAAAAATTTCACCGGGCGCGGCGATTACCAACGCTTCAATCAGTGGCAATGACGCCGTCTTGACGCTCGGTAGTGACACGTTGACTATTAAAAACGGCAAGAGTAAGACGCTAAGCCTTATCACCGCGACGGGCAAGGAGCTTTCCGCAGTGATAAGCAGCACGTTGACTTTGGAGGCGGCAGACGCCTCGGCTCGCACGGCGGCGATTCAAATCAGCGGCTCGACAGCTTCCAACGTCGTAGAGCACGGCGCGAACACTGTTTGGTTACTTTTCAAAAGTAACTGCGCGGAAACTTTTAAACCCGTCGAACGGCTCGGCGGGGCTTTTTTGCTGTTTGTCAACTTTTTAAAAGTTGCGGCGAGATTTTTTGTGGTATAATCTGCCAAAACTTTGGGAGGATTTTTCATGGCAACTCAACAAGAGGTCATCCGAAAGTTCATGGCGGCTCTCGATACTACAACGCTGTCGGGCACGGCAGCAGTAAACGCAGCGATTGACTATGCCACGAACGGCACCAAAATTCATTTTGTCGACCTGGAGACGGCTGTCGCGCAGATGGTTACGGATTGTCAAAGCTCCGCGAGCGGCGAAGACTTTTTGAAAAATTATTGCGGGATAATCCTTGGCAATGACGACACCGGCGCGATTACAGGCTCCGACGCCGGCAAGACCATTAAAACCGCCGAATCCATAATTCCCGAAAGCGGCGCGGCTTCCAACTTCACGGGCAATTCTTTCACCGTCAACGGACTCACTGTCAAGCTCGCTCAAAATTACGCCGCCCTCTCCGATTACGAAAAATATCTTTGGAATAATTTGCATGCCCATTGGATAAAGAATTCGCTCGACCTCATTGCCGCCTCCTACGGCGATAATTTTGCCTTCAATTCCAACTCCACTGTGCGCGAACTCACGGTTACCTTTGCCAACGCGAAAACCGGCTACACCGCCGCCGTCTATCCGACCTTCGCCGCCAACGATAAGAAAATTACCACCGCGCTGAACTTGAAAATTAACCTGTACTATTACAAGCCGAATGCCGTCGACGCCGCCGATACCAACGGCAAGCCCAACGCTACGGGCGAACGCTATAACGTCGGCTATCTCGACCGCACCATTGCTCACGAATTGACTCATGCCGTCATGCAAGCCAACATCGACTATTGCTATCGCCTGCCGCAATTTATCACGGAGGGCATGGCGGAGCTCACTCACGGCGCGGACGACGGTTTGCGTACAGACGATATTCAAGCTCTCGCCGCCGACCCCGCAAAGTTGGAAAAGGCTCTCAACGGTACGAAAAAAATCACCGGCATAACCAATCCCGCTTATTCGGGCGGCTATATGTTCCTGCGCTGGTTAGCCAAAAAATCCGCCGTTACCACGACGCCACGCGTCAATATCGGCAACTCCCTCGCCAACACTTTGCTTAGCGGCTCCAACGGCAACGATACCTTGACCAACAGCGGCTCCAACGTCACTATCATTGCGGGCGACGGCAACGACTCAATCATAAACGGCGGCTCCAACGTCTTGATTAAATATCGCGCAGGCGGCGGCAATGATACCGTTCAAGGTTTCCGCGAAGATTCCACGCTTCAAATCGGCGACGGGCAAGGCTCATACTCTGCGCAGGTAAGCGGCTCCAATATAATCGTGACTGTTGACGACGGTAAGATAACTCTGCGCGGCGCGGCAAGCTTATCCTCCGTCAACATTGACGGCAAGCAAATCGTTAAGACATTGGAATTGACCGACAGCTCCTCCGCCAAAGTGACGTTGCCCGCCGCTTATGCCTCAGCTGATGCCTCTGCTCGTACCAAATCGATTCAAATCACGGGTAACGCGCTTGCCAATTCAATCCTCGGCGGTTCGGGGAACGACACCTTAACAGGCGGCTCAGGCAACGATACCCTAACCGGCGGCAAAGGCGCGGACATTTTCATTTACGGCGAGGGCAATGATGTCATTACCGATTATGCCGTTGGTGAAAAGATTTCGCTCGGCGCGGCGATAAGAAATGCCACGCTTGACGGCTCGGACGCTGTTTTGAACTTTAACGGCGGCTCGCTCCGTATCAAGGACGCCAAGGGCAAAAAGCTAAGTCTCGTGACGGCGGCGGGCACCAACCTCACCACGATTATCGGCGGTGTCATTGCCTATAACAGCTCCGCCGCGAAGTTGACGCTAGGTACGGGCATTGAAATTGCCGACGCCTCGACGCGCACGAAACTGATTCAGATAACGGGCAATGCCCTCGACAATACAATCCTCGGCGGCAAAAGCAACGATACGCTTGCAGGCGGCGCGGGTAATGATTCACTGCTCGGCGGCAGAGGCGATGACTCTCTAAACGGCGGCTCAGGCAATGATTATATCCTCGGCGGCGACGGTAACGATAAGCTCCAAGGCTACACGGGCAACGACACTTTGATTGGCGGGCTAGGTAACGATTCACTTTGGGGCGGCTCAGGCTCCGACATTTTCATTTACAACAGCGGCGACGGCAAAGATATGATTTACAACTTCGACAATTCGGATATGCTTCAAATCACGGGCGCATGGACGGCGGCTTATTACAATGCTTCGGATCGTGTCGTCTTTAAAGTTGATTCAACCTACAGCGCGATTATCTTGGAAAACTCCTCGGCGACAACTTTTAACGTCAACGGCTCGACTTATAGAATCAGCGGCAACACTCTCGTCAAGAGTTAGTTAATCGTCCCCAACCCCTCAATTAAAATTTCGTTAAACCTCGCGGGGGAAATTGAAAAAAAAAAAATACAACTATAATAATCCTCGACAGCTGATTTTTGAGGGGAGAGGATTTTTATGGCAGAGTACAACAACACCGTTGGCAACACTTTTGTGGCGGGCACGAGCGACGCAGATTCGATTTACAACAACGCGGCAAATGCGATGTCCATAACCGTAGACGCGGGAGCCGGCAACGATACCGTCACCGGGAGCTTCCGAGACTCGTCGCTAAACGGCGGCGACGGCAACGACGTTATCAGCTTGAGCGGAGACGGTTACTTTCCGGGCAACACCGTCCTGGGCGGCAAAGGCAACGATACTGTTTACAGTCGTATCGTTTACGGCAACTTTATCTATCAGTACAACTCAGGCGACGGCAATGATGTTATCGACGGCTTCCGCGCAGATGATACGCTCCAAATCTTCGGCGACCCGTATTCAAGTCAGGTCAGCGGCGACGATGTCATTATCACCGTCGCGGAAGGCTCGATAACCCTGCGCGGCGTCGCAAGCTTGGAAGCGATAAATATCGTCGGCAAACCGACTCACCCCGGCACGCCGTCAGTCTTGAGCGGCACCGAAGAGGCTGATACTCTTGTCGGCGAGGTCGATAAGGTCACAATCAACGCCGACGACGGCAACGACTCAATCGTCAATTACGGGCACAAGGCTGTTATCAATGGCGACTACGGCAAAGACTCCATAACCAACAGCGGCGTGAGAGTCTTGATTAACGGCGACGACGGCAACGATTATATCTACAACGAATACAAGTCCTGGTTCGTGACAATCAACGGCGGCAGAGGCGACGATTCCATCAGAAACAGATCCGACAGCATTTCAATCGACGCAGGCGAGGGTAATGATTCCGTTTATAATGGCTACGTCAACTCGGTCACGATTAACGGCGGCGCGGGCAATAACTTAATCCGCCTCGAAAATTCCACCGCCGTAACTGTAACAACCGCCGACGGCAACGACACCATTTATAATTATTCTAGCAGCAACGTTTCAATCGTGAGCGGAGCAGGTAACGATTCAATCTACAACTCGGGAACAAATGTCAGTATCAACGGCAGTTCGGGCGACGATACGATTGACAATAGGGGCGATAACTCTTTTATTGACGCGGGCGAAGGCAACGATTCAATCGAAAACAACGGTGTGAACTCCACCGTCAAAGCCGGCGCGGGCAACGATACCCTTTGGAACTTCGGCGACAATGTGACAATCGACATGGGCACGGGCAACGATTTCTTTTTCAACTTCCAAGAAGATAAGGTTTCAATTTTGAGCGGCGAAGGTAACGATATAATTTGGAATGGTAATGGCGACAACCATAGCGGCGCGAGTGTCACAATCGACGGCGGAGCCGATAACGATTGGATTTATAATCAAGACGGTGCCAACGTAAGCATAAGCGGAGGTGTCGGCGATGATACCGTTTCCAATGGGGGCTTTGCGGCAAGAATCGGCACGGGCGAAGGTAAAGACTCCGTAACCAATTCAGGCAGCGAGGCTTCAATCGTGACGGGCGCGGACGACGACATCATTAACAATTCGGGCAATGCCGCCACGGTCAACGGCGGTACCGGCAACGACTTCATAAACAACACGGGCGACGATGCTTTGTTCAGATATGCGGTCGGCGACGGCACGGATATTATCACGGGCTTCAATAATACCTCACGGCTCCGCCTCGGCAACGGCACAGCCTCCTACTCAAAAATGACTTTGGGCGACGATCTCATTCTGCAGGTCGGCGACGGCAAAATCCTCCTGCTCGGCGCGGCGACCTTGGAAACCCTAGAAATTAACGGCGTCCTCGTCGATACGCCTATACCGCTCGTCGAAGGCACCGCAGAGGGCGACTCTTTAAGCAATACCGCCGATAACGCGATAATCAAGGCGGGCACCGGTAACGATACGATTATCAACAGCGGCGCAAATGTCCTGTTCCAATATGACGGCGGCTCCGATTTGATTGAAGGTTTCAACGCGACCTCCGTGCTCAAAATCGGCAACGGCTCCGATACTTATGCAAGCGTTATGAGCGGCAATGATGTGTTCGTGCGCGTCGGCGAAGATTTGATAACCCTGCGCGGAGCCGCAAGCTTGAACGCCGTCCAAATTATCGGCACATATCGCTCATTGCTTATCGAGGGCACCGCCGGGGACGATTCAATCGAAAGCGGCGGCAATTACGAAACGATTGACGCGGGCGCGGGTAACGATACCATAACCAACGGCGACTCATACGTGGGAGCAGGCAACAGCATCTCAATCCTCGGCGGCGCGGGAAATGATTCCATCATCAACTACGGTCACAGCTCCACGATTCGCGGCGGCGACGGTAACGACAGAATTTTTAACGGCAGCATTTACCTCAACGCCAATAACGTCTTGCTCGACGGCGGCGACGGTGACGACTTCATCAAACACAATTTCGGCACGAACGCCACGATAAACGGCGGTGACGGCGACGATACCCTCAAAGTCGGCTATCTGTACGAGGGCGAAGGGGACGCTTATAAAGCCTCCGTCGACGCGGGCAACGGCAACGATACCATTTTGCTTTATTATGGTGATTACGCCACGATAAACGCGGGTGACGGCGACGACACCATTACCGTAGACGAAGAAAGCTCCAATGTGTCTGTCAGCGGCGGAAAGGGCAACGATTCAATCAGTTTTACGGAGTGGGAAACCGAAAACGCCTTGATTCAATACTCTGCGGGCGACGGCAACGATACGATAAGCGGCTTCCGCGCAGATTCGACATTGCAAATCGGCGACGGCACCGGCACTTACGCAAAAGCTACCGTCGGCTCGGACATCGTTATTACCGTCGGCGAAGGCTCAATCCTCCTCTTGGACGCCGCAACTTTGAATACCGTCAACATTTTGGGCATCGAAGGCTCAAACTTGGTCACGGGCACCGACGCGGCAGAATCCCTTACCAACGACCAAAACGGTATGATAATCAATGCACTCGGCGGCAACGATTATATCCTCAACACGGGCGCGAACGTCAGCATTGATGCGGGCGAAGGCTCCGATACCGTCAACAACGACGCCGCGAACTCCACCGTCAATGCGGGCGCGGGTAACGACTTAATCAGCCTCGGCTCCTCCGCTGCCGATAATCTGATTGTCTACACCGAGGGCAATGATTTGATTCAAGGCTTCCGCGCAGATTCGACACTCCAAATCGGCGACGGTACCGCCTCTTACTCCAAAGATACCGTCGACGCGGATGTTATCCTCACGGTCGGCGAAGGCACCATTACCTTGGCGGGCGCGGCAACTTCGGAAACTTTGAACATAGCAGGCGCGGAGCAAATCATCATTGACCCGACGCTTATCAAGCTCACCCAAGGTGACGACACGATTAAGGAGACGCTCGACGGCGTGAAGATTAGAGCTCTTGGCGGCAACGATACCATTCGCTCTTACGGCGACAGCGTGTCAATCGACGGCGGCTTGGGCAATGATTCTGTGCGCAATTACGGCGACAATGTAACTTTGGACGGCGGGGCAGGTGATGACGCGATTCGCAACTACGGCGACGACGTGACGCTCGGCGGCGGGACAGGTAACGATACCCTCCGCAACTACGGCGAAGATATTCTGTTCGTCTACACCGAGGGCAATGATTTGATTCAAGGCTTCAATGCAACCTCCACGCTCCAAATCGGCGACGGCAAAGATACTTACTCCTCCGTCGAAAGCGGCTCGGACGTTGTTATCACTGTCGGCGACGATAATATCACTCTCCTTGGCGCGGCGGCTTTGGATACGTTAAACATTGCAGGCACTCTCAACGCGACGCAGATTTTGACTGACGGCGACGGCAATAAAGTTACGCTTGCCGCAACGGTTAAAGCGGCTGATGCCTCGGCACGCACCAATTCGATTCAGATAGCATGCAACGGACTCGACAACACGATACAAGGCGGCGCGGGCGACGATACGATTCCCGGCTACGCGGGCAATGACAGCTTGCTCGGCGGCGCAGGTAATGACAGCCTCAACGGCGGCAGCGGCTCCGATACCCTTTGGGGCGGCGAAGGTAACGATACGCTCTTCGGTTACACGGGCAACGATTTGTTTATCTTCAGCGCGGGCAACGATGTCATTTCGGATTATGCGGCGGGCGACCGAATCAGCTTGGGCGCGGCGATAACTTCAGCCAAACTCAGCGGCTCGGATGCTGTCCTCACTCTCGGCTCCAACACGTTGACCGTTAAAAATGCCAAGGATAAGACGCTCGCCTTGATAACCTCGACGGGCTCCGAACTTTCCACGATTATCAGCGATACAGCTGTACAAAACCTTACTCGAAGCAATACCAAGCCGAATGTCAGATTCAACGGCGGGGCGGGCGACGATACCCTAACCAACTGGGCAGGCGGCAAAGGCGCGACGATTAACGGCTGGTCAGGCAACGACTCAATCAAGAACACGGCGGCTAATGCTCTGATTAACGGCGGCAACGGTAACGACCAAATCACCAACACCGGCGCGAACGTCTCAATCAGCGGCGGCGCAGGCAACGACTCACTCTGGGGCGGCAACGGTGTCGATACCTTCCTCTACAACTCAGGTGACGGCAAAGACGTTATCAGCGGCTTCGGCAACAACGACCTGCTTCAAATCACGGGCGATTGGACGGCGGCTTACTACAGCGGGTCGGGCAAGATTCTCTTTAAGGTCGGCTCAACCTACAGCGCGATTACCTTGCAAGACTTCACGGCGACAACATTTAACGTTAACGGTAAGGCTTATCAAATCAGCGGCACGACGCTTGCAAAAAAATGAGGATTTAAGAATATAATTCGTTGCGGCGCGGCTCGACAGCTTCCAACGTCGTAGAGTACGGCGCGACCATTGTTCCCCCGCTTTCAAAGCGGGCTGCGCGGAAACTTTTAAATCCCCGTCAAAGCAGCGGGGATTTTTTAATCGAAATATAAGGTAAGCACATTTGCCCGACGCCGCGCTATCGTGTACTATTGACGAAATTGTAACCTTTTCTTTAGTTTGAGTAAGGAGTGAAGGCATATGAATAACTACATGAAGGGCGACATCTACATCAATAAGGACTACGGCACATGGTTTTGGGACGGCGATAAAGTCATCTACGGCACCAAGAACGGCGAGGATTTGTTGGTCTCGGCGGCTTACGCTACGCTTTACGCGGGCGGCGGCGACGATAAAATTTCGCTCATGTCGTCAAGCGGCAATGCCGTCATCTACGGCGAGGGCGGCAATGACTTCATAGGCACGAGTATGCACGGACGCAACGCCTCACTCTTCGGCGGCGTCGGCAACGATACCCTGCGCACGACCGGCTCAGTCAAAGCCTATGCCGACGGCGGAGAGGGCGACGATTTGTTTATCCCGCTGGGCGATACCAAAGTCACCTTGACGGGCGGCGAGGGCAACGATACCTTTTGGTTCATCGAGTCAACTACCGCCTCCATATCGGGCGGCGAGGGCAATAACCTCTATCGCTTTGACCCCTATTATCTGTTTGGACCTTATCACAACGACGTTATCATCACGGACATTTCAAGCAACGACACCATCCGCTACGACGAGGTCGAATCCGATACCACCGAGTTGACCTGGCGCAAGGACGGCAACAATATCGTTTTGACGGATTCGGGCTACGGCGTCTTTAACATAACCTTGCAGGGCGTCAGCGATATTCGGCAGGTTGCCGACGTTACGTATCGCGCCTTCAACGACACAAAAACTTTGGGCGAAATTTTTGGCGTAGAGCCGATTGATACTCAAAGCGGCGGCGAGGACGCAGTAAGCCTCAATGCGGCGGGCACTGCCGTTAAGCTCCTGGACAACTACGACGAAGATATTTTCGACGTGGCGGACTACGGCTCGAAGATACGCACGGTGGACGGCTCGGCTGTCACTTACGGCTTGGAGATTATCGGCAACCGCTTGGCAAACTCGATAGCAGGCGGCTCAGGCGACGATACCTTTACGGGCGGCAACGGAGCTGATGTCTTCGTCTACAGCGGTGGCAAGGACGTTATCACCGATTACGGCTCCAACTTCGACAAAATCACGCTCGCGGGCGATGGCGCGAAATACCTCAGCCATATAACGGGCGTTGCCGTCAAGAATAACAACGTCACGCTCACTTTCAGCAACAACGCCAATAAAACTTTGACCTTGAATAACGGCGTCGGCAAGAAAGTTTTAATCAACGGCGCGGGGCGTTACTTCCTCGACAAGCAAATCCTCTCCTACGACAAAACAGCCGTCACGTTGACCTCGGCTTACAGCGGCACATTCAACGGCGGCTCCTATAAAAACATTAACGCCTCGGCGGCTCAAGCCGTCACGATTAAGGGCGGCAACTCAAGCGGCGTCTCAATCGTCGGCAGTTCCAAGGCGGACTCGATAACGGGTACGGCGGGCAATGACACCCTCACCGGCGGCTACGGCGCGGATACTTTTGTCTACACGGGCGGCAAGGATACAATCACGGACTATGCGGCGAACTTCGATAAGATTCAGCTCAATGCGACGGGCGCGAAGTGGCTCAGCAATATTACGGGCGTCAGGACGAGCGGCTCCAACGTTACTTTGACTTTCAGCAACGATTCAAGCAAGACGCTCACCCTTAACGGCGCGAAGGGCAAAAAGGTTATCGTCAACGGTACCGCGCTCATCTTCGAGAACGGCAGAATGTACAATTCAACCAAGACAAGTTCGACGGTCAAGAGCAGTGCCGCCGACGTTTATTGGTTCGACGAACACGACTTTACCTCGGAGCCGCAACTCGACGCCATTACAAAAATCTCCGCCTCGGATTACTCAGTCGGCAAACTCGATACCGCCGAAAACTTGACCAAACTCACGCAAGACGAATTCCTCTTGACTTTCGGCGACGATAAATAATCTGCTTGACGTTACCTTTTCCCCGTTGCGGACGGGGAATTTTTTTGTAAAATATTTTAAAAGAGGTCGGTCTCATGGCGACAAGAGAAAACTACGACGACGGGAAAGTTATCAACGGCACCGGCGCGGCTGATTCAATCGTCAACAACCGAGGCGGCAATAACGTCAGCATAAACGCGGGCGCGGGCGACGACTCAATTTGGACGAGCGGGCACAACGTCACGGTCAGCGGCGGCACGGGCAACGATTATCTTTGGCGCGAAAACGGCGCGGGCATCGCTTACGTCTACAGCGGCGGCAACGACACAATATCGGGCTTCGACGTAACGAACAGCACATTGGTTATCGCCGACAGCTACACGACGCTTAAAAACGACAGCACGGTTACAATCACGGTCGAGGGCAAGGGAACGATAACCCTCGTTAATTATTTTTTGCGGACAACGTCAATATCGTATCGTCTATAAGCGACGTTACGCATTACAACTTGAATGATAATATCGAGCACGATAAGACCTTTAACGGCACGAACGGCGACGATTATATTTTCAACGGCGACAACAACGTCAGCATGAGCGCAGGCGCGGGCGACGATTCCGTCACGAACTGGGGCGTCAACGTTTCAATCAGCGGCGGCGCAGGCAACGACATCATTAACAACGGAGGCTCCAACGTCACAATCGACGCGGGGGCAGGAAACGATTCTGTCACGAATTGGGGCGTCAACGTTTCAATCAGCGGCGGCGCAGGCAACGACATCATTAACAACGGAGGCTCCAACGTTATAATTTACGCCGGCGCAGGAAACGATTCTGTCACGAATTGGGGCGTCAACGCGTCAATCAACAGCGGCGCAGGCAACGACTTCATTGAAAACTACGGCAACAATGCAACAATCATAGGCGGCACGGGCGATGATTCCGTTTATAAGGATTATTCTGCAGTGGGCATGGTTTACGTCTGCCGCGCAGGCGATGGCAACGACTATATCGATTTCGGGGCTTTCGATACGCCGGTCGTCGAAGGCGCAGAATATACCGCAGTAACGAGTGGCTATGATGTCCTCGTTCAGGTCGGCGACAATACAATAACGCTCGGCGGAGCCGCCTCCCTGTCCAAAGTCAATATCGCCACGTCGACGGCAAATATCGTTCCCGTCAATGTCGTTGACAACGACGACGATAACACCACGATTAAGGGCACGTCCGCTTCAAACGTCATAAGCAACTACGGCTTCAACAACGTAAAGATAAGCGGCGGCGCAAATGCCGATTCGATTTACAGCTACGGCTCCTCCGTCAGCATAGCCGCTTGGTCGGGCAACGATACCATTTACAGCTACGGCTCGGATAATACTGTCAACGCGGGCAAGGGCAACGATTACATTTACATGAGCAACGGCGTTTTGGTCTACGCCAACGGTGACGGCAACGATACGATTGATATTGACGGCGGTTTGAGCGGCAATGAGGTAACTGTCAGCTTGACGAGCGGCACCCTCGGCACGACCACGTTAAGCGACGACGGCAGCATATTCCTCAAAGTCGGGAGCGGTTCCCTTACCTTCGCGGGCAATGCTCAAGCCAATAAAATCCTCATCAAAGACTCGACGGGCAAGACGACCGCAATCAGCGCGGGCAGGACGGCTCTCGAAAACTCCGCGAACAATACGATAATCAGCGCGACGGCGGGCAACTACTACATTGCCAACAGCGGCTCCTCCGTCAAGGTGAACACAGGCAACGGCACCGACGGCATTTATAACACGGGCGCAAACGTTACAATCTCGGCGGGCACAGGCAACGACCAAATTCGAGGCTGGGGCGAAAACATCAGCATAAACGGCGGCGACGGCGACGATTATGTTTATTTCGGCGGCTTTCTGGGCGAGGCTTCCAACGTCACGATAAACGCCGGCAAGGGCAACGATACCATAACAAATGGAGCAAGCAACTGCCTGATTCAATACGCGTCGGGCGACGGTAACGATACTGTCTATTATTTCGGCGAAGATTCAACTTTGCAGATAGGCGACGGCACCGGGACATATTCCACGGTTAAGAGCGGCGACGACGTTATTGTCAATGTCGGCGAGGGCAGGATAACATTGTGGCGTGCGGTTGACTTGGACACGCTTAATATTGTCGGCACGCAAGCCAAAACTTTGACGTTGACTAATGCAAGCTCCGCCAAAGTCACGCTTCCCGCGTCGTACACTTCGGCAAATGCCTCTGCGCGGACGACCGCCGCCATAGCCATTACGGGCAACACTCGCGACAACTCAATCCTCGGCGGAGCCAAGGCGGACACGCTTAACGGCTTGGCGGGTAACGATACGCTAACGGGAGGCTACGGCGCGGATACCTTCGTTTACAGCGGTGGGCAGGATGTTATCACCGATTACGGAGCGAACTTTGATAAGGTTTCCCTGGCGGGCGACGGCGCAAAGTACCTCAGCCATATCACGGGCGTGGACGTCAGCGGCTCACAAGCGGCTTCGGCGGTACCTTCAACGCGAACGGCTACAAGGGCGTCAATGCCTCGGGGGCAACCCAAGCCGTCACAATCAGCGGGGCTAATTCAATCGTCGGTGGAGCAAAAGCTGATTCGCTGGTCGGCACGACAGGTAACGACACCTTGACGGGAGGTTACGGCGCGGACACTTTTGTCTACACGGGCGGCAAAGACGTTACGCTAACCTTCAGCAACGACAGCAATAAAACGCTTACGATAAACGGCGCGGCGGGCAAGAAGGTCATTATCAACGGCGTGACGCGCACATTCACCGCCTCCGCAGACGTTTATTGGTTCGACGAGGATAACTTCGGCGACGCCCAACTCGATTCGATTACGGAGACTGCGGCGGATTATTCGGTCGGCAAGCTTGATACCGCCGATACCTTAACCAAGCTCACGCGGGACGAATTCCTCTTAACTTTCGGCGGCGATAAATAATCTGCGCGGAAGCAAAAAATTAACCCTCCGATTGTGGAGGGTTTTTTTGTTTAATCGACGTGCGGATTTCTGTCGGCGAGGAGGTTCATCGTACTTATAACCGCCGCCCGTTCGTTCAAGTCAATGTCGACGGTCAGAATTTCCGCGTCGCGCCCGCCCTCGGCAATGACTTCGCCGCGAGGATTGACGACCTCGGATTTGCCCGCGCTGTTCGCGAAGACGATAAAAACTTGATTCTCAATCGCCCGCGCCTTAGTCAAGATTTGACGCGGAACCAGACGCTTGAGGCTCCACGCGGCAGGGATAAAAATAATCTCCGCGCCCGCCAACGCAAGTCGCCGCATGAATTCGGGGAAACGCAAATCGTAGCAAATCGCCGCGCCGCAACGCACGCCGTCAAGCTCGAACGTCGCAAGCCTGTCACCTGCGCGGAAGACTTCATCCTCCTTGGCGAAGCTGAACAGGTGCGTCTTGTCGTAAGCCGCCGCAAGCTCGCCGTGACGGTTGGCGATAAGGCAACGATTGAAAATCTGCCCGCCGCTTGAAACTATGACGGAGCCGCCGATTATGTTGGCGTTGACGCGTTGAGCCGCCGCGCAGATAAATTCGGTCGTGCGCGTGCCGTCAACGTCGGCGAAGTCTTCAACGGGCGTCGGATAATATCCCGTCGACCAAAGTTCCGGCAAAATTATCACGTCAGAAGCCCGCGCAGATTCGATTAGCCGCGCCGCCGTCGCGAAGTTTGCCTCGACCGCGCCCGGCTCCGATTTGAATTGCACGATTGAAATCTTCACAGCTCAAACTGCGCCGCAACGTAGCTTGCCAGATAAGCTGCGCCCTGCTTTGCTACGTGCTCGGTATGGTAGGGGTGAGCAATGTAGCCGTCGAAGTCCGCCCGCGTCGCGAAGTCAACGGTCATGACGACGGAATTTTCACTGCCTACCCAACCCGTGCTGAAGTCGGCATGCAAATCGGCAATGCCGGGGATTTTGTCGCGCATCGCCCGCAAATCGGCAAGCATCGTGCTTTTAATCGCGGCGTCAACTCCAACCTTGAACGTGCCGATAAAAATGTGCCTTATCACAAAATCGCCTCCCGCTTACAAGTGCGCCTTCATCTTGAGGATACGGCGGACGGATTCGTCGATACGCGCCTCGGAAATTTCGCCGCGCTTAACCGCCGTCAGAATGCTGTTGTAAACGACCTGCTGGCTTTCGTAATTGTGGCAGACAAGCGCAATATCGCCGCCCGCCTGAATCATGCGCACGCCGAGGCTCGGCAAATCGGTATTATTTTTAATCGCGCCCATCTCCAAATCGTCGGTTATCACAACGCCCGTAAAGCCCAACTCGTTGCGCAAAAGCCCCGTCATGACGGCGGGCGATAAGCTTGCGGAGTTGACGGGGTCGAGCGCGTCGTAGAGCAAATGCCCGACCATTATCATAAAGCGCGAATTGTCGTGCCCGCGAATAATCCTCACGAACGGCGGCAAGTCCTCGGCGTCGAGGGTCGCTCTGTCGACTTCCACGCTTGAAACCTCTTTGTGCGGGTCAATCTTGCTTTTGCCGATACCGGGGAAATGCTTAAGCGTGTAGAGGAAATTCTGCGCCTCGTAGCCCTGCGCGGACGCCTCCACGAAGTCCGCCACGATTTGAGCGTCGTCGCCGAAGGAGCGCGTATCGCGACTGCCCACGTCCGCCACGGGCGCGAAGTTCAAATTAACGCCGATACCGCGCAGAATCGTCGCGTTGTGCTCAGCCCAATACGTGGCGTCGTCGGGGTTGCCGCCTTGCCCGATTTCCTCTTGAGACGGCGCGGGTTGCAAGAAACTTTTGCCGCGAACAACTCTGCCGCCCTCCTCGTCTATGGCGAAGAACAGCGGAGCCTTTTGATTAGCCGCCGCCTCCATATCGCTCGCGAACTTTTTAGTCTGCGCCACGCTCTCCAAGTTGCGGTCGTAGAAAATCACGCCGCCGAAGTGGAATTCGTTCAGCGAATATTTTACATCGTCGTTGAGCGTCGTGCCGTAGACGCCAATCATCACCATTTGCCCGATTTTTTCTTCGAGCGTCATGGATTTAAGTTGCTGTTCAATGGGGTCGGGCGGCGCGATAACGTCGGCTTTGACCTCTTGAGCCGCGCCGCAACCCGCCATCATCAATGCAACCGCGCAGATTGCTGCCAAAAATTTTTTCATGTCATTTCCGCTCCAAATTCACGACGCCGGGATTTTTCAGCCGCCAACCCTCCGACGGCTCGCAAGTAAACAGCGCAGGCAACTTGACATAATACTTTTTGTAGACGCCGTTCTGATAATTCAGCGCGAACGCCTCCTTTATGCCGCTCTCCGCGACAAACTCCTCGTCGCAAGGCGTCATGGGATTGGGCACGACCGCAAACTCCTCACCCGAACACTTGAACGCCCAATAACTGCTGTCCTTAACGTCGATTGCGGGGCGGAACGTCATGGAGCCGCCGTAAGTCAAAATCCGCAATTTCTGTTCGCGGACAAAGTTCTCGCACTTTTTGAGCTTGCCGGGCGTCGACATATCCGCCGCCAAATCGTTGTACGCCGCCACGAATTTAAGCCACGGGTCTTGCGGCTCCAAAGACGTTGCGACTTGCGGCAGTTCGTCCGACGATAAGTCTATCCCGAACGGCGCGGCTTGCGGCACCTCCGAGATTACTTGCGGCTCGCGTATCTGGTTGACTTTTTCCTCCACCTTGTCGACTTTCTTTTTCATGCGCTTGAATTCCGATTGCAACGTCTCAAGCTGCGCGGTTTTGGTGTTGTTGCTTGACCACAAGTAGGCTACCGCGAACAGCAATACCACGCTCAAGCCCAGCGAAAGGAAATTCAACACATCGGAAAACAGCGGCGACATAATTGATTCTTCCATGCTCACGACCTCCCTTAAACCCAAAGAACCCGCGCCGTTTGAGACGCAGGCTCTTGTTAATTTCAAGATTGGCAGGGGTAGCTGGACTCGAACCAACGAATGCCAGATTCAGAGTCTGGTGCCTTACCAACTTGGCGATACCCCTTTGTAAAACCGTTGCCTTTTATACCACACGGCTCACTTTTTGTCAATGATTATTTCTTGTCCTTTTTATCCTTCTTGGACTTCTTGTCCTTTTTGGATTTCTTGTCGGCTTTTTTATCGTCGGCGGAATTATCCTTGAAGCTGGCGACGCCGTAGCGATAGGTGTCGAGGAATTCCTTATCGAGGTTGACGCTCCTAAGCTGGACGCTGACGCAACGACCCGCCGGCGTGCGGAAGAACGTATAAATGTCCTGGCGGTCGGCAACGAATTCGCCCTCAAGCTCGCCGGTCTCCTTATTGACAACCTCAATCGTCTCGGCGGTGACGGCGTAGACGCCCTTATTTTGCGCCGTTATGCTGACCAGCTCGGCAAGCCCGAAGCCGTTTTCCTTGAGCTTTTCCAGATAGTCGTCGAGGACGGCTTTATCCGCCGTGTTGAAGTCGGGGACGTTGGCGTTGTCGAAGGCGTTGACTTGAATCAAATAGGCGTATTGAATATTCCAGCCTTCGTTGGCGAAGACGAGCATCTCGCCGCGTTTTTCAGGCTCCTGCCAAGGATTACGGACGACCGCCAACGGCTTAATCGGACAGGCGATTGTGTATTTAAAATCCTCGCTGGTGTAGATATAAGGCTCGTCGTTGGAGGCGGCGGATTCTTCGGGCGCGGCGACCTCCTCCGCGAACGCCGTAGCCGTCAACAACATCATCAGCAGTGCCGTCAAGAAAATTATTTTGCGCAAGCTTTTTCACCCCGTTAAAGTTTTTCCGCATTGTAACCTACCTGAAAAAAATATGCAAGTTAAAATCCGTTGCGCCGGCGTAAGAATTCGATTAAACTGCCTGCGAGGTGATTGCTTTGACGACTTTAACATTGCTGATTGAAAACACCGCCCCCGCCGACTCTGCCCTCGTTGCCGAACACGGGCTGAGCTTCCTCGTCGAGACCGAACGGACAAAATTTATCTTCGACTGCGGACACACGGGCGCGGCGTTCGATAATGCGCGAACTTTGGGCGTCGACTTGCGCGGAATTAAAATCGTTGCGCTGAGCCATTCGCACTACGACCACGCGGGCGGCTTTCCGAGGCTTGCGGACTCCGCGCAGATTAAAACCCTAATCACGGGCGAAAACTTTTGGGAAGAGAAATATTCCCGCGTCGACGGCGGCTTTAAGTATCGCGGTTGCGGCTTCGACGAAGATTTTTTGGCGGCTCGCGGCATTGAGCAAATCATCTGTCGCGACGTGATTCGGCTCGACGATACCGCGTGGCTTGTAGGGAATTTCAAGCGGCGTTACGACTTTGAGACCGTGCCGAGTAAATTTGTACGCGGCGATAAGAAACTGCCCGACGATTTCGGCGACGAGATTGTTCTGCTCCTGCGCGGCGGCGACGGCTTGACGCTTGTGACGGCGTGCGCTCATGCGGGCATTTTGAATATCGTTGCCGACGTGCACGACCGATTCGGCTTGCCGATTGTCGGCGTGATTGGCGGGCTTCATTTGACGGGCGCGACGAACGAACGTATTTTGCGGACGCTCGACGAACTGAAAGCTTTGGGCGTAAAAAAAATTCTCCCGTGTCATTGTTCGGGAGAATCTTTTATCAATCTTTGCCGAAGCCGAATTGCAACGGGTTCCGTCATTGAGCTTTAGGCTCCTCGACGACCTTAGGCGGACGCCCTCTGGTTTTGCGCGGCTTGACCGAGTCCTCGCCCTTCGACAGCTGCTTAATCAAGTTCGCCATTTCCATTGCCGAAATCGCCGCGTCGAAGCCCTTATTGCCCGACTTGGTGCCGGCGCGTTCAATCGCCTGCTGAATGTTTTCTGTGGTGACGACGCCAAAAATCGTCGGGACGCCGCTTTGAAGTCCGACCGCCGCCACGCCCTTTGAGACCTCGTTGCAGACGTAATCGTAATGCGTGGTGGCTCCGCGAATCACCGCGCCCAAACAAATTATCGCGTCGAATTTCTTCGTCGACGCCAATTTTTTTGCCGTCAACGGAATTTCAAACGCGCCCGGTACCCAAATCACCGAAATATTTTCGTCGGGCGTCTCGTGACGTTTCAACGCGTCCAACGCCCCGCCCAACAATTTGCTCGTGATAAACTCGTTGAAACGCGCAACCACTATCGCGAACTTCAAGCCGCGCCCGTTGATATTGCCCTCGTAAATATTCATTCCGTTTCCCCCTTATCGAATACGTGCCCCATTTTGACTTTTTTGACCGTCAGATAGTTTTTATCGAATTTCGTCGGCGCAATGACTATCGGAACGCGTTCGGTTATCGTCAAGCCGTGCCCTTCCAAGCCGGCGCGTTTGGCGGGATTGTTCGTCAACAAGCGAATCGTCGTCAAGCCGAGGTCGGAAAGAATCTGCGCCCCTATGCCGTAGTCGCGAAGGTCGGGCTTGAAGCCCAGCAGGATATTCGCCTCGACGGTATCTTTGCCCGAATCCTGCAAGGCGTAAGCCCGAATCTTATTGGCAAGCCCGATACCGCGCCCCTCCTGCCGCATGTAGAGTAAAACGCCCGCGCCCGCCGATTCAATCAGTCGCAAAGCAGTCGCCAGTTGGTCGCCGCAATCGCATCTCAACGAACCTAATGCGTCGCCCGTCAAGCACTCGGAGTGCACGCGTACCAAGACATTTTCCTTGCCCGCCACGTCGCCCTTGACTATCGCCAGGTGACATTTGCCGTCAAGCGTGCTTTCGTAGGCTTTAAGGCGAAAATGCCCGTACTTGCTGGGAAAGTCCACGTCGGCGATTTGCTTGACAAATTTCTCCGTGCGCTTGCGATACTCAATCAACGCCCGCACCGTGATTATACTCAGCCCGTGCTTAGCCGCGAACTTTTTAAGATTGTCCGTGCGCATCATGTGCCCGTCGTCGTCCATTATCTCGCAACATAAGCCCGCAGGGTAGAAGCCCGCCAGTCGCGCCAAATCGGTCGTGGTCTCGGTATGCCCCGCCCTGCGCAGGACGCCGCCCACTACCGCTCGCAACGGGAAGACATGCCCCGGTTTGCGGAAGCTTGCGGGCGTGGCGGCAGGGTCAAGGAGCATTTTTATCGTATGGCAACGTTCGTAAGCCGATATGCCCGTCTCCGTGTCGAACGCGTCAATCGACACCGTGAACGCCGTTTCGTGATTGTCGGTATTGTTGGCAACCATCTGCCCGATTTCCAGCTCGTCAAGGCGTTTGCCGTCAATCGGCGTGCAGATTAAGCCCTTGGCGTGCGTCGCCATGAAATTTATATCGGCGGGCGTGACGGTCTCGGCGGCGATAATCAAGTCGCCCTCGTTTTCGCGGTCTTCGTCGTCGACAACCACAATCATTTTGCCGCGTTTAATGTCGTCAATCGCCTGCTCAATCGTCGCAAATTCGCTCATAAATTTTCCTCCTCAGTAACCGGCTGTGCGGTTGACAAGATTTTTCAGCGGCAAGCCGCGCAATTTGCCGAAAAGATTTTCCGCGCAGATTTCGACAATCGCGTCGCGGGTTTGCTTGAGGTACAAACCGCCCGCACAATGCGGCGTGATTATCACGTTATCAAAGTCCCAAAGCTCATCTTCGGGCGGCAAGGGTTCAGGCTCAGTCACATCGAGCGCAACGCCACCGAGTTGTCCGCTGCGAAGAGTCGCCTTCAGAGCGTCGAGGTCAATCGCATTGCCGCGCCCGACGTTAATCAGATACGCGCCGCGTTTGAGCTTGGCAAGCCTGTCGGCGTCCATGAAGTGATTCGTTTGACTGCCGCCCGGCAAAATCATCGCGACATATTGCCCGCGCCCAAAATCAAAACCGTCGAGCCGCTCACGGAACGAATTGCCCGCGTCCTCTGCCACAAGTGATTTGTCTGTTGGCGAACGTAAATGTCGAGGCGGGCGTTAAAGCCGGCGTCAAAGCAAGCATGTGCTCCGAAACGGCAACGTCGTAAGCTCCCTTGGCGTTCGTCAAGGTGATTTCGGGCGGCACGTTAAGATAGGTGTCCGCTCCCGCGAAGACAATTTGCAACCACTCAAGGCGCGGCGCGGCGGGCAAAAGTTTAGGCGGCGGACTGCCGATTATCCAATCAACGTCGCGCAAATCATCAGCCGTCAAGTCGGCGTTTTTCTTATAAACGAATTCGCACGCAAAACCTTCAGCTTGACGTTCAAGCAAATTTTTCTGCGCGGCGTCGAGATTCATTGTCACCAAGATTTTTTTCATGCGAATCCGTTTTCCTCCAGAAAACTTTTCGTTATCGTCGGGGCAACGTTAAAGTTTGTCAGCCGCTCAATGTACTTTGCCAAAATATCGGTCTCAATGTTGACGGGCGAACCGGCGCGTTTGGCTTGAAAGTTCGTGACGGCGCGGGTATGCGGAATCATCGACACGGAGAAACTTTCCGAGCCGGCGTCGACGACGGTTAAGCTTATGCCGTCGAGCGCAACGGAGCCTTTGGGCGCGATTTGCCTCATCAAGTGACCGGGAGCCGCCACGTCGATTAGGAGCGAGTTCCCGTCGGATTTAATGCTTAGAATTTTACCGACGCCGTCGATATGCCCGCTTACGATGTGCCCGCCGAGCCTTTCGCCGACTTGCAAGGCGCGTTCCAGATTGACAAGCCCGCCGCTTTTAAGTTCGCCGAGCGAAGTCTTTTTGAAAGTTTCGGGCATGACATCCGCCGCAAAATAATCCGCGCCGTGTTCGACGACGGTCAGGCAAATTCCGTTCGCGGCTATGCTGTCGCCGACCTTGACGCCCGCCAAAACTTTTGAGCAAGCAATTTCAATTCGTCCGCCGCGCAGATTTTTAAGTCGCCCGACTTCCTCAATTATCCCCGTGAACATTTTGACCTCCGCAAAAAATAAAACCGCCTTGAAAACTTCAGGCGGGTAAATTCAATCTGCAGGAAACTTTCTCATCCGGACTTTAACCGTCGGTTTCGGAATTGCACCGAATCTGCCCGTAGGCTCGCGGACTGTCACCGCCGGTGGAGATTTTCACTCCGCCCCAAGTTTCGCGATTAAAAATATCACGATTTTTTTGCGCTGTCAAATTTTTTTAAGCGTTCGCACGCGTCGTAATTGATTTTATAAAATTTTTCTCGGCTCATTACGTCCGAAAAATATTCGTCGTAGTACGCCTCCACGTTGCAAAAAATCGGTCGTTCGGCGTAAATTTCGCATAAATTTTCCGCCGTCAGATGTTTACAAACGCCGTCGCCCCTGTCCAAGTCCTTTGCCCACCTCGACAGCCTTATATTTTTACAGCACGCGCCGCATTTATCGCATTCAAATTTCAAACAGAATCAAGCCGCCTTTCCGCTGATAACCCGTATCCCAAAACGTCGTGAAGTCGAACCAACGCCCGATGCCGTAGGAAATTGCTTTTATCGACGCCGAATTTCCGAATTCGTAGCCGCCAATTATGAACCAATGCCACACATAATCCGCCATTATCGTCGATTTATGATTTAAAATCAGGCACGGTATCGGTAATTTCGCGTCGATTTGCCGACATATTTTCTCGAACGTGTCGGAAATATTATTTTCGCCGCTCCAGCCCGATAATTTTATATTTTTTACGCCTCTGTCGCTTAAAAATCGCCCGAAGCCGTCCAAATATATTTCCAATTTATCGACGCCCGACCAGCGCGGATACAAATACGGCTCCATTATTTTTCCGAAGCGCAAATAATCTTCCCGCGTCAAATTTTCCAAATTAAACGGGTACAAGCCGCGCACTCCGAAATATTTTTCAAAATAAATTGCGCTGTCGCAAGCCGTAATTGCCGCACAACCGCCAATGTTCATGCCAAAATTCGTGAAGCGCGAATACCATTCCTGTTGCCCGCCCAATGACGCGCCGATTTTAAAATAATCCAGCTCATTTTTTTTGTACATTTAATCCTCCGTGACGTAGCCGCTCAATAAAATATCTTCGCCGAGTTTTTCCGCATTAAATTCCTTAATTTTGACCGCCTCCGCAAGCTTTTCAAAACCGAATCCCGTTACCGCCGTAAATTTCCCATCGCCGCCCAAAATTTTCGGCGCGATAAATGCAAGTATTTTATCGACCAGCCCCGATTTAAGCATGGAAAAATGAATTTCTCCGCCGCCCTCAACCAAAATCGACGTTATTTCCCGCACCGCGAGTTGCTCCATTAAAAGCTTTAAATCAACGCGTTCGCCGTCGCCCGCCGTAATTATTTCGACGCCGCAAGCTTTTAACGCCGAAATTTTATCGCTCGGCGCATTTTTTGTCACTGCGATTATCGTCCGCGCAGATTTATCCGTCACGACCGTTGAATTTAGCGGCGTCCGCGCATTGCTGTCGACGATTATCCGTATAGGATTTTTTCCCGCGACAAGGCGCGTCGTCAAGCTCGGATTATCCGCCAAAACCGTGCCGATTCCGACTAAAATCGCGTCGTTTATATCGCGCAATTGATGCGTAAATTTCCGAGACTCCGTGCCGCTTATCCATTGCGATTCGCCGCCGACCGTCGCGATTTTCCCGTCGAGCGAACCGGCAAATTTCATCGTCACGAACGGCATTTTTCGCGTTATCCACTTTAAAAATACCTCGTTCAATTTGCGAGCCTCATTTTCGAGCAAACCCGTTTCGATTTCGACGCCGTTTGAGCGTAAAATTTCAAATCCGCGCCCCGCCACGGCAGGATTCGGGTCTTCCATTGCCGCCACGACGCGTTTTATCCCCGAATCGAGAATTTTATTTACGCAAGGCGGCGTTCTGCCGAAATGCGAACACGGTTCCAGCGTCACGTATAAAGTCGCGCCGGCGGCGAGGTCGCCCGCCATATTCAGCGCGTGAACTTCGGCGTGCGGCGTCCCCGCTTGACGATGCCAACCCTCGGCGATTATTTTCCCGTCCTTTACCACGACCGCTCCGACCAACGGATTTGGTGACGTTCGTCCGAGCGCATTTTTCGCAATTCTTAAAGCCTCGCGCATAAAAAATTCGTCAGACAAATAATTTCCCTCCCAAAAATAATAATTTAAGCCAAAATAATTTGCGCGGCGGGATTTTCAATATCGGCAAGTTCGTCGGCATTTTTCGCGATTTGATATTCGATAACGTTGGATTTTACGGCGCGAATATAAACTGTGGCGTCGGGGTCGGGCGCGGAAATGCTTATCGTGACGCGCTTTGCAAGCTGAATGCTCATCTGATTCGACACCGCTTCGGGCAAATTCGTATAAAAAATGTCGAAACCGTCGCCCGCGTCAATAAACGGATACCAAACGCCGAATTTTGTATTTCGGTCGATAATCGTCTTGAATTTGCGTTTTTTATTCCTGCCGACGTAAAAACGGAACGAAATTTTTGCGGAATCGGGCGAAAGATGCTTGGTTTGAATCAGTCCGCCCGCTCTGGAAAGCAAAAGTCCGAATGCGACGCCCGTTTTACCCGTCGGAGCCGCCAAATCGTTGCGAATTTCGACGCCGAGAGCACGTTGAATTTCGTGAGCCGCCTCGGTGCCCAACGCGGGATAAATTTTAAAATTCGGTGCGCCGTAATAATCGAATCCGAATAAAATTTCGGCGGGCGATTTTTCGCTTGCGCGGTCGTTCGGAATTTTTTTAACGGTTTCGCTCAAAACAATTTGGTCGTCGGAATTATCCATATCGCCGAGCCAAATTTCAAGCCCGTTGTCGTCGCGCCGATAAATGCTGCCGCCCTGCATAATAAAATCGTCCTTAAGCTCGTAGCCGCCCTTGAGCCGCCCGTTTGCGAAGGGATTTTCATTTTCGGCGAGCCGCGTATCTTCCATCGGCGAAATAAATTCCGTAAAAAGTTCGTTCACGAGCGCGGATTTCGACGAATTACCCGCCAAAAATATCGAAATTTCTTTAAGGTCGCGGAGCGGTTTGACTTTGCGCAGAGAATTTTTGCTTGATTTATCAAAAGCTTCTTTCATGGCGATAAAAAAGTTTTTAATGCCGATTTTAATTCGTTCGCGGAGAATTTCCTGCAAATCAATGCCGATTTTAAGCTCAAAACCCGTAATTATTTGCCCGTTATCGAGGAAAAAATCAGCTTCGACAGCTTTATCGGTCATAATTTTTTTAGCGGCGTCGGAGTCGGGATTTTCCCAAATCGGGCGTAATTTCTCGATTAAAATGTGCATATTCGCATGAGCTTCTTGAGAATCTTTAATTAAAGTTTCGGAGCCGGCGAAATTCTTTTTGTCAGCCGCCCACGTAAAGGGAATTTTTCCATTTTCGACGATTAAATTTTCCTGATTAGCCTTAAAAACCTCGAACGCAAGCAATTTAAGGAGATTTTCGCCGCCTAAAGTCCTGTCGCCGTTTTCGCCAAAGTGCGTGAGTAAATAATCGTATCTGTCACTCGGCGATTCGCGGAAAAATCCAAAATCAAAATCGGTAGTGCCGCCCCCAAAATCAAATACCGCAAAATAAATTTCCTCGTCGCCTTCGGGAGCAAAATTATATTCTTGAAGCGCGGTAATGGCGTAAGCGGCGGCTTCCGAGGTGCCTTCGCGGACGGAAAATTTATCCATGATATTTTTATTTGCCAAAAGAGCCGTCGGGAGCGATTTTTTTAGCCCGCGTTCAAAGCATCGACGCATTTTTTCCCGAATTTCCGACTCGTAAGTCACGGGAAACGATAAAATATAATTCAGGAAAATGTGCCGCTCCTGCTGCATATTATTGATAAATAAGCCCAAATAATACGCATAAAATTCTAGCGGATTGATTTCATCGTCAGCTAAATCGGAAAAAGGCGCAAGTTGCGTAATAAATTTTTTCTCGTCGCGAAGCATAAATTGCTTATTCGAGCCGCACCAATGCTTTAAATCCGTCAAAAAGGAATAAAAATTATCGGAGCCGCCGTTTAAAAGATTACGAAACGCCTCATGCGAAACTTTAACGTCGCTCCACTTCGTGAACGGACGCCCTTCACGCCAATAATACGCGTTCAAAAAATTTTCGATGTCAATAAATTGGATGACGGTCGGATTTTCGTAATTGGCGGCGTCGAAACGATTTTTGCGGGAGCCGTTGCCGACTTGGAGCGGCAAAATCTGCGAATATTCGTTTTCGTAGACGACAACCGTGCGGCTGGTTCCAAAATCAATGGCGACAATGCCGCTTGAAACGTCGTCGGCGGGGTCACGAGCAACAAAATTCGCGCCAAGGTCAAGCTCCGCGCCGTCCTCCTTGTCAAAATCCCATAAATCCCAATGCCCGCGATTCGGGTCGAATAAAATATTTTCGTCGTAAGGGTCTTGCCCTGCGCGGTCGCTGTCGCAACGGAGGAGGAACTCCTTCAGCTGCTTAACCGTCGAAAAATGCTTCAAATCGTCCTCCGATACCCTCAAACTGTTTAAAATTCTGGTCACAACATCGACTCCTCCCGAAAAATTTTCTGTATTATAACGTTTGGCGGCGGCTATGGCAAAAAAAATCTTGACTTGAGTCGGCTTCAAGGGCTATTATTTAAAAAAAATCCCCTGCGCGGGGATAAAAGGAGGAAATATTATGGCTAACCAAGCCCCCGTCGTCGGCAGCAAGAACGTGACCGGCACCAACTACGCAGGCTCGGCGGCAAAAGTTTATTTCACGAAGACTATCGACGCCGCCCACCTCATCAAGCTTTACAAGCTCATCAACGAAAATATTTTCGGCAAAGTCGCCATCAAACTCCATACCGGCGAAAAACACGGTCCGAATATCCTGCCCCGCGATATGGTTCAAGCCTTCCAAGCGCAAGTTCCCGACTCGGCTATCGTCGAGTGCAACACGCTTTATCACGGCGACCGATTCGATACTGCCGGGCACCGCGACACGCTTAAGGTCAACGGCTGGACTTTCTGCCCCGTCGACATCCTCGACGAGGACGAGAAGACCGTCAATTTCCCCGTGCGTAACGGCTTCCACCTTAAGGAAGTTGCCATGGGCGCACACCTCGCCGATTACGATTCGCTGATTGTCCTCACGCACTACAAGGGGCACGCAATGGGCGGTTTCGGCGGCTCCATGAAAAATATCGCTATCGGTTGCGCAAGCGGGCACCTCGGCAAGGCTCAAGTTCACGGCGTCGACCCCAACAACGTCCCCGCAGATTATCTTACGTGGCCCATGAAGGAATACTTTATGGAGCTTATGTGCGACAGCGCGAATGCGACATGTAATCATTTCGGCAAGCATATCGTCTTCCTCAACGTCATGCGCCGAATCAGCGTTTCGTGCGACTGCGAAGGCGTTGCCGCCGCCGAGCCGACCATGAAGGACATCGGCATTGCCGTTTCCACCGATATTCTTGCCGTCGACCAGGCGTGCACCGATATGATTTTCAACGCCTCGGACAGCCACGACATGAAGGAGCGCATTGAATCGCGCCACGGCTTGCGCCAACTGTCGGCTATGGCAGAGAAAGGTCTCGGCAATCCGCAATACGAGCTGATTGAGGTCGAGTAATTTTTTCTTGACAACGGGCGGCAAATGGTTTAATATAGTCGCGTTTCCAAGGGGGCGTAGCTCAGCTGGGAGAGTGCTTGAATGGCATTCAAGAGGTCAGGGGTTCGATCCCCCTCGTCTCCACCAATTATGAACATAACGATTCGACAAATAGAAAATCCCTCCGTGATGTGCGGGGGGATTTTTCGTCAGTGACCGCAAGTTTCGTAGCCGTAAGCCGTCCGAATAATTACTCCCGCGTCCAAAAGGCGTTGGAGTCTTTTTTTGGCTCGATTCGGTTTGACGTGAAGTTTCCGCGCAAGTTGGCGGAACGTCAACGGTTCAGTCAATGCCGCGCAGATTTTATCGCAACGAATAATTTTTTGGCGAACACTGCGGAAGGCGATACTGCCGTCGATTCGGAACAAGCTTTGACGTTCGGACAGCGGCAAGTCTTTAAGCGGCGGCAGTTGTTCCGACGTTCGCGCCAATATCGCGATACTGCAATCGTCCTGCGTGTTTTCCAGCACGATGCTTAATGCTGCCTGCAGTTGCGGCGTCAATACCTCCGCGCTAACCAAAGTCGTCCTGTGCATAAGCCGCTTGACTGCGGGAGCCAACGTCTTGTTGCGCTTGTTGTAGAGGCTCTGCTCGGTGCCGTCGCTCATCAAGATAAAACCCGAAATGCTCTTAAGTGCGCCGCGATAAATCCTCATCTGCGCGGCGGCATTGGCGGAGGTGACAAAGACCGTTTCGTTGGAAAATTCGCCGTTGTCGGGCGTCGTGGCGACCTTCAAATCCGCGTCGTTAAGATAGCCGATAACCCCGTCGCCCAAATGCGCCAAGAAATATTTCCCGTCACCTACTGCCGCTATCAACAACGTCGAAGCCAAATCTTTCAGCGTGCAATCGCGCAATTCAGATTCATCCGCCAAAGCTTGCAACGCCACCGATAAAATTTCCTGCGTGACTTTGCGAGCGTCTTCCTGCGCGGTCAAGTCAAAGAATCTGTCGGCAACGAAAGCCGCCACGCGATTGACGACACACTCCGCCCCGTAGTGCGAAAAGCTCGCCGAACCCGCTCCGTCAGCCAGTGCAATGACGCTTATGCCGTTTTCCTCGCGCCGAGCAACTTTGTCTTGGCAGGGGATATTTTTTTTGGCGTGCCCTCTGCCCTGCGCCGCGCAACAAACCGTTTTCCAAGTCATCAGAGTTCGCCCCACGTCTTAATCCCGTCCAAGTCCAAAGTGACTTTGTCGCCCGGCATCGATTGCGAAGTCCTGGAGACGCTTTGACTGAGCCATTCAAAGAATTCCTTGAAGTTCATGCCTTTGAGTCGTAGTGGCGGACGACGCGGCGAAAACTTTGCGAGGCATTCCATATCAGCCTTGTCGCCGATGCCAATCGGAAAGACCGTGAGCTTGCGCCGGTTCGCCAATTCAAACGTGCGAGCAACTGCGCGGTTAAATTCCGTCGCGTCGCCGTTGGGTTCACCGTCAGTCATGAGCACGAGCCACGGCTGATAGTAATCGACGCCCGCCTCCTTGTATTCAGCCTTGCGAGCCTCCAAGCAGTCCGGAGCCATGTTGACAGCCTCGCCCATAGGAGTTTCGCCCTGCGCGGTCAAGCCGTCGATTTTAGCCTTGCGCTCCGATTCTTGCCTGTCCGAGTTCGCGAAGTCCATGACGAGTTCAGCTTTGGTGCCGAAGGTCACGATACAAATCTCCGCCGCGTATCGCGCAACGTCGTCCTCAAGCAGATTGTCATAAAAAAGATTGACGCCGCCCTCGACCGGACGCCACCATTTACCGTCGCTGAATTCGCGTCGACCTGTGTCGCGTGTTTGCCCGTCGACCACTCTGCCCATTGAGCCGCTCACATCCAAGCACAGGCAAATCGGTACTCGTGGCGTCGGATTCGTTTCAAGGTCTTCCTTTCGTATCAAGTCATTCATTACAATTCAGCCCTCCTAATATCCTCTGTTTTTAAAAAGGTTTAAAATATCTTTCTTGCTAATCCTTCTTTTAAAACATTCCTGACAAATTTTGGGACGCTCGACCTTATCAATGTACTTTTGGCGGTTAGTGTAGACCAATTCGGCTCCGCAACGCTCGCAATGATAATGTTCGATTTTGTTGAGGCAATGATAACAAATACCCTCCGCCATTTGCGCTTCGTCGGACACTTTGTCGCAGAGCTTGCACTTTTTGAAATGGTTTCGACAAATCTTAGGACGCTCGATTTTCTCGATATACTTTTGGCGGTTAGTGTAGACCAATTCGGCTCCGCAACGCTCGCAACGATAATGTTCGTCCTTGTTTAAGCAGTCTTTACAGATACCCTCGCGCAGACATTTCTCTTCAAACTCGCGACCGCACAATTTGCATGGGGCGTAAGTTCTATTCCTGTCCTTCTTCCAACGCGTCGGGAAAATCAACAGCGACTCTTCGTCCCAATCGCTCATCTCGCCGTTCTTGAGCGATTCAAGATAACTTTCAAACAACCTTAGCCAATTCCCTACGCTCGGACGCTCGTTTTCAGCGTGGCGCGTGCCGTCATATCGGAACGTCTGATAAAACGCTTCCTTGATTTTGTACGTCAAATGGCTCCAACAAAAACGCCATTGTCCCATTGGAACTTTGCCGTTTTTAAGCTCGACGAAAGGATAAGCAAAATCGCCTTTGATAATGTTCTCGACGATGCCCTCGCCGTCTTGCATAGCGTAGGGCGGCTTGCCGGGAAGCATTATCATGAACAGCAATGTCGCCACCGCAAAATTTTCATTGCCCAAAGTCCGTAAGCCGTATTCCTTACGTTGAAGTTCGGGCGGCGTGAAAAGCGGCATTCCTACGGGGCAAATAAAACCTTCAACTTGCCAGCTGTCCGTGTCGACGAAATACACCTCCGTCGGCGAGACGACCAAGATATTGTAGGGGTTGATATCGCCGAGGATGATGTTCCTGTCGTGCAGATACTTGAGCTTGCGCAAAATCGTCACGCACAGTTGAACCAAGTCACACCTGTTCCAGTGCGGAAAGTATTTTTCCAAAAGCGGGCGTATGAAAATGCTTTTGCCCAAATCTCTGCCGTGCGCCGCCTTCATCAAGTAGCCGACGAATTCATCGCGCCGGTTATAAATCATGGCACGCGGAAAGCAGACGCCCTCGCAATCGATGTCCTTGGTCAGCATGAGCTTAAGCTTTTCGCAGCGCAGGCGCGTAATCTTTTCGGGCTTATAGATTTTGGCGACAAAGCCGTCAAGCTCCGTCTTATAAACCGAACCCTCGCCGCCCTTGCCTAATTCCTCAAGCAAGCGGAATTGTTTACGCTTATCATTGCGCACCGCCGTGACGTTGTCGCCCGCAGTCGGAATATGCGACGCGGTCAAGTTCCCCACGATTTGTACAATCTCCGTCGTGAGGGCAAAGCGTTCGTTGAGCGGAATCTCCTCCGCCCCGAAAATACTTTTCAAGAAGCCGTCCCGCCCAACGCGTTTCACGATAATTTTCTTGACGCCTCGGACGACATCATTGTCTGTGCCAAGTTTCATGACCTCGCCCGCCAAGCCCTTGTCCTGCGTGATAAGCAACATGTCATATTGCATCCGCTTTTTGGTGAAGACGTGCAGGAAGACGTTATCGGCAAAATCGCCGTCGTCGGGGTCGGCGTAAACGTTAATGATATGCGCTCGATTCAAATTGATTATGTTTTCACGGGCTTCAATCGCCCGCGTGTTAAGTTCGGGATTGTTCGGATACTTCTGCAAGCAATAAGTGTGGTCGTTCGCAAGCTTTTCTAATTCCCAATAGACACTCAGCGGCAGAATCAACGCCTTATGCTCGCGTTCCAATATCGGCTTGATGTTTGCAAAAAATTTATCTGCGCCCTCCGCCAAAAGGCTCGACGTGTCGATAAAGATTTTGTAATCCTTGACGCACAGCTCCAAAAACTCCATCGGACTCACGACCGAATGCCCCCCTTACAGCTCCTCCCAACTTTCCAAATCGTCCTCATTGAGTTCGGTATCTTTGAGGCGTTCGTAAAATTTGACCTTGCCCTCCTCTAAGCAGACGGCGGACGTTTCAAAGTCGCTTTCCTCGGCGGAGTCGTTGAGTTGCAGAATTTCTTGCGCAAGGTTTTCGTCGGACGTGAGCAGGCAAAGGCGGTAGACGTTGCGGAAACGCTTAAAGACCTCAATAACCGTGTCGCGGAAGTCGGGGTCGGTTTTTTCGCCGTGAATTTGCAGGACGTCCGCTTCGTACATTCGGTTGAGGATTTTCTTTGCCTGATAAGCATTCGCGCCGAGTGCCTCAATCGAGCGAAACGGGACGATAACTTTGTCGTGTTCGTCGAGCAATGCCTCCGTGAAGGCTTTGGCGAATTCCGGCGCGTCGTCTGCCGTCAAAAGCTCCGCGTCCAGGATAAGCTTGTACTCCCGCACCAAATCGGCAAGCCCGTCGGGTTTCGTTGCGTCGTCAAAGTAAATTATTCCCTCGAACCAACGCTTAATCAACGAATCGTCGCGGAAGGCGGTTTTATATTCCTTTCCTTCGCCGTCGAGTATCGCCTTGAGTGCCGTGAAGCGTTCGGGGTTTTGCGCGAAGTAACTGTCCGTCAACGCGGCTATCGCTATGTATTGCGTCGGCGACATGCGGCTTTTCTTTGTTTCCATGTTGTTGACGGTTTGGCGCGTCACGCCTATCGCCTCGGCGAATTTCTCCACCCCGAAATTCATCAAGTGGCGCACCAATCGCAACGAGTCTTGAAAGTTTTCAATCAGCAGTTGCCGCTCCCTCTGATTCGGCATTTTAAATCACTCCTCTTAAATTCAATCATCAAAAGGCTGAACTTCAATTGCGTATAATATAATCAAAAAATTCCCTACGTCAACGGATTTGACGCGGGAATCAGCAATATTGGTGGTCGAGGTGTATGACGGCGCGGTCGTCCGAATGAAGCGCGATCAATCGCCGCTGAAATTCCTTGCGAAGCTCGCGGTCATTCATTAAAAAATTCCACGGAACCGCCACGTCGAAAATCAATTTCCTGCCCGATTTGTAAGGCACAATTCGGAAATCGTGGAGCGACAGCCGCGAATCAATATCCGCCAAAATTTTTTCGGCAAGCTCGCGGTGTTCGTCAAAAGCCTCATCGCCGATAACCACAGGGTCAACGTGGAGCGTCACGGAAATTTGGAACGTCGATTGAAGTTTGCGCTCCAAACGGTCAATAATCTCGTGCGCCTCCAAAAGCCCCAACGTCGCGGGCATTTCCACATGCATCGAGACAAAAATCCTGCTTGCGCCGTAGCTGTGAACAATCAGGTCGTGGACGCCCAACACTTCGGGCGCGTCGGTGACCGTTTTTTTTATGCCGTCAATCAGTTCTTGATTGGCTCTTTCGCCGAGCAAGGGATTTAAAATTTCCCTAAGCGAGGCAAAGCCGCCGCGCAGGATAAACGCCGATATGAAAACGCCCGCGCCGCCGTCAATGTTCACGCCGAAATTTATCCACGTGACGATTGAAACGATAACGACGCTCGTGGCGAGGCAGTCGGTGAAGCTGTCGAGAGCCGCCGCGCCAATCGCCTCCGAGTGAATCTTCCGCGCCGCGTATCGATAGAATAAGCCCAAAAAAAATTTAGCCGCGACCGATAAGCCCATAATCAGCAAGGTGATTCGGTCGACGTTCAAATCTTCGGGCGCGATAATCTTTCGGACGGAGGAGTAAAGCAATTCGCCGCCTACGAAAATCATCGCTGCCGCTATGAACAGCCCCGCCAAGTATTCCGCCCGCCCGTGCCCGAAGGGGTGTTCCTCGTCGGCAGGTTTGGCGGCAATCTTGAAGCCCGCAAGCATAATCGCCGAGGTTCCGATGTCGGAAATGTTGTTGAAGGCGTCGGCAACAACGGAAATCGCGCCGCTTAGCAACCCGACCGCCAACTTGACGCCGCCGAGCAAAATATTTACGCAAATGCCCGCGACGCTCACGAATTGCCCGAAGCCCTCACGAGTTGATAAATTAAAAATTTTTTTCATAATGCCCTGATAAAATTCCATGACGGACGCGGTCGTCGATATTGCCCCTGCGTCACGAACAACAACCCGTCCGCGAAGTCGTCAAATTCCCGAAAGCCGAGGCGAATCAGTTCCTGCTTGAGTAGCGCATATTGCGGCACGAAGATAAAAAACGTCGTCCGCCCGCGTTGCTCGTGCATTTTCGATACCAGCTCGTTCAGCGAATTTTCGTCGCGCAACCCGATTATCTGTTCGCCGTCGCGAATCCCGAAAAGCGGCTTGATAAACGCCACGCTGCTCGGCTCAATGGCAAAGGCGCGTTGCCGCTCGGCGTAAATCCGCATGAGCCACTGCGTCAGCTGAAGGGTTTGGTCGACGGCATTATCAAGCTCGCCGCATAAATTGTTCAGCGCGTCCAAATTGAACCACGGCGTCAGCTCGAAGTTATCCAACCACAATTTGTCGTGCGGGTCGCCGAGATTCAGCCCGACGCTGTTGCCCGCGTAGTGGTAAATCTTCTGCCCGACGTTCAAGCCCAAATTGCGCTCCGCCGGCACGAACGAATCAAATTTCTGCTCCAGCTTAAGATAATCGGCGGCAAAGAAGGCGTTCAGAATGTCCTGGTCAACGGATTCGCAAGCGGGATTATCGGCAAGGAACTGCACGCCGTCGCGGAAAAACGTTTCGCCGAGCTTGTCTAGGTTAAACATCATGACGCCCGAACAAAAATAATCCTCCGCCTTGACGCGCCCCGTCTTGAGCAGAAATTTATCGGTGATCATTTGCCCGTGCGTTGCGGAAATTTCGGGGACGGCTGCCAGCGGGAAGTTGCTCAAATCGTGACGCCACAGCTCGGCAAGGTCGAGGTTGACGATAATGTCCGCGTCGAGGTAAATCATTTTGCCCGCGCCAAAAATCTTCTTGACCAGCAGGCGATAGAACGCGCCGACGCTGAACCGCGACTTAATCTTATCGGCAAGGCGTTCGCGCAGAAAAGTTATCTCGTCCGCGCAGATTTCCTCGACGTTGTGGAAGCTCACGCGTTGCCCGCAGCGACCCGCCAGTTGATTGAACTTGTCGCGGTTGGCGGCGGTTAACGTATTGTCGCACAGGATGTGGATAAAGGTTGACGGGGGGGGTGTTACAATTTTCAAAGATGGAAGCCATAGCCGCGCCCGCGAATTTGGAATAGCGACCGTCGGCGTCGTGCAAGCCGAAGCAAACATGAATCATAGTCAATCCTCCAAAAGTTTTTCCAATGTGTCAAGCAGGCAGACATTCTCCTCCCGCGAACGAATCGCCGGCAACGTGACGTTGCATCCAATGTTCGCGCCGAATACGTTACGACTTTGGAAGCCGCCTCGCCGCGCCGATATTCCGGCTTAAAAGTTTTTCCAATGTGTCAAGCAGGCGGAGATTTTCTGCCCGCGAGCGTATTGCCGACCGCAGATAAGTTTCGTCCAGCCCCGCGAAGTTCGCGCAACTCCTAAGCAAAATGCCCTCTCGCCGCAAGCCGTTTAAAAGTTCAGTAGCGCGTGCGTGGCGCAACAGTACGAAATTCGCCGTCGGCGGGAAAACTTCGACTCCGCGCAGATTCTTCAGCCGTTCGACGAAAAAGCTCCGTTCGACCTCAAGCCAAGCCCGCGTCCGTCGCAGGAAGTCTTCATCGGCAAGAGCCGCCGCGCCCGCCTTTTGCGCCAAAAAATTCACGTTCCAGACGTCCTTGCTCAAGTTCAATCGCCGCGCCAAAGTTTCCGCGACCGTCGCGAAGCCCAGCCGCAAGCCCGGTATCGCGAAGATTTTCGTAAGCGACTGCACCACCGCGATTCGCTCCGACGCAAACGCTCTGACCGATTCGACGCTTAGGAAATCGATAAACGATTCGTCGACGAGGACGCTTGAGACTTCGGCGAGCCGCAAAATGTCTTCGGGCGCGATTAAATTGCCCGTCGGATTATTGGGGCGACCGATTATCAGGCAATCTGAGGGCGTCAAATCTGCGCGGAGGCTTTCGACATCGAGGGCAAAGTTATCCGCCGCGTTCGTGACGACAAGTTTAACGTCGCAACCCGCCGCCCTTGCCGCCCGTTCGTATTCGCTGAAACTCGGCACAGGGATAACGACGCGATTGGGGCGCGTGGCGTTGAGGTAGAGGTAAAAGAACTCCGCCGCGCCGTTGAGCAGAATCAAATTCCGTTCGGGCACGCCGTAGCGTCGGGAAATTGCGCGTTTAAGCTCGGCGGCATTGGGGTCGGGGTAATTGACGATACCGCGCAGATTTTCCGTCAACGTTTGCAAAATCCGTTCCGATAAGCCCAAAGGATTGATATTCGCGCTGAAGTCGAGCCAAGCCTCCGCTTTGCCCGCCGCGTCGTAAACCTGTCCGCCGTGATCGTAACGTTTCAAAAAAATTCCCCATTCCTCAATCCCAATTCCTAATTGACAACGCCCGCCGCTTGATATATATTACCCCAAAGACTATGAAATTTCAATGAAAAGATTTTCAGAAACAGGAGTGCCTGCCCATGAAGAAATTCTTACTGACGATGCTGGTGATCGCGTTGGCGACGGCAGGATTCATTTTCTGGCTCTTCCAACGCGACGCCGATAACGTGCCGATTTTGATATATCACCGCGTGAATGATAGCGACGATAATCCGACGACGCTCAAGGTTGCCGACTTCGAGGCGCAGATTAAATTTCTGTTCGATAACGGCTACCACGTCATATCGCCCGACGATTTGCTTGACGCCTGGGATAAGGGCAAGGACTTGCCGAGCAACCCGATTGTGCTGACCTTCGACGACGGACACGCCGACATTTATACGAACGTCTTCCCGATTCTGCAAAAGTATAACATGCGGGCGACCGTTTTCCTTGTGACGAATCATATCGGCATGAACGACTACCTGACGTGGGATTTGGTTCGCGCCTTGCAGGCGGGCGGCTACATGGATTTTGAAAGCCACACCATGAGCTATAAGGATTTGACCACTCTGCGCGGCGATAAGCTTTGGAATGAGATTTACGGCTCCAAACAGGCGATTGAATGGGCACTCAAGAAGCCCGCCAAGTTCATTGCCTACCCCGACGGCAAATACACCGTCGCCGCCGAGGAAACTTCCAAGGAGGTCGGCTTCCGCGCAGGTTTCATTGAGGACTACGGGCTTGCCGCCAACGACGCCGATAATTACGTTTTGACGCGTATCCCCGTTCTCGGCTCCAATGACAATACGCTTTTTCGCTTTAAGTTGCGCTTGAAGGGTGCGCCCGTTTTCGCGCCGATTCACCGCTTCAAAACCGATATTGCCGAGGGCAACCCCGAAGTTGCCGACTTGATTTTTATTCCGTGAGGTAATTTTATGGAAAATTTTTCGGAGCTGACGACGGAGAAAATCAATCCCGCGACGGCTCACATAGACGAATGCACGACCCTTGAAATGGTCAAGCTCATCAACGACGAGGATAAAAAAATCGCGGCGGCTGTCGAACGCACCTTGCCCGACGTGGCGCGTGCCGTTGACGCCATTGCCGAAAGCTTCAAACGCGGCGGCAGATTGTTTTACATAGGCGCGGGGACTTCGGGGCGGCTCGGAGTTTTGGACGCCTCGGAGTGTCCGCCTACCTTCGGCGTGCCGTTCAATATGGTTCAAGGCTTGATAGCGGGCGGCGAAGGCGCAATGTTTAAAGCCGTCGAAGGCGCGGAGGATAATCGACAGCTTGCCGAACAAGACTTGACGGCTCGCCGATTCTGCGCGGAGGACGTTTTGGTCGGCATTACCGCTTCGGGCAGGACGCCTTACGTTTTGGGCGGCGTCGCCTTTGCAAAAAAAATCGGCGCGGTGACCGTGGGCGTTTCCTGCGTCGAAAATTCCGCCCTCGCTCAAGCCGTCGACATTGCGATAACGCCCGTGACCGGCGCGGAGGCTCTGACGGGTTCAACGCGCATGAAGGCGGGTACCGCTACCAAAATGGTGCTCAATATGCTGACTACTGCGGCTATGATTAAAATCGGCAAGGTGCGCGGCAACTTGATGGTTTGCGTTCAGGCGACCAACGACAAGCTCCGCGACCGCGCCAAACGAATAAACGAGCTGCTCGGCTCTAAATAGCAAAGGAGATTTTGTTATGCAGAACGGAATATCGATTTACGCGGGGCTTGATTACGCCGGCGAGGACAACCTTGCCCTAATCGAGACGGCGGCGGCTATGGGCTTCAAACGCCTGTTTACCTCCGCGCAGATTCCCGAAACTACCGACACCGAAACTTTCCTCGACGACTTCACCGACATTTTGACCACCGCCTCCATAAGCGGCTTTGAGGTTATCCTCGACGTAAACGCCGATAACTTTGCCCAATACGACATCGACGGCATAACCCTGCGCCTCGACGACGGCTTTACTCCTCAACAAGTCGCCGAGATTAGTCACGCCAGAAAAATTCAGCTCAACGCCTCCACCGTTACTGAAGATTTTCTGAATACTTTAGACGAACTCAACGCCAACTTTGACAATATCGCCGCCCTGCACAACTTTTACCCGCACCCTCACACGGGGCTGGAGACTTATTATTTCGACAACCAAAATCGTATCCTGCACGACTTCGGCATACCGGTCGGGGCGTTTGTGCAAAGCAGAGACGGCAAACGTCGTCTGCCTCTGCGCGAGGGACTGCCCACGCTTGAAGACTGCAGGATTTTTTCTACCGATTTGTCCGCCAGATTTTTGGCGGCTTTGGGCGTCGACTTTATCATAATCGGCGACGGTGCCCCCACGCAGGAGGAACTTCAAGCCGTTGCCGCCATTCAGAGCGACGAAATGATTTTTCAAGCCCATTTGCTCAGCGAGGATTTAACCTCCGTTGAGATTTTAAGCAAAAAGTTCACGCGCCGCGCAGATGTCGCCAAATCGGTGATTCGTGCGGTCGAAGGTCGTCAATACTATAAGGAGGTCGAAGGCAATATCCCCCCCGCCAGCCTGCCCATTGAACGCAGTTTCGGCGATGTCACCATTGACAATGAAAACTTCGGGCGTTACGCCGGCGAAGTCCAAATCGTTCAGGATGTGCTCCCTGCCGACGGGCGCGTAAATATCGCGGCGCATATCCTCGACGAGGAAACTTTTTTGGCAGGCTACCTCAAGCCGCGCCAGAGGTTTTCATTTAAATTCGTCTAGGGAACAGGGAATAGGTATTGGGAGCCAGGTTTTTGCTACTCCCTACTCCCTAATTCCTGTTCCCTAATCAGGAGGCTGAAGCTTTTGAAGTTCAAAGTAGCAATAGCCGCCGCATTGATAACATTGCTTAGCGGCGCAACGACCTTTGCATCGCCGACTTTGGCGCGGAACTCTCGCGGCAGTGACGTTCTTACCTTGCAGAAGAAACTCTACCTTATCGGCTACGACATAACCGAGCTGGACGGGGTCTTCGGCAACGAAACCGAACGCGCCGTCGCCGCCTTCCAACAAGATAACAATATCACCGTGACGGGCGTCGTCACAAACGTAACGTGGCGTGCGCTCAAGAAGGCTAAGGAAAAAAAGGGGCGCAACCTCCCCGCGCCGAAAGTCACTACAGCCTACGTGGACACGAGTAAAAACCCGACGCTCGTTCCGCTTGGCAAAACTTTTATCAGTAGCAGTCAAGGCGAGGCTATCGTCACGACCGCCGAACGCTATCTGGGCACGCCCTACGTTTTCGGCGGCACCACCCCCGACGGCTTTGACTGTTCCGGACTCGTTCAATATGTTTTTAAGCAAAACGGGCTGACCATTCCCCGGCTCGCCGACGAACAATATAACCTCGGCAAGGCGGCTAAAACCAATCAGCTGACGGCGGGCGATTTGGTCTTTTTTACAACTTATATGGAAGGCGTCTCGCATTGCGGCATATACGTCGGCGAAGGGAATTTCCTCCACGCGTCAAGCCACGGCGTGCGAATCGACAGCCTCGACAATGTATATTGGAAACCGCGATTCGTCGGGGCGCGGAAACTCGTATACGATTAGGAATTGGGAATGAGGATTGAGGAATGAATAAAATTTCGGTCGTCGGACTCGGACCGGGCGGACTCGACGAAATGACGCCCAAAGCTCGCCGTGCGATTGAACAAGCCGAGGTCGTGGCGGGCTACAACACTTATATCAAGCTCATTGAAAATATCCTCGGCGGCAAAAAAATAATCGGGCGAGCTATGCGACAGGAAGTCGAACGTTCGCAACTGGCGATTGAAGAGGCTCTGGCGGGGCGCAATGTTGCGGTTGTGTCCTCCGGCGACGCGGGCGTCTACGGTATGGCGGGGCTTGTCGTCGATATGCTTTTGGATTTGCCCGAAACTCAACGTCCGCAATTTGAAGTTATCGCGGGCGTCTCGGCAGTCAACGCGGCTGCGGCTGTGCTCGGTGCGCCTCTCATGCATGATTTTGCAATTATAAGCTTAAGTGACCTTATGACGCCGTGGGAGCGCATAACCAGGCGCGTGCGCTCGGCGGCGGAAGGCGATTTCGTTATCGCCCTTTATAACCCCAAAAGCAAACGCCGCACCACTCAGCTTGCCGAAGTTCAAACGATTTTGCTGGAGTTCCGCGATAAAGATACGCCCGTCGGCATTGTGACGAACGCGGGACGCCCCGGCGAATCCAAAATCCTCTCCACGCTGGAAAATTTTACCCGCGAGGAAGTCAACATGTTTTCCCTCGTGATTATCGGAAATTCCCAAACTTACGTTAAGGCGGGCTTCATGATTACGCCGCGAGGTTACGAAAGGAGCCAACCATTATGCGATTGATTATCGGAATGACGGGCGCGAGCGGCGTCGTGATAGCCGTCGAATTGTTGCGCCGACTCAAAGAGCTTGATTCGGTCGAGACGCACTTAATCATAACCGAGGGCGCGGAGCTTACAATCCGTGACGAAACCAATTTTGATATTTTTGAGATTCGCCGCCTCGCCGATTGCGTCTACGATGTGAATCAGATGGACGCCTCCATTGCAAGCGGCAGTTTCCTCGTCGACGGCATGATTGTCGTTCCGTGCACCATGAAGACTTTGGCGGGTATCGCGGCGGGCTACTGCGAAAACCTCCTGCTCAGGGCGGCGGACGTTTGCATTAAGGAAAGCCGCAAGCTGTTGCTCGTGCCTCGCGAAATGCCCTTCAGCCGAATTCACCTGCGCAACATGAAGGAGCTTGCCGATTGCGGAGCCGTCATTATGCCGCCCGTCATGACCTTTTACAACACGCCGCCCGATTTGAACGCGCAAATAAATCACATCGTCAACAAAATTCTGCGCTTGTTCAATTTGCCCGACAACATGTCTGAATGGCGGCAACCCGCTTTAAAAGCGGGGGAACAGTTGTCGCGCTGAATCGTTACGACTTTGGAAGCCGCCGCGCCGCGCAATGTCTGTGTTCGGCGGCACATAAAAATTACTCCCGTCGATTTTTTGACGGGAGCTTTTTTGTTGCCGAAAATTATCAGAGCAGAGCCTCAATATCCTTGGCTATGGACGCGGGCGTTGTCGTCGGCTCGAAACGCGCAACCACATTGCCCTCGCGGTCAACCAAAAACTTCGTGAAGTTCCATTTAATGCCGTCGCCCTCCAAGTATTCGGGGAAATTCTTCTGCAGGGCGTCAAGAAGCGGAGCGGCTACGGGGTGATTCATGTCGAAGCCCTCGAACTTTTTCTGCGCGGTGAGGTACTTGAACAACGGCTGAGCATTGTCGCCGCGCACGTCGCCCTTGGCGAATATCGGGAACGTCACGCCGTAGTTGAGCTTGCAGAACTGCTGAACCTCGTCGTTGGTGCCCGGCTCCTGACCCGCGAATTGATTGCACGGGAAACCCAAAATCTCAAGCCCCTTATCCTTATACGCGTCGTAAAGCTTTTGAAGCTCCGCGAATTGGGGCGTGAAGCCGCATTTGCTCGCCGTGTTGACGATAAGCAGAACCTTGCCCTTGTAGTCGCCCAAAGACTTATCCTCGCCGCGCTTGGTCTTAGCCATGAAGTCGTAAACGCTCATTGCAATGCCTCCTTAAGCCGTCGCCAACAGCTCATCAATCTTGCGCTTGTCGAAGCCGAGGACGTAATTTTTGCCGTCGATCGTCGTGACGGGCACCGTCAAATCGCCCGAAATTTGCAGGCATTCCTTAGCCGCCTCTTCGTCCAGCTCTATGTCGCGCACTTCGTACTCCACGCCGCGTGAATCAAGGTAACGTTTCAATTTGTTGCACCACGGGCATGACTCGAAACTAAATACTTTCAACATAAAATTTCCTCCTTAAACATTAAATATTCGATAGGCTTGCCAAAAATTTCCACAAGCTTTGCTTTGTCGCTTTCAGTAAAATTTCTTTGCCCAAGCATCTTACGGGAAATATTTTGCGGAGCAACATCAAAAATTTTTGCAAGACGAAAATAAGAAAGATGACGTGCGTCAATTTCGGCAACTAAAATTTTATATGGAGATTTTTTAACGCCTTTGTGTTTCGCAGAAAGTTTTGCCAAGGTTTCTGCCACAAAACCGGTACAGCCGTCACCGCCGTCGTTCAAATTTTAGCCGTAAGGTGCCTTGCTTTTAAGTTCACGAATCCAAAAAATTCGCGCTCGTTAAGTTGTTCGACGGGACACACTTCGATAACTTCCGTCGTGAAATTGTCCCAACCGTATTTGCGAATCGCCGTGTCAATGCCGAATTTACTTTTTTTGCTGTCGCGTTTGTGCTCGATAATCCGCCTTTCAAAACTTTGTCGCGTTTGTCCGACGTATCAAAGACACAGCAAATCGTCCAAAGCCTCTTTGTCGAAGTCGATAACGTAATGCTCGCCGTCAATCGTCGTGACGGGTACCGCCCAATCCATGCCCGTCAATTTTTTGCAAGCCTCGCGGGCGGCGGCGTCCTTTTCGATGTCCAATTCCTCAAACTCAACGTCTTTGGATTTAAGGTAACGCTTGACTTTGTGGCACCACGGGCAGCTTTGAATCGTATAGACTTTGACCATTATATTTACCTCAACTTTGCCAGATATTTTTCCGCCACCAGCGCGGCTGTCGTGCCGTCGGAGGCTGCCGTCGTCAGTTGGCGGAATTCTTTCTCGCGCACGTCGCCCGCCGCGAAGACGCCCGATATTTCCGTCCGACAATCCTCGCCCGCCGGTATCCGCCCGCTCGCCGTAAGCTTAAGCTCGTCTTTGAACAGCGCGGTGTTCGGCTCGACCCCGATGTTTACAAATATCCCGTCGACCGCCAAAGTTTTGGTCTCGCCCGATTTTTTATCGAGGACTTCGACGCTTTCCAAACGCTTATCGCCGCGCAGAGCCTTTATCTCCGTCTGCAACAGGATTGTAACTTTGTCGTTGCCGCGCAGGCGTCGTTGTGAAAATTCGTCGGCACGCAACTCCGAACGGTGAATCAGATAAAGTTTGCTCGCGTATTTGGTTAAGAAATTCGCCGCGTCGACAGCCGCATTGCCGCCGCCCGCCACCGCGATTATCTTGCCGTCGTAGGCGTGACCGTCGCACAGCTCGCAATAGTGCACGCCGCGCCCCGCGAACTTTTTTTCCTCCGGCAACGGCAACTTGCGCCGATTCATGCCGCTCGCGATTATCACGGCGTCAGCCTCGTAGATTTTCTCCTGCGTCTCGATGAGCTTAGGCGAAGTCTTGAGCGTCACGCGTTCAATCTCGTCGAATTCGTCAATCGTCGCGCCGAAATTTTCAGCCTGCCGTTGAACCGTCGAAATCAAATCGCCGCCGTTGACGCTCTCGAAGCCGGGATAATTTTCAATCGCGACGGCATTTGCGATTTGCCCGCCGATTATCCCGTTTTCCAAAACCAGCGTGTCGAGATTCATGCGCCCGCAGTAAAGAGCCGCCGTCAAGCCCGCCATGCCCGCGCCGATTATCACCACGTCCTTATGAATTCGTTCCTTCATGCAATCACCTCCGCCGATTATTTCTTGCCGTCAAATAATTTTCCTGCCGAGGAAATAATCCTCCAGCAAGTCCCAAATCGCCGCGTTGTCGAAGTCGCCCTCGTAAATGTAAGTCAGCGTCTCGACCGATATTTTATGCCGACGTGCCACCGACTCCAAAATTCTGTTCGAGTAGTGACCGCCCGCGTCGATTATATTTTTCAAGTTGCGTATCTGATTGATGTGGATATAAAGTTGGCTGTTCGCGCCGCCCGTCATGTTGAAGCTCAGCACGTCCAACGCCTCCAAAATGCCCAGCACCGTGTTAATTTCCTTAGCCGCCTTGCCCGCCGTGTCAGTGATGTAAAGTTGCCCGTCGTGCGTTTCGGCGATTATCCTGTCAAAAATCTTTTCGACCCACGCGAAATAAAATCTTATAGCCGTGTTGAATCGGTAATAAATCTTGCCGTTGGGCATGGTTCTTTCCGCGAACAGGGCTTGCGCCTTGCTGTTGAAATTCTTCCTGTAAGTGTTCATCGACGCGATTAAAACCTCGCAGATATTCCGCGCCCGATATTTGGAAACGCTCATGCCGCCAATCAAATCGTCGACGGAAATATATTTGCTGTCTTTGACCGAACGCATGACCGCTGCCTTGAATTGCCCGAACAGATTATCGAAACCTGCGCGGAAGTCGCCGGCAAAGATTATCTCGACGCACAACGCGGGCTTAATCGGATAATTGCTGTTAAAGCTCAGCTCGTCGCTCTTGGTGTAAAGCAGATATTTGAACTGCGGAAAGGAGCGGTCGCGGAATTTTCTATCCCAAATCGCTTGCAGGTTGACTCGGCAAACGTGCAGGGCGTGTTCAATTTCCTTGAAGCAGTTGCCGTAGTCTCGGCGGAGATTTTTCTGCGTCGCGGGATTTATCACGAAAAAGCCCGTCGCGAATAACGGTATCGGTCGAACCGTCAGCGGCGAAAAGCCGAATTGCGCCTCGAAGTCTTTTTGGATAATCAGAAGTGCGGTCTTGACTTTGTTGACGGCTGTCGCCTCGTCGGCGTAGCGGTCGAAGATGTAAGCAAAATTCTCCGCGTCCAAAAGAAAATTATTCTTCGGCTTGAAACGGTACAGCTCATAAATTTTCTTAGCCACCGCCACCAGCTGATAATTCCTAATCGCCGAAAGCCCGTGCAACCGCTTGATATACTTAAAATCGCTCTTGTCGTAGTGATAATACGCCACGCCGCGCAGATTTTTCAACCGCGCCGCACGCCCCAACTCCTGAACATAATCGCAAACGTTGCCGGTCGGCGCGTAGTGCATGACAATTTCGATGTCGTTAATGTCTATGCCCATGCCGAACGCCTTTGTCGCCAACATGACGGGTTTCTCGCCGTTGTAAAATTTTTCGTAGCTCTCGCGCTTATCGTCCTTGGCAAGCCGCCCGTGATAAATCGCCACGCCGTCAAAACTGTTCCGATTCTGCAAAATGTACTTCGCCTGTTCGATAAGCTTGACTTCGGGAAAATAAATCAGCGTCTTCTTGCCCAAGATGTTCGCCCGCTTGATGGCATTTTCAATATCGATAAGCTTGGCGAATTCGTATTCGGCGCGCTCGCCCTTATCGAGGGGTTTCTTGTCGATAACAATGTCGATGTTGTCGCGCCGGACGTAGCCCAGATAAGTTATCGGCGTGCGAAGGTGCAGGCTGTCAATCGTGTCGTCGTACATGTCCTCCGCGCCGTGATAAATCGCCGTCGCCGTGAAGGTCGCGATAACAAACGGATTCCTCTTGCGCAACTTCCTGATGTGGTCGCCCAAGAACCAATAATCGGGGCGAAACTGCTTGCCCCACGTCGTGACGATATGCGCCTCGTCTATGACAATCAGCCCGACCGTCCGCTCGCCGATAAGCTGTTCAAGTTCACTGCGCCCCAAAAGCGTTTCGGGCGACAGGTACAGGATATTGCATTCGCCCGCCGCCACGCGCTCGATGATTTGCTCTTTGAGTATCGGCGATATGTCGGAGTTTATCGTTTCCGCCTGCCGATAATTTTTCAGCTCCAAATTTTTTACTTGGTCGGTCATTAGCCCGATTAGCGGCGAAATTACTATCGTCAGCAATTTGTATCGTTCGGCGAGGTAAATCGCGGGGATTTGGAAGATGACGGATTTACCCGCGCCCGTCGGTGCCGTTACGAACACGTCGCGAAAGTTTTCATTTTCCATGCAAAGCTCGACCTGTTGAACGATGTCCGAAATGATTTGCTCCTGCGAGACTTTAAACGTGCTTTTGACGCCGCCGTTCAATTTTTGCAGGTCGTAGACGGTAAAGTTCCTGAAGCTGTCGTAGCCCCAATGGCGTTTCAGAATTTCGTTGTAGGCGTCGCGATGTTCAAAGCCGCGTTTAAATTCTTCGGGGCGCACGCGGTAAATCTGCGCGGGTAAATATTGGCGGAGAATTTTCAAGCGTTCATTGAGCCGCGACTTATCGCCGATATAATTTTGCGTCCGCACAAAGAGCTTGCCGGGCGGATTGAACATAACTTGCCGAATCAGCGCGACGAAGTCCGTTTCCTCCTGCAAATCGATAAAAATCTGCGCGGAGTCCGAATCAATTTCCACAAGCTCGGTATCGGCAGGCTCGAACAAATTCACGACGCTAATCTTAGGCTCGTTCAAAGCGGCTTCGTCATTGTACACGCCGACAAGATAATCGCCGCAAGCTTTCAACCCGACGAACAGCTCAATCAACTTTGCGACACTGCCGAGATTTTCCGCTTCGGGTTCGTCGAGGGTGTCTTCCGGCTCCGTAAAGTGTTCAAGCAATTTTGCCCGCGTCTCTTCGCCGAACACCGCCTCAATCGGGTATTGCTCCATGAACAGGTTATTGTTCAGCAGATAAATCGTGTCGTGTTGCGTGAGGAGGAACGGTTTCAGCAAGAGAAACTCCTCGTGCGTGATAAATCGCCGCCCGTCGTTCGTCAGGCGCATGAAATAATTCAACGGGTTGTCCTTTGCCGAATCCAAATCCGCCGATAAGTTTTCGTCGACAAAGCTCGGCGGTATGCCCTTCAGCACGACGATTGAATTCTTTTCGAACGGCAGGCTCGCAAATTTTTCGCGCAGTCGCCTTGAGATAAGCTCAGTCAAAGCCTCGCCTCCTCAATCCAGAAAGTCACGGAGCTTTTTAGACCGGGCGGGGTGACGGAGTTTCCGCAACGCCTTTGCCTCGATTTGCCGTATCCGCTCGCGGGTCACATTGAAAATTTTGCCAACCTCCTCAAGCGTTCGCTCTTTGCCGTCCTCCAAACCGTATCGCAATTTTAAAACGTCTTGCTCGCGTTCCGTCAAAGTGCTCAAAATGTCATCGATTTGCTCACGCAAAATTACAAGTTCAACGTCGTCCTCAAGCGTCGACCGCTCATCGGGGATAAAGTCTGCAAGCGGCGTATCGTTCTCTTCCCCGACCGGCGTATCCAACGAAATCAGCCGAAAATATATGTCGCGCAACTTGAACAGCCGCCGAATCTCCTCCGAGGTCGTGTCCATTTCCCGCGCAATCAGTTCAAGGCGTTCCCGCAATTCTATATCCTGAGTTTGAAAATGTCTGTCAAGCCCGGATGCCTTAAGGATTTTTTGTACAAGATACACGGGCAAGCGGACTGCCAGCCCCGTATCGGCAATGGCTCGCATAATTTTTTGCACAATCCACCACGTGGCGTAGGTGCTGAACTCCGTATTTTTGCTGAAGTCAAATCGCTCGGCGGCGGTAATCAGCCCGATATTGCCCTCTTGAAGCAAATCTTCCAAGTCCAATTTGTCTCGGAATTTCTTCCAATACTTGAAGGCAAATTTATCGACAAGCCCGCGATTTTTTACGCAGAGGTCTTGCCGCGCCTGTTCGTCGCCGTCCTGAATCATGCGAATCAGCAATTTGTTGGGCATTCGTATTTCGCGTGGTTCGCGGACAATGAGCGCGGTATCTTCGACGGGCGCGTCCTCTTGCGGCAGTTCCTCTATTTCGTCGACAAGCTCAATATTCAAATCGTCCTGGACGGTGTCGGCGATTGAATATTGCTCCTTGCGCGGCAGAAAGCCAAAAATTTTATCGAAGTCGTCATAAGTGAGCTTGTTGTCGCGGACGAACGGGCGAATCAGCTTGGAGATATAGGCGGCGTTCATGCGATTTTCTCAAGCAGAGCCTTGCAACCGCGCAGAATGTCTTCGTAAGTGACGGCGAAACCGTTTTTGTCCCAAGGAATGTCTTTGTCGAGGAGCATTTGAATTTTGCCCGCCGAATCGCCGCCGACAATCGCCTTGACCTGCTCGACGTTGCCCGCGTCCATGCAAACAATCAAATCGCTCGCCGCGTAGTCTTCGCTCGTGACGGTGTGGGCGGCGTGTTCGCCGTAGGGTATATTCTCGGCGCGGAGTTTGGCGGCAATGCCCTCGTGCAGACCGCCCGAAGCGTTGAGCTTGCTTGCGGCACTCGCCACGCTGATTTTGTCGGACAAGCCGGCGTCGGCAACCAGCTTTTGCATAACGAATTGCGCCATGGGCGACCGCCCCGTATTCCCGCTACATACGAATAAAATCTTCATGATGTGAACCTCCCAATCGTAAAGAAATTTTTGCCGCAATTTTATCGCTTAAACGGCGTCAAAGCAATAAAAAAATCGGCTCGCGACCGATTTTGAAATTATTTGCGCGTTGACGATTTAATGCCGCGTCAAGCCGTTAAGGAAATTCTGCATCATGCGGCGGCCTTCGGGCGTCAAGATTGATTCGGGGTGGAATTGGATACCCTCCACGTCGAAGGCTTTATGGCGGACGCCCATAATCGTTCCGTCGTCAAGCTCGCTCGTGACCTCCAAACAAGCGGGCAGAGTCTCGCGCTCGATAATCAGCGAATGATAGCGACCGACCTCAACGCCCTGCTCCAGCCCGCGATAAATGCCCTTGCCGTTGTGCTTGAGCCGTGAAGTCTTGCCGTGAACGATTTCCTTGGCGCGGACGACCTTGCCGCCGAACACCTCGCCGATAGCTTGATGTCCCAGGCAAATTCCCAAAATCGGCAACGTGCCCTTAAGCTCGGCGATTAACTGTTCGGAAATGCCCGCGTCACTCGGAACGCCCGGACCGGGGGAAATTATCACCGCCGAATAATTTTTAACCTCGTCGACGGAAATTTTATCGTTGCGCACGACCTCGACCGTCGCGCCGAGTTCGCTGAGCAGTTGATAGACGTTGTAAGTAAACGAATCGTAATTATCAAGCAGGAGAATCATTGTTCTCGACCTCCTCGACGACCTCAAACAGAGCCTTAGCCTTCTGAAGGAATTCGCGATACTCGTTAAGCGGGACGGAATCGGCTACAATGCCCGCGCCCGTCTGAATCACGGCGTCGGCGTCGTTTTCAATCCGCATTGTGCGGAGCGTGATACACATATCCATATTGCCGCAAAAATCCATGTAGCCGACGGTGCCCGCGTAGCTCTTGCGACGGACAGGCTCCAGCTCGTGAATAATTTCCATGGCGCGGAGCTTGGGTGCGCCGCTGACGGTGCCGGCGGGGAAAGTCGCCTTCAACACGTCGACGGGCGTAAAGTTCGCGCTCAAGACGCCCGACACGCTCGAAACCATATGCATAACGTGGCTGAAATATTCGACGGCGCGGAGTTTGTCGACCTTGACGGTGCCCGCCGCGCAGATTCTGCCCAAATCGTTGCGGGCGAGGTCAATCAGCATGGAGTGTTCGGCGTTTTCCTTGATGTCGGCTTTAAGTTCGGCGGCGAGGGCTGAGTCTTCGTCGGAGTCTTTTCCGCGTCGACGGGTGCCGGCTATCGGGTAGGTATAAACTTTTTTGCCCGCGACTTTGACGAGCATTTCGGGCGACGCGCCAACCAATTTCACGGAGCCGAAGTTCAGATAGAACATGTAGGGCGACGGATTGACTTGGCGGAGCTTGCGGTAGAACAGGAAGGCGGGCTTTGAAATTTTTGCGCGAAATTGCTTGGAGGGGACGACCTGGAAAATATCGCCGGCGAAAATGTATTCCTTGGCGCGTTCGATGGCGTTAAGGACTTCGGGCGGAGCGTCGCCGTAACGAGCCATGAAATTGACGGGTTCGCGAGGATTTTTATCGACGGGGGCGGAGACGTTAAGCGGGGCGGCGATTTTCCGAGCGATTTGATTCATGCGGGCGGCGATTTCGGCGTAAAGTTCGGGGATATTGTCCTGCGCGGAAACGTCAGCAAGATAAATGAGCCGCGCAGAATTTTTAAGGGCGTCGAGGACGATAAGCACGCGGCAAATCATGAATTGCCCCAAAAGTTCCTCGTCGCCGAGGTCGAGCCCGCGAATCCTGTCGAACGTTGCGGCGACTTCAAAGTTAAAATAGCCGACCATGCCGCCGTTGGCGAGCGGGAGGTTTTTATCGAGGGCGGCGGGCTTGTAACGCGCCATGAACTTTTTAATCGCGCTGACGGGTTCGCCGTCGATGCACTTCATCAAATCGTCGTCGCGAATCATGAGCTTGGACTTGAAAACTTGCAACTCAACGAAAGGCTCCGCGCCGATAAAAGAGAATCGCCCGAAGGCTTGTTGCGTGGTATCGACGGATTCGAGGATAAAGCCGCGCCCCTTGTCGACGAGCTTGTAAAAAATAGACACGGGCGTATCCAGATCGGTGTTTATATTCGCGCTGACGGCGATAAGGTTTGAACTCTGCGCGAAGGCTTGAAACTCTTCGAGCGTCGGAGAAATTTTAAGCAAATGAACCACTCCTTAGTTGCCAATTTTCTTGAAAGCCTCATCAACGGCTTTGCCCGCGTCTTCCATGTGTTGAGTTATCGGGTCGCTGTCTTGCGTCCAATTGTCGCCCGCGTCGATGCCGAATTTTTTCAGTATCGGGGCGGCAAACTCCATGGTCGTTGCCATTGCCTTGCGCCCGTAGGTTACGACTGCCGACGGATTATCGGAGCCGCGTAACGATTGCGGTTGTCCTGCCGCCGCCGCACCGTCAATCGTCTTTACCGCATTGAAGGCAAAGAACATCGTTGCAAAAAAGCCCGCGAGCAAGACAAGCTTAAAAAAAATTTTTATCAAGTGAATCACCTCGGCGGCATTATAGCACAGTCGGAGCACTTTGGAAAAAAAACGCCTCGGCTCTTCGCCAAGGCTTTCCGCTGTTTACCAAAGGAACTATTTCTTACTGAGTTTGGAATTGTTAATTACATAAGTGTCGCCGTTAATTTTGAAGGTTGTCGCCGTAAAGTCTTTGAGGGTTATCGTCGAAGCCGTAGATAAAATCCTTGACGTCGCCGTCGGCGTAAATGAAGGTGTACAGTATTGGCTTTGGAATTACCTTCAATATAAATATTTCCTTTAACGTCGTGTCCGTCGAAATAGTCACTGCGGAGGGAGATTTTTCTTTATCGAAAGCCAAATCGTCAACGAGCGCGAACTTGCGGGGATTGACCGTAAGATTTTGTTTCTTGCCGAGCAACTCAAAGCTTCCGATTTCTCCTGCGTCGGTGACGGTAACGGAAGAATTTCTGCCGAAGTCGAGAATAATATCCGAATCATTTTGTGATATGGATTTGATTTCGGCAGAGCCGCTCAAACTGATTTTGAGACCTTCGACGAAATTGACGGAGTCTTTGCCGTCGCCGGAACCGTAAATTAACGTTGCGCCCTCTTGGAGCCTAAAGGTGTCATTGCCCTTTCCGCCCGTTACCGTGACATTTTCGCCTTTAATCGAAAAAATATCATTGCCTGCACCGCCGTTGACTGCCGCGTTGTCTGCATCTGCAATGATTTCGTCGGATCCGCTCGTTCCGAAGAAAATTTTGCCGTTCATATTGCCCGTGAGCTTGATTGAATAATCGCCGGCATTGGACTTGAGAGAAGTTTTGCTGTCGAGAACGTCCGCGCTTAATGTGATGACTTTATTAGTCGGCAGAGTAAGTGCGGCGTTTTTGTTAATGCCTGTCAACACGGCTTGAGTAACACCTTTCTTTGGCTTGGCAAACGTGACCTTATTATTTGCGACGTTGTAAGTTGCGCCGATGTCCGCACTTAGGGTGGTAGTGGTGCCGCCGATTTTCCATTCAAGAGCAGGTTCGGCAACTGTGAGATTCACAGCTGCCGTATAAGTAATTCCTTTCGGAGCAGTAATGGTCGGAGCTTTGTTGTTGTCGAGAAAACAGCCTTCTGTTTGGCTTGCCGATTCAGCCCCGTTACTGCGGTTTACACTTTTTAACGTCACTGTTTTTTTGGTATTGTCGACGTCAATCCCGTCGGCAGTTTTCACGCCGCTGATTGCGAACAAAGTTTCTCCGAGCGTCCCGTAAGTTGCCGTTATACCGCTGTGCATCCATTGAAGCTCAGAAACATCTATGCCCCGAATGTTTAAAGCCGATAAATTTTTTTGCAGTTTTCGTTTTGTTGACGGGAAAAGCCCTGCGTGCTATGATTAGTTCGTCAAAATCAACCAACAGCAAAGCGCAGAGCCTTTCCTTTATGGATTATAACCCGCTCGCGCCGCGCTGTCAACGAAAGGCGGAGGTAGTATGGAAGTCTACGGCGTCATTTACAAGCTCACGAACAACCTCAACTGCAAGGCTTACGTCGGGCAGACGACGCGCTCAATCGAAGTGCGTTTCAGAGAACATGCAGTCGCAGATTCACGTATCGGCAATGCGATTCGCAAGTACGGCGCGGAAAATTTCTCTTGTGAAGTCGTTGAAGAATGCGAAAGCAGAGCGGAACTCGACGAGCGCGAAGTTTTTTGGATTGCCCACTTCGATTGCAAATCTCCGAACGGTTACAACTTGACCGACGGCGGCGAAGGCGGTAGCGGGCTTTGCGGCGAAAACCATTACTGGTTCGGCAAGAATCTGCCGGCGGAGGCGTGCGTGAAAATGGCGGACGCGAAACGCGCCGATACGCCTTACAAGAATTTGCTGAACGCAATGATTGAGCAGAAATTTTCTTACGGGAAACTTGCCAAACGTATGGGCACGTCGCAACCTTCTCTTTCCATGAAAATGAGAGACCTGCGTCAGTTCAGCGAAGAGGACGTTGCAACACTCGTTGAAATTTTCGGGCTCCCTGCTGAATATCTGTTTGAACGCGAGGACGGTCAGCCGTTGGTAATGGCGTCGCGAAGCGGGGAAAATAATCCGTTCTACGGCAAGCATCACACGGGCGAAGCTCGAATGGTTTTTGCAACGAACAATCGCGGTGATACACCGTATAAGAACTTGCGAACAGAAATGGATAATCAACAAATCTCATACAGCAACTTGGCTGAACTCCTTAGTATAAGTCAAGCAAACATTTCTCGCAAAATGCTCAGCGTGCGGAAGTTCACGAATAAGGACATTGCCAAGCTCGTCGAGATTTTTGACAAGCCTGCCGAGTATCTCCTGGCACGCGACGACGGTTTGGAATCAACGCCGACGAATCGCGGTAAATCTCCTTATGAAAATTTACTGAAGGAAATATTCAATCAAAAGCTGACGTACACTGCACTAGGGGAGCTTCTGGGTTTATCTCATCAATCCGTTTCCGAGAAAATGCACGGCAAGAAAAACTTCACGGCAAAAGATTGGGCAAAGCTCTCTGAGATTTTGGGCAAGCCTGTGGAATATCTCATGGTACGCGACGACAGCTAAGACGATACTTATTCGAGCGACAAAAAAATTCGGCGACAAGCCCTTGAGCCTGCCGCCGTTTTTATTCGGTACAATGCTTTATCAATCTTGCGGTCTGGGTTTACGGATAAAGCCGAGGATAACGCCGCCGACGACCGAGCCTATAGCGATCGCCGCCAAGTAGCCGAACGGGTTACCAATCGTCGGTACGACAAAAATTCCGCCGTGCGGAGCCATCAAGGTGCAGTCGAAGAGCATAACCAATGCGCCTGTCAAAGCTGAACCGACAACGCAAGCGGGTATGACATGGAGCGGATCTCCCGCAGCGAATGGGATCGCGGCCTCGGATATGAACGAGAGGCCCATTATCACATTGGTTGCTGTCGTCTTTTGCTCGTTTTTCGTGAATTTGTTCTTGAAGAAGATGATAGCGATAGCAATGGCAATCGGGGGAACCATGCCGCCCGCCATAGCCGCCGCAATGACGTAATAGTTGCCGTCCGCGAGGAGACCGACGCCTGTGACGTAAGCCGCCTTGTTGAGCGGACCGCCCATATCGACAGCCATCATGCCGCCGATAACCGCGCCCATGAAAAGTTTAGCGGAAGGATCCATGTTGCTGAGCGTGTTCTTGAGAGCCTCGTTGATACCCGCGACGGGCGGACCGATAACGAAGTTACAAATCAAGCCGATAATCAGGACGCCAAGCAATGGATAGAACAGAATGGGCTTGGTACCTTCGAGCGAGGGCGGGAAGAAGCTGAGAGCTTTTTTGAGCCAGTTGACGATAAAGCCCGCGAGGAAGCCCGCAAGTAACGCGCCGAGGAAGCCGGAGCCGTTAGAGGCACTGAGTGCGCCGCCGACGAAGCCCGCCGCCAAACCGGGACGGTCGGCGATTGACATGGAGATAAAGCCCGCGAGGACAGGCAACATAAATCCGAAGGACGCGCCGCCAATGCCCATGAACGTTGCGGCGGCAGGAGTTATCGAACCGAACTTACTGCGCTCTTCGGCAGGCAAGCTGTTCAAGTCAACGGCAAAACCGTCAATGAGGAACGAGATAGCGATTAAGATACCGCCGCCGATAACGAACGGCAACATGTGCGATACGCCGTTCATGAGGTGCTTATAAACTTGGCGACCGATGCTTTCGTTTTCGCCGCCGCCACCGCCGCCGTCACCGGCAGATTCGCCCGCCTTCGCGTGGTAAACGGGGGCATTGCCGCCGAGGGCGCGGTCAATGAGTTCGTCAGCCTTGTTGATACCGTCGGCAACCTTGGTGATAACGACCTTCTTGCCGTCGAAACGCGCCATTGCGACGTTTTTATCCGCCGCGACGATAATGCCGTCAGCCTTGGCGATTTCCTCGGCAGTCAAAACGTTCTTCGCGCCACCGGAGCCGTTCGTCTCGACCTTAATGGAAATGCCGCGTTTCTTGGCGTGTTGCTCCAAACTTTCAGCCGCCATGAACGTATGCGCGATACCCGTCGGGCAAGCCGTAACCGCCAGGATTTGGATATGGTCGGCAGTCGGAGCGGGCGCGGCGTTGGCGGAGTCGGCGGGAGCCTGGAACTTGCCGTCCTCTTTGTCGTCGATAATCTTGAGGAATTCTTCCTTGGTCGTCGCCTTGACGAGAGCCTCTTTGAAGTCGGGATCCATAACCATGGTAGCGAGCTTGGACAGAATCATCAAGTGTTCGTCGTTGCCGCCGTCGGGTGCCGCGATAGCGAAGAAAAGCCGCGCAGGGTTGCCGTCCATTGACTCGAAGTCGATACCTTCGGGAATGGTCATTGCGGCAAGACCGGGAGCCTTAACGCCGGAAGATTTGGCGTGCGGCGTAGCAATGCCGTCGCCGAGACCCGTGGTACCCGACGCCTCACGAGCAAAGACGTCCTTTTTGTACTGCTCTTTGTTCTTGAGGTTGCCGCCCTTGTCCATAAGGTCAACCAGGTGCGAAATGGCGTCCTGCTTGTCCTTGACGTGGGCACCGAGGTCAATGCTTGCGTTTTTGAGCAAATCAGTAACTCTCATAGTGCACTTCTCCTTACAAATTATGAATGAATTCTGCCGCCGACCGAAGCCGACGGTTATAATCAATCGGACTCAGCCGATTTTTTACGTTTGGACTTATCGACGGGCGAGCGGTAAATCGCATACTTGAGGGCGTCGTTTTTGCCGCTGTAGAGGATAATTTTCTTCGCGCCCGCAAAGTCAATCTGCTTGTCGCCTTCCCAAACAATTTCCCGCCCGTCGTCCAAAGTCATCTTTAGCTTGTAGTAGCGAATCGCGGGGTTGTACTTGAGGATTTTCTTTTGGAAGACTTCAAAGGGAGCCGCCGCCGCGAAGTCCTTGCCCCAATTTGTATTGCCGACGGGCGCGATATACAGGGCGTTGATGTTGCGCCCCGTGTCGTTGAGAATCTCCAATCGCTCGGAGTTTTCCGCGCAGGCTACACTTTGCAACAGCGCAACCGTAATCGCCGCCAACAGGAAGATTTTAATCGGCTTCATGAGAAAATGCTCTTAATCTTGTTGAAGAGTTTTTCGCCGAGGGTTTCGTCGTCCTCTGTGGCTTGGAAGGGTTGAGCTTGCCCCTCCTTAATGCGCTTGAAAAGTTGTTCGGGCTTGCGAATGCCGGTGCCGACCGCCGTCTGAATCATGGGCTTGCCGTCGAAACGCTTCATGGGGATTCGCTTGCTTGCCGCCACGATAACCACGTCGGCGTTTTTAATCTCCTCGTCGGACAGCGCGTGATAGACGCCCGCCGCGCCGTGAACTTCAACGCGGATACTCAAGCCCAATTTCTCGGCGCACTGCTTAAGCGATTCGCGAGCCATGAACGAGGAAGATATACCCGTCGGGCAAGCCGTAACCGCGATAATCTTCGTGTTGGAGGAGACGTCGGGTTCGGGCGTTTCGCTTTTGGCGCGGGCAATTTCTTTTTCGTCGATGATGCGTATTATCTCGGCGGGCGACGTTGCCTTTATAAGGTTTTCCTTAAACTCGTCGTCCATTAGCAGGACTGCCAACCGCCCCATGTTCGTCATTGCGGTATCGTCAGCCTTTTCGGGTGCCGCGAACAACATCAGCAACCGCGCAGGTTTGCCGTCCATTGAATTGAACTCGACGCCTTCGGGTACCGTGATAACCGATATTGACGGCTTTTTGACGGCATTGTTTTGCGCGTGCGGAGTTGCCAAGCCGTTCGCCAAGCCCGTGGAGCCTTGCGCCTCGCGCTTTAAGATGTCGCGCTTGACCAGGGATTTATCCTTGATTGTGCCCGCCGTCATGAGCAAATCGACCAGCATATCAATCGCTTCGTTTTTGTCGGACGGGTGCACGTTGAGCGCGATAGATTTTTTGGATATGTAATTTGTGATTTTCGTTGCCATAGGGAACACCGCCTTTGTCTATTTTGGCAAGGAGGAGTTACGCAAGAGTCTTGAGCAGAGCCTCTACTTCGGGACGCGTGGCAAGATTTTCTGAGAAAGCCGACGCCGAGCCGGTGCACAAGCCCATTTTGAAGGCGCGTTCATAATCGCCGTTGCTCTCAATGTAGCCCGCAACGAAGCCCGCAACCATGGAATCGCCCGCGCCGACCGAATTGACCAGCTTGCCCTTGGGAGCCGCCGATTTAAAGAACGTCGCGCCGCCTTCGGGGACGAATATCGCGCCGTCGCCCGCCATCGAAATCAGAACGTTCCTCGCGCCCTTGTCCTGGAGCTTCTTGGCGTATTCGACAATCTGCTCGTCGCTCGTGAGCTTGACGCCAAACATATCGCCCAGCTCGTGATTATTGGGTTTGATGAGCCACGGATTGAATTTCAAGACTTTGAGCAGAAGACCCTTTTCCGCGTCGACGACGAAACGAATCCCTTTGCCCTGAATGCGGCTGAGCGTCTGCTCGTACATGTCGTCGGGGAGCGTGTTGGGTATGGAGCCGGACAGGATAAGCGTATCGTCCGCGCCGAGCTGTTCGAGCTTCTTGAAGAGTTCCTCGCGTTTGGCGTCGCTGATTTTGGGACCTTGACCGTTAATTTCGGTTTCGCCGCCGACTTCAGCTTTGACCTTGACGTTAATGCGGGAGAAACCCTCGTCGAGCTTGACGAAATCGTCTGCAGCGTTAAAGTTGCGCAGTTGGCGAACAATCTCGTCGCCCGTGAAGCCCGCCAGGAAGCCCGTCGCCGTCGACTTATGTCCGAGGTTGCCGAGCACGATTGAGACGTTTACGCCCTTGCCGCCGCCGAGCACCTGCTCATACGTCACGCGGTTTATCGCGCCGGTCGTGAGCTTGCCGAGCCGAATGATGTAGTCAATCGCGGGATTGAACGTTACGGTGTAAATCATTAGAGTTTCCCCCTTATAAAATTGATTAAAGTCTTGTGCGATTATACAACAGCGGCAACCGCATTTGCAAGGCGCATTTAAATTGCCCTCCAGAATGTGGCATTTGTCACACGCCGCGCCCGCCGAATAAATTTTCCTGAAAAATATTTGAATAACGCCCCGCGCATGTTATAATGGCAAAAATTTTTGGGAGGCTAATCATGTTTGGAATAGGCGCGGGCGAGTTCATAGTGATATTGATTGTGGGGCTGATAGTCTTCGGACCGAGCAAGTTGCCGGAAGTGGGACGCGCCCTCGGCAAAGGCTTGCGGGAATTCCGTAAGGCGCAGGCGGCACTTTCGCAGACGCTTAACGAGGTCGACATATCCGATAAAAAATCTGCGCCCGACGAAAAGGCTCCAAGTTCGACGGTCGCGGCTTCGGTCGACGGAAAAGCTCCAAGCTCGACGGTCATGGATTCGGCTGACGGAAAGGCTCCAAGCTCGACGGTCACGGCTTCGGTCGACGGAAAAGCTCCAAGCTCGACGGTCACGGCTTCGGTCGACGAAAAGGCTCCAAGCTCGACGGTCACGGCTTCGGTCGACGAAAAGGCTCCCGGCTCGACGGTCACGGCTTCGGTCGACGAAAAGGCTCCAAGCTCGACGGTTGCGGCTTCGGTCGACGAAACTCCGCGCAGGTTGACGGTCGACGACGTGATAAGCGCGGCTAAGGCTAATCCGATTGTCAAGGAGAGTAGCGATGATAAAAATATTAACGGCAATCCTAATGTTGTTGTTGCTGACGCCGTCGGCGCAAGCGTTGCCGGTGCGCGAGGCGATTCAAGCGGCACTGTCAAACAATCCGAGCCTTCAGCGGACAGAGCAGGCGATACGCGTGGCTGAGGAGTCGCTGAAATCTGCGCGGGGACGCAAGGGCGTAACGATAAGCGCGTCGGGTTCGGTTAATGCGTCGAAGACCGAGGGCGTCGATGCCTCCGAGCGAGCCTCAACGGGCTTAAGCGCGTCGTTGCCGCTGTATTCGGGCGGGCGATTGGAGACGGCAATAAAATCCGCCGAGCTGGGCATAACGGTTTCCAAGTTGGAATTCGCGCAGGCGCAGGACAATTTGATTTATCAAGTGGTGACGGCATACGTCAACGCGCTGGAAAATTTGGCGACGTCGCGGGTCGATTTGGAGACGGAACAGAATTTATCCGAGCACGAGAAAATGATAGCGGCGCAATTCGACGCGGGAGCCAAGGCTAAGATAGACTTACTGCGCGCCCAAGTCGAGACGAGCAACGCACTACAGACAGCCGCCCGTTCCCATGCCGCTTACGAGGTCGCGCTTACGAACTTAGCCGCCTTGATGTCGACGGATTCAATCGCGAGCTTGACGGTTGAGGACTTCGAGACGCACTTTGAGTTGGGCGACGTGGAAACTTACTTGACGGCGGCGGAGGAAAATCGTTCCGATTTGCAGGCGGACGCGCTCCGTATCGAACAGGGCGAGCTGGACGTGGAAAGCGCGAAGTCGGGCTGGTTGCCCAACGTCAATGCGAACGTCGGCACGGATTTAAATGCGGCGTCGCGGCGGTGGCACATCACGCCCGATGCCTCGGCAGGTATCAGCGCGACGTGGAACATCTTCGACAGCGGCGTCACGCGGGCGGCGGTCGATTCTGCCAAGTTGGAAGTCGAGCGGCTCAAGTTGGCAATGGATTCGGATTTGGACGGCGTGCACGAGGACGTTGTGACGGCGCACAAGAATTTGAAAATCGCGCTCCTGCGCTTGACGACGACGCAAAAGGCGGTTGAGCTTGCTGAGGAGGAACGCTACATAGCGACCGAACGCTACAACGCCGGCGAGGGAATTCTTTTGGATATTTTGGACGCGGAGGTTTCGCTGTCGACGGCTAAGAAAAATAACGTCAGCGCAAAGTACGACGTGGCGCGATACAGCTTTGACCTTGCTCACGCAATCGGCGACACGCTTAAAGCAATTAGGAATTAGGGAGTAGGAATTAGGGATGAAGTGGAAGATTTTAATTGTGGCGGCACTGCTAAGCGGCGCGGCGGCAGGCTACTACTTTTATAACGAGCAAGTGACAGCCGAGACCGTTAAGTCCTACGAGACGACAAAAGTTATCCGCACGGATTTGACCAAAACCGTTTCGGCGACGGGCACCGTCCAGCCCCGCGACAGCGTTGAAGTCAGCGGCAAAGTCACGGCGCGTATCAAGGAGATTCTTGTCGAGGAAAATGACCACGTCCGCGCAGGGCAAGTTGTGGCAATCCTCGACGGCAAAGACTATGAAGCTAAGCTCGACCAGGCAAACTTCACGCTGACCAACGCCCGCCAAAAGCTTGAGCGGACGGAGCGGCTTTATAAAATCGGCGCGAAGTCTCTGGAGGAATTGCAGGACGCCCAATACGAATACGACCGCGCCAAATCCTCCGTGGAGCTTGCCGAGGACGACGTTAATCAGACCGTCATAACCGCGCCCATGGACGGCATAGTCGTAGGCGAACCGAAGACTCCCGGCACTATGGCTGTTCAAGGCTCCACCAACCCGACGGTTATCATGCGCATTGCCGACCTCAGCGAGAAGCTCGTTAAGGCTAAGGTCGACGAAACCGACATCGGCAGCGTTAAGGTTGGCGAGCGGGCAACCTTCACCGTCGACGCCTACCCCGATAAGACGTTTCGCGCCGAGGTTACCAAAATCTCTCAAACCGACGTATCCAACTCGTGGGACACCAACAGCTCCTCGACGAGTTCAAGCTCAAGTTCAAGCAACTCCGTCATTTATTACTATGTGACGTTCATCGCGCCCGACGAAGAAAATCTCCTGTTGCCCGCCATGACTGCGAGGCTTGATATTATCGTCGGGCAAGTTCGCGACGCGCTCTGTGTGCCGATAGCCGCCCTCAAGACCGACGCGCAAGGCTCCTACGTCGAGCGAATCACCAAAGACGCGCAGGGCAAGCAGGTCGCCGAAAAGGTTTATATAACGGTCGGACTTTACGCCGAGGATTCGGTTGAAGTCACGAGCGGCGAGCTTAATCCCGGCGATGACATTTCCACGACCTACGAAGCCGACGCCAAAAAGACTGCCACTCAAGGCGGCGGTATACCCGGCATGGGCGGCGGACGTCGCATGGGCGGACCGCCTCCAATGTAAAATAAAAATCCCCTTCCGATTTGGAGGGGGATTATTTTTTTGACTCCGCGCAGATTTTACTTGGCAAGAGTGTTTCCGCTTATGTGATAAGTTTCGCCGTTAATGTTGTAAGTCGCAGCGGTGGAGTTTTCGAGGATAATCGCGCTGTAAGTTGAATCAACCTTAAACACGACACGCCCGCTCCCGCCGTAATAAGTGGCAGTCCAATCGCCCGTTATCTGAAGCATGTCCGTATTGTCGAAACCGCGAATAACATCTTTGCCCTCGCCGGGGTTGTAAATGAAGGTATCGGCTCCCGTGCCACCCCAAAGGGTATCGTTGCCGTAGCCGCCCCAAAGGGTATTGGTGCCCGCGTTGCCGTAAAGCTTATCGTTGCCCGCGCCGCCCTGCAAGGTGTCGTTGCCCGTGTAGCCGGTTAGCGTATCGGCTCCGTCGCCGCCTTGGAGCAGGTCATTGCCGCTGCCGCCGCTCAAGTTGTCGTTACCCGCCCCGCCGTTCAAAGTGTCGTTACCTGCTCCGCCAAGGAGAATGTCATTGCCCGCACCGCCCGACAAAGTGTCGTCGCCGTTGCCGCCGCTGAGTGAATCATTGCCGACGCCGCCAAACAGAGTATCATTGCCCGTACCGCCGTCGAGGGTATCTGCGCCGTCGCCGCCGCTGAGCACGTCGTTGCCCGCCTCGCCGAAGAGTTTATCGTTACCCGCATTGCTCATAATCGTATCCGCGCCGTAACCGCCCCAAATCGTATCGTTTGCCGCGCCGCCGAGGATTGAATTGGCGAACTTGTTGCCTGTGATTTGTAAAGCCGTCGTGCGCGAGGCGGCGTTGACGAATTTAAAATCGGCGGGGGCAGTCAAGGAGGCAGAATCCTCGTCCGTCACGGTCAAAACTTGTGCGCCGTCAATGTGAATCTCGTCCAAGTCAACCGCGCCGACCAAAGTTATCTTGCCTCTGCCGACCGTCGCGATAATATCCTCGCCGCTCGCAACGGTTGAGTAGGTGCCTTTGCCGTCGCCGATACGCAGCGTCGACGTTTCATTGAAGCCGACGATTAAATCATTGCCGTCGCCCGACGTGTAGTTGATTTGAGTATTCGTCGCGTCCGAGCCGAGACTGATTGTATCGTTGCCCGCGCCCGCCTCGATTGTCACGTGCGCTCCACCATTGCCGTTGATTAAATCGTTGCCTGCGCCGCCGTAAACTTTAGCGATGGAGCTGTAGTTTTCAATCGTATCGTCGCCGTTGCCGCCGCTCAACGTGACATAGTTCGTTTGCCAGCTCGTGATTGAATCGTTACCGTTGCCGCCGTCGATTGAAACGCTATCGCCACCTCTGCCGTAAGCATAGACGCCATCAATTTCCCAAGAGTGTCTATAGTTGTTGATAGTGTCGTCGCCTGCGCCCGCGCTTATTGTCACCTTCAAGTGATTGTTTGCAATGCTGTCGTTATCGTCGGTGCCCGTGACCAGCTTGCCGAAGGTGTCATTGTCAATCGTGCTCATAAAATCCGCTCCTCGTCTGAAATTTTTGATGCCTTGAGGATTATTATAGTTGTTATTTTTTTTTTCAATTCCCGCCGCGAGGTTTTTGAAAAATTTTTTCGTCGGCGACGGCGGGCGGGCAAGAGCACGAAAGCCCCGAAGTTTCCTCCGAGGCTTGTTAGTTTCTGTATGGAGCCGGCTAAGGGACTCGAACCTTCGACCTGCGCATTACGAATGCGCTACTCTACCAACTGAGCTAAGCCGGCAGTTGAATTTCTTCAACGCGGCAATTTATACCATAACACCCGCTTTATGTCAAGAACAACTTTTAAAAAGTTGCCAAACAGCGGACGCGCCGAATCGTTGAGACGTTGGCAAGGTGTTCGCCGCGACGGAACGAACTGCCTGCGCAGTTCTAGCTTAAAAATTTTCTGCGTCGAACTCAACGGGAGGTTCCGTCGCCAAGCCGTGACGCCACAGCAGAGCCGATACGATACGCCGTGACGCATGTCCGTCGCCGTAGGGTGAACGCGCCTCCGCCATTTGCCGATAAGCCGCCGCGTCCGTAAGCAAAAGCTTCGCCGCGCCGTAGACCTTCGCTTGATTCGTGCCGATAAGCTTTACCGTGCCCGCGTCGACTGCTTCGGGTCGCTCCGTTGTGTCGCGCAAGACTAAGACGGGTTTGCCCAACGCGGGTGCCTCCTCTTGCACGCCGCCCGAATCCGTCAAGATGAGCGTCGCCCGATTCATCAAGTTGGCGAACGGTTCATAATCCAGCGGGTCTGTCAAGCGCACGCGCTCCAAGCCGCCCAGCTCCTCGTTGACGACCTCGCGGACTTTCGGGTTCTTGTGCACGGGGAAAATTACTTCGACGTCGGGGAACTCCTCAACCAACTGCCGCAATGCCTTGTAGACTTGTCGGAGCGGCTCACCCAAATTTTCGCGTCGGTGCGTCGTGACGAGGATAACCCGTTTGCCCGCGCTGACGTGTCGGAACTTGAAATCTGCGCGGACGGTCTGATAAAGCGCGTCGATAACCGTGTTGCCCGTGACGAAGATTTTATCGGCGTCGACGCCCTCGCGCAGGAGATTTGCTTTAGCCGTCGGCGTCGGAGCAAAGTGTAAATCGGTAAGTGCGCCCGTCAAGCGGCGATTCATTTCTTCGGGGTAGGGCGAAAACTTATTGCGCGTCCTCAAGCCTGCCTCCACGTGTCCGACCTCGATTTGATGATAGAAAGCCGCCAATGCCCCCGCGAACGTCGTAGTCGTGTCGCCGTGAACAAGTACCACGTCGGGCTTAGCCTCCGTCAAGACCTTGTCCAAGCCGAGGAGGGCGCGGCTCGTTATGTCGAACAGCGTCTGCGCCTCCGACATGATGTTTAAGTCGAAGTCGGGGCGTATGCCGAACAAATTCAAAACCTGGTCGAGCATTTCGCGATGTTGCGCCGTCACCGCCACCAACGATTTGACTTGCGGATACTTGCGGAGTTCAAGCACCACGGGAGCCATTTTAATTGCTTCGGGGCGCGTGCCGAATATCGACATGACTTTTAACTTTTCCATGAATATCACCTAATTTGCGGGGCGGGCTATGCCCAATTTGCGCACGCCATAGATTATCGCCGCCACCACGACCAACAGAATCACAACCGCGATTTGCGAGCTGACCGCCGTCAACGCTATCGCGCTCAAGCCGAACAACGCGCTTATCACGTACATGAGCAAGACCGCCTGCCGTTGCGTGAAACCGACGCTTAACAGCCTGTGGTGCAAGTGACCTTTGTCGGGCTTGAATATCGGGACGCCGCCGCGCAGTCGTCTTACTATCGCAAAGGTGGTGTCGAGTATCGGCAAGCCCAGCGCGAAGATTGGCACGATAAGCGCGATTGTCGCCACGGATTTAACTGCGCCCGTGACCGATATGCCCGCCAGCATGAAGCCCAGGAACATTGAGCCGGTATCGCCCATGAAAATCTGCGCGGGGTGGAAGTTGTACTTCAGGAAGCCGACCGCCGCGCCCGCCAATGCCGCCGTCGACACCGCGACCAAGATAAAATTTTGTTCAAGCGCGACCAACAGGATTGTGAACGACGCTATCGACGCCACGCCCGCCGCCAGCCCGTCCAGCCCGTCGATTAGGTTTACCGTGTTCGTTAAGCCGACGAGCCAAAACATCGTGAGCGGCACCGCCAGATACGGCACGGGCAGATTGTCGAAGTAAAAATAATCGCCGAACGGATCCGTTACGAAGTCTATTCGCACGTCGAAGACCAAGACTAAGACCGCCGCCGCGCAGATTTGTCCGAGCAGTTTGACTTTGGCGGGGAGGTTTTTGTAATCGTCGACGAGTCCGAGCGCAACGATTAAACTGCCCGACACCACCAGCCCGAAGGTTTCATGAACCATTTCGGGATCCATTTTGTAGTTCGCCGCGACGAAGACCATAGCCGCCAAAAAGCCCGCGTATATCCCCAGCCCGCCGATTCGCGGTATCGGCTTCTTGTGAACTTTCCGAGCGTTCGGCGCGTCGAGTGCGCCCGTTTTCCGCGCCAACAAAATCACCGCCGGCATGACCGCGAGCGACACAATCAACGCCACCGCAAACGCCCAAGCATATATCGGCATTCAATCGACCGTCCTCCATAAATTTATGAAGGAAATTTTACAACAGCGTCTAAGCCGCGTCAATCACGTTGCTAACAAAATTTTAATAAAACATTGCGGCTTGAAAAATTTTTGTGTACAATGCATAAGTTATTCGATAACAGATTAAGGGAGGTGAGAGCGTGAGACTTGATAACAGGCGGGCAGACGAAATGCGCGAGGTCTGCTTGGAGCGGCGCGTGCAAAAGTATCCTGCCGGCTCGGCACTGATTGAAGTCGGCAATACCCGCGTGCTGTGCGCGGCGACGATTGAGGATAAAGTCCCGTCCTTCCTGAAGGGCACGGGCACGGGTTGGGTCATGGCGGAATATTCCATGCTGCCCGGCTCGACGGCGGAACGAATCCCGCGCGAACGAAGCAAGCTCGGCGGCAGGACAATGGAAATTCAGCGGCTTATAGGACGAGCACTCCGCGCAGTGACGGATTTGTCGGCACTCGGCGAACGTTCCATAATAATTGACTGCGACGTTCTGCAAGCTGACGGAGGCACGCGCACGGCGTCGATAACGGGGGCGTTCGTGGCGTTGGTTGAGGCTTGCGAGACGATTTACACGGTCGGCGGCACCTTCCCCGTCAAGGATTTTGTCGCGGCGGTATCGGCGGGCATAGACCAAAGCGGCGCGACGATGCTGGATTTGTGCTACGCGGAGGATTCGACGGCGGCGGCGGATTGCAACGTGGTCATGACGGGCGCGGGCGAACTGGTCGAAGTTCAGATAACCGCCGAGAAAAAGCCCTTCACGCGGACGCAACTCAATGAACTTTTGGACTTGGCGGCGGGCGGCATTGCCGAGTTAATTTCACTGCAAAAAGACGCGTTGGGCAGAGAATTGGTCTGGCGCGTGGGAAGGATAGGCTGATGAAAAAGATTGTAATTGCGTCGAAGAACTTAGATAAAGTCAAAGAAATGCGCCTCGCACTGCAAACGTTGCCCGTCGAAATTCTATCGCTTGCCGACTTCCCCGACATGCCCGACGCCATAGAGGACGGCGCGACCTTCGAGGATAATGCTCTGATTAAGGCGCGGTTCTTCTCCGAACGCACGGGACTTGCCTGTCTCGCCGACGATTCGGGGCTTGAAGTCGACGCGCTCAACGGCTTGCCCGGCGTCCGCTCTGCGCGATTCGCGGGCTACCACGCCGACGACGGTACCAATAACCAAAAACTCCTCGACGAACTTGCCAAGATTGGCGTCAACGAATCGGCGGCGGCTTATCGTTGCGCTCTGGCATTCGTCGACACCGACCGCTCCGAGCTGGTGACGCAAGGTAAAATCGCGGGCACGATTAAAACCGTCGCGAAGGGCACGGGCGGCTTCGGCTACGACCCCTATTTTTACCTCGACGAAAGCCGCACCATGGCTCAAATTTCCGTTGCCGAGAAAAATAAAATCAGTCACAGAGGCGCGGCATTGCGCAAGATGATTTTGAAGTTACGGACGAAATTTTTATAAAATCCGTCAAGAGCCGACTCCTCGGCGGCGGCTTACAGATGCGCTTTGGCGTTCGTCGACACCGACCGCTCCGAGCTGGTGACGCAAGGCAAAATCGCGGGCACGATTAAAACCGTCGCGAAGGGTACGGGCGGCTTCGGCTACGACCCCTATTTTTACCTCGACGAAAGCCGCACCATGG
>CALFJE010000051.1 GCA_937877545.1 uncultured Selenomonadales bacterium | reverse complement strand
TCAGCGGAATTCATAACGTAGCCGCTCTTGACGCCGCTGAAAGTGATACTTCCGACTGCGTAAGTCTTGCCGTTGTCGGCAGTGACGATGTTGCCTTGAGCAGAGACGCCGCTCGGCAACGTGACTTCATAAACACGAACCAAATCGGAATAGCCGTTCGCGTTGTCGGTTGTCGCCAATGCGTAGCCGTTGCCGTTGTTGAAGACGTAATGATTCGCCGTGTCAAGCGTTGCGCTAATCGTCGTGTCACCTGTAATTTCAGCGGAATTCATAACGTAGCCGCTCTTGACGCCGCTGAAAGTGATACTTCCGACTGCGTAAGTCTTGCCGTTGTCGGCAGTGACGATGTTGCCTTGAGCAGAGACGCCGCTCGGCAACGTGACTTCATAAACACGAACCAAATCGGGATAGCCGTTCGCGTTGTCGGTTGTCGCCAATGCGTAGCCGTTGCCGCTTTCGTAAGCGTAATGCCCGCTCGTGTCGGCAACTTTGAAGACGTAGCCGCTCGGAGCGGTAATTTTTTTGCCCGTGTCAAAAATCGTGTCGGACTTTATCTTTAACGTCGTGCCGTCAACTTCAATCGCCGCCGTCAGTTCCTCGTCTGTCACGTTCGCTTTTAAGTCGTTAAGCGTAAATAATTCCGCGCCGCCCGTCGCCGCAGTGTAGGCAACTGTTGCCGCGCCATTCGTCCAGCCGGAGGCTGTCTTCTCGGAAATGTAAGTCGTGCCGCTCCAATGCGCCGCAACTTCAGCTGTCGTCGTCAACTCGGAAGTGTCTATCACGCCGCCGCTTGAAATTGTTAGCGTCGTCGGATTGCTCGGCAAAAGTTCATCGGTCGGCTTGAAGGTGATGACATTGCCGTCGCGTGTAAACATGTCAGCCGTTAAAGTCGCGTCGTCTTTCAAGCCCGTTATCGTCAAAGTTTCGCCGCCAACTTGCGCTTGCCACTCGTAAGCGTCGCCGACTTTTGCATAGCCCGCCGTCGTGCCGCTCAACGTAACCGCGTTGCCGTTTTGATTGAAGTCAATCTGCCTTGGCTTAATGGCGTCGTCAAAGTCCAAGCTGTAGCCGTCATGGCTTGCAAAAGTTATATCGGCATGGTTGGCGATCAACGCGCCGTCTTTAACGGTGACTGCCTTATCTTCGACAATGACGTTGGTGCCAAGTGCCGCTTCCGAATTTAAGCCGCTGATTGTGAATTGTTCGCCGCCAACCTGCGCGGTCTTGGTTATCTTAGTCGTGTTCGTGTCGACGGTTGAGAGGCTGTAGCCCGCATAGGAGCCGCCCGCCGTGTACGTGAACGTGCCGCCACCGTTCGAGGCTAACGTCTCTGTTATCGCGCTGATTGAGGTCAACGTGCCGAGGCTCAAGCTGTAGTTAATGCCGTCGCCCGCGTGCGTATCGGCGAGGGTTATCGTCGAGTTGCCGCCGAATGCCTCTTCCGTCAACGTGACAACGCCGTTATCAATCGTCACGACCCCGGACACGCCGTCAAGCCCGATGTTCCCGCTCAAGCCGCTGATTGTGAACGCGTTGATATGCGTCGTCTCGTCGGAGTAGTGAACCGCGCCACTGCCAATGTATGCGCCGCTTGTCGTCCACGTCTGATAACTGAAGCCGTCCGTGATTGACGACCAGCCGCCTGTACCAACTGCCAAGCTAACGCCCTTAATTGTCGCAGTGTAGCCGGCATTAGACCCCGCAGCTAATATGCCGCCGTCAACTGTCGCGATACTGCTTACCGCCAAGGTGTTCGCCCCGTCGAAGAGCTGAATCACATCGTCGACAGCAAAGTCCGTGACAGTGAAACTTATCCCCGCATAAGCGAATATGGTATCGGAGCCGCCGCCCGTGCTTATCGTCACGTTGGAGCTTCGGTTGGTGATTAAATCGTTGCCCTCGCCCGCGTCAATTTTGAGATTTGTAAAGTCTAAGTTGATGATAGTATCGGCTGCCGAGGTGCCCGTGAAGGTCTTGCCGCCGACATCTGCAGTATTGCCCGCATTGCTCAAGCCAAATTTAAAATCGCCGTCGTTATCGAGGAGGGTCGCGCCGCTCGTGCCGAAAGCATCGGGATTCAGATATACATAACTGCCGGCTACTTCGATATTGCTTGACACGCCTGCGGTGCTCAAGTCGCCGAGCGTGAACGTCCGGACGTTGTTGTCGTAGTGCACGATTTCATTGTCGACAACGCGCCAGCCTGTCGTGTCGCCCGCAGAGCTGTAGCTGTATTTGGTCGTGTCGTCCGCGTCCCGCGTAAATGCCGCCGTCTTATTTTCGCTGATTGTAACGGAGCTGCCCAACTCAAGAGTGTAACCCAAATCAACTGTAACGGTGTTGCCGCTGTCAAGGATACTCTCGTCCGTGATTGTTACCGTCGTGCCGTCAACATCTATCGCCGCCGTAAGCTGTTCAACCGTCAAGCCGTCCGCCAAGCCGCTAAGCCCGAACTCTTCATTGACCGCCTTATCTGCAACGGTTAGCGTTTTGTCCTCGACGTTGTACTCCAATCCCGCAGGTGTGCCGTAAACAGCATTGCCGTCCGTGACAGCCAACCACGTTGCCTCAATCGGCGCAGTCAAGCCCGTAAGCTGAACGACTTGATTATCCGTCAGCGTAACCGTCAAGGCTCCGTTGCTGTAGCTGTAATTTGAAATGCCCGCCGCGAAGTCCAACCTGTCGTCGGTGCTGAAGTCAGTTATATTGACCGCCGAAACGCCGCCGGTTATCTCAATCGTATCGGAGCCGTCGCCCGTCGTTATCGTCAAGCCCGACGCCGCAAGGTTGGTGATAACGTCGTTATTGGCGGTTGCGGTGAAAGTCTTGCCGCTCCAGTCGCCCTTAAGATTGAATTGATAGCCGTTGGAGTTTAAAGCAACCGTCGCGCCCGAATCATTAACCGCACTGCCGTCAACTTCAATGACTTTGCCAACGTCGGCGATACCGTCAAGATTGGTTATGCCGATTATCGCAACCTGCGCGGCTCCTGTCGATTCGCCACGATAAGCTATCTCGCCGCCGTTCAAGTACGCGCCCGCGTTCGTCGTTGTGATAAATTTTGCCGTGCCGCTTTCCAGTGACCAACTCTTGCTTTCCTGCGACAAGCTAAGCCCGCCGATTGTAATATGGCTGTCGTAGTTGGCTCCGTCCGCTCTGTAGCTCGCGACAACGCCGTTATTGGTGTAAGTGAGGTCGTTGAGGTTGCCGCTCGCGGGTTTAATCACGTCGCCCGCGCCGAAGCCCGCAACCGTAAAGCTGTTTGTGCCCGCAAATTCGATAACGTCATTGCCTTTGGAAACGTCTATGCTGACGTTCGCGGCGGTGTTGTAAATTTTATTTTCGCCTGCGCCGCCGTCGATTGTCACGTTCGCGGCAGTGTTGGAAATTGAATCGTTGCCTGCCCCGCCGTCAATCGTAACGTTCTTGCCGCTGTTGCTGATTGTGTCGTTGCCCGCAGAGCCGAGCACGCTGATATTGTCTTCCGCGTTGGTGTAAGAGTCGCCGCCGTCGTGCAGTTGAATATGATACGTGGCATCGAGTGCGGCGTCGCCCGTCAAGTTCACGGTGTAGATATTGCCGCTTTTCATAATCTCCGCGCCGCTCAATTCGTCGATAATGCGTCGGTCGTCGTCTGCCGTCAACTCAAATGTAACTTGTCCCGTCGCGAAAATTCTTCCGCGATAATTTCTGAACCCTGTGACGTTGGTAAAGGTGAAATGCTCCGGCTCCGTCAACGAGTAAAGTCCGCCGCCTGACGAGCCGCCGCTCTTGAGCAAGCCGCGTTTGGGCGTGACCGTTTCAATGTGATAGTAGCAATCGGTTAGGGTGCCGCCGTCGTTGTTGCCGACAATCGCGCCGGAAGTGCCGCTGCTGATTGAGCCGTCGAAGAAACAATTATCAATCGTGCCGTCGCTGATTGTGCCGACAATGCCGCCGACGTTCTCGGTGCCGCTGATGTTGGCGTAGAGCAAAACGACGTTTTTAATCGTGCCGAATTGGACATAGCCGAACAAGCCGACGTTATCGCCGCCGTCCTTTATCGTTAAGTTGCTTATCGTGTAGCTGTCCGTGAGTTCGCCGTCGCTGTCGTAAATGCCGGCGTCGAACGTGCCCGCGAACGGATTAGTCTCCGTGCCTATCGGCGTCCAATTACTTTCGCCGTCGAGGATAATTTCTTCCGTCTGCTTGAACTTCAAGCCCGCGCAGGTGTTGCCGCTGTTCACGTAAGTCGCAAGAGCTTGCAAAGCCTCAACCGAATCGATTATGTAGGAGTCATCGCTTGTGTCGAGGGTCAGCCCCGCGATAACAGGTAAGCCGCTGAATTCAGGCGTAGAATTTTCGGCGGGCATGGTGTAAGTAAACGTTCCGTCCCCGTTATCGGTCGCGCCGCTAATGCCCGTGATTTTCGCCAAGTTGTCGGTGTGAGCCGTCGCGATTATGTTGAGCTTGAGGTCGCCTGCAGGAACGTAAAGCTTGCCGTTGTACGTGACGCCTTTATCCTCTGCAACCGTGACGCCTTCGGGCAACGTCAATTCATAAGCAAGCGCGACATCATCGGGCGTGGCGTCTCCCAAGCGATAGCTGTTGTTAATCGTGCCGATGTTCCAGCCCGCAATCGCGCCGACGTAATTTTCGCCGCTCGTCTTGGCAAACGTCAAGCAATTATTAATCGTGCCGTGGTTCGTAGCCGCAATGCCGCCGATGAATCTGTCGTTGCCGCTGATTGTGCCTTCAACTGTGCAGTTTTCTATCGTGCCGTAGTTTAAGTAGGCAATGCCGCCGACAAATTCATTGCCGCTGATGTTGGCATTAACCAGCGAGACATTTTTAATCGTGCCGCCTTTGCCGTTCAAACCGAACAAGCCGACTCTATCGCCACCCGTGATTTTTAAATTGCTAATCGTTTTGCCGTCGCCGTCGAATGTGCCTGTGAATTCATTAACGACGTTGCCGATTGGCGTCCAGTTCGCTATGGAACTTAAATCAATATCGTCCGCGAGCTTGAAGGTCTTACCTCTGCAGGTGTTGCCGCTGTTGACGATTGTTGCCAAAAGTTTCAGTTGCTCGGCATCGCTTATTTCGTAGGTGTCGGCAGTAAGATTGAACTTCAAAACAGACTTGTCGCCCGTGTAGTTGGCAAGGAAAGTAGCGAGTGACGCAAAGCTTGCGGCGTTGTCGAGGTTGTAGGAGCCGCCGCCGTTGTTGTTCGGAACGAACGTAAGCCCGTCAATCTTCGGGTAGCAGGTGAACTGATTAACCTGCGCGGACTCGTTGTCGTAGACGGTATATCTGTAGGTGTTATCGCCGATTTGCGTGCCGTTCTTGACAGCGATTTTCTCATTAGCGTCGCTTGGGTCGAGTTTGTCCGTGTCAAGCGTGAGGTCGAAGGTCGCGCCGCTGAGATAGTAAGTTGTGCCGTCGACAGTCTTTGATTCGCCGCTGACATAATTTGCCGTGACGCCGTCGGCTAAGCTGAGTTTGTAAACGGGAGTGCCGTAGCCGCCCGCCTTGCTGTGATAGTAGCAGTCGATGACGGTGCCGTTGAGGTTGACGCCGGCAATCGCGCCGACATATCTGGAGCCGCTGATGTTGCCGTCAACAAAACAGTTATCAATCGTGCCAAAGTAGTTGGCACCCGCAATGCCACCGATTTGGGTGTAGCCGCCGCTGAGGTTGGCATTGATGAGATTGACATTTTTAATCGTGCTGTTTTTGACATAGCCGAACAAGCCGATGTTACTGCCGTCGCTCGTTATGGTTAAGTTTCTGATTATGTGGTCGCCGCCGTCAAACGTGCCACTGAAATAGTGATCAGAGTCCGTGCCGATTGGTGTCCAGCTCTCGTTGTTGAGGTCGAGGTCGCTCGCAAGCTTAAACGTGTAGCCCGCGCAGGTGTTGCCCGCGTTGACGTAAGTCGCCAAAGCTTGCAGGTCTGCAACCGTGCTGATGAGGTAGTAAGCATTGCCCGCCGCGTCGGAGCCGAAGGTCATATCGCCGATTTTCGGTAAGCCGTCAAAAGTCTTGCCTGTCGCGTCGAAGTCTTCAGCGAATTTGAACGTGTAGCCGCCCGCGTTGCCGAGCAGTTCGATATTTGCGCCGTTGAAGGAATCATTACTAAGCGTGAGGACTTTGTTATCCTTGTCGATGGTTGCAGCATCGTAGAAATTCCATTCTTTATTCTCGTCATCATAAACTTCTTTTATAGTTTTTATGTTTCCAAAGGTGAACAGCGGCTTGATACCGTCGGCGTATTTCCATTTGCCGTCGTCGCCTTTGTACCAACCTGAGCCGTCGCCCGCCGCGCCGTAGTAAGCGTAGATATTCCTGTCAAAGTCGATAAGGTTCCAGCCCGCCGTGACTTTGCGTTGGAGGAGAGGGCTGTCGATTTCAATTCGACCGCCGCTAATCGAAGGCGATTTGGCAGTATCGAGGACGCTCTCGCTGAGGATAACCTTACCGCCGTTAATCGTGACGCCCGCCGCGATTTGTTCTGCCGTCAAGCCGTCTTTCAAGTTGTCGAGCGTGAAGAAAGTTTTATTCTCCGCGTAGGCGATATTGCCGTCCACGAGGTACGCGCCCGCCGTGCCGACCGATTGACCGTAAGTAAAAGTGTTGCCACTTTTGCTCCAAGCGTTGGTTACGTCGCCGCTCGCAAGTTGGCTGATACCCGCAATGGTAAACGTGCCGCCGTCGTAAGTTGCAACGAGGTTGCCGTCCGCATCAACGCTGAGATTCGTTGCATTATCGGTAACGATAACGTCGCCCGAATTGAAATTCTCGACGGTCAAGGAATTCAAATTGCCTCTGATTGTATTGTTGCCCTGCGCGTTGACAATGACAGCCTCAGCGGTTTCGATATAAATTTGGTTGTCGCCCGTGCCGCCGTTTACGCTGATGTTGCCGCCGCTATGGAGATTGATGTTGTTGCCGCCCGAACCTGCAATGATTGTCGCGTTATCGGCGTAGTTGTCAATCGAATCGTCGCCGCCGCCGCACATGATAACAAGACTTGCGCCGCTGTTCTGAATGATGTCGCCGATTTCACTGTCGCCGGTGTATTCGTCATGCTGGATATTGTTGGCGTCGGAGCCGACCAGCGTCTTGCCCGTGTAGTCGCCATAGAACATTTCAACGACAGTGCCGCCTTGCTCTTGAAGAATTTCCAAGCTGTTGCCCGCAAAGTTTTCAGGGTTAATTTGAACTTGCGGGTAGCCGTAACCGTCATAGTATCTGGGTGAATCTTCGCTTACTATTTTTAAGCCGTTGAACTCGATAATGGGCGTCAGGTCGTTTGCTGTCACGTAGCCGATATACATTCTGTTTTCGTCCACGCCGAAGCCGTTCGCGTTGCCGACGTAGTAAGCCTTGCCGTTTTTGGTATCTTGCCAGCCCGACAAATCAGTTGCAATGTTGCTTATGCCGCCGATTGTAACTCTTTTAATGGTACCGGTGCTTGAAGTTTGGGCAACCAGCGATTGATTGCCTTCTTCGCCGATAACCTCAAGTTCGTCAATCGTGCCGCCGTAAAGATAAATGCGGTCGTCTTGGCTCATGTCGGTTACGACAACTTTTTGAACGTTCAAACCGAGCTTAATTGTATCTGCACCGCCGCCGCTCGTTATCGTGACAGGCTTAATGGTATCGTAGCCGCCCTCGTCGAGGTAGATATATTCGCCTTTGTCGGAGCCCGTGAAGTGCTTGCCGCCCGTGCCTTCCATAAGCGCGAACGCATAGCCTTTCTCGTTGCTCGTGACAGAGATGCCGTCGCCGCCCGCGAAGTGGTTGCCGTTGAGGACAATGGTTTCAGTGCCGGCTTTCAGTCCGCCGTAGCCGTCCAAGTTATCGGTCTGAATCGCAAAGTTCGAGCCGATACCTTTAAGCTCAACATATTTATCCTCCGCGTCGATTTGGTTCAGACGATATTTAATCTTGCCGTCCGTTTCGTCGAGGTAGACGCCTTCAAGTTTCTGCTTGCCGTATGTAGCCGTGCGCGTCGCCGCGTCGAAACTCCAGACAGTGCCGTCTTCGGAGAATTTCACGCCGTCAAGAGTCGTCCAAACGTGATTGGAAATGATGACGGCTTTTTTATCGCTCTCGTTGTAGCCTTCGGAGCCTAAGCTGAATTCGCCGTCGAATTCGATAACGTCACCGACGCCGAAACCGTCAAGCTTAATGCTGTTGTTGCCGTTGCGAAGTTTAACAGTATCGTTGCCTTCGCTCGCCGTAATCGTAACGTCTTTGCCGTAGTTGTCGACAGAATCATTGCCCGCGCCGCCCAAAATCGAAATGTTATCCTCGCGGTTGGTGTAGGTGTCGCCCTTGCCGTTAAGTTGAATATGCCAACTGCCGACAACCGCTAAGTCCGCCGCGTCACTGTTAAGCGTGATTGTGTAAGCGTCGCCGTCTTTAGTAGCCGCAACGCCGCCGACTGTTACGCCGTCAACTACTCGCCGCGCCTCGTCGTCACGGTTGAAAGTCAACGCCGCGCCGTGCTTGTAGTAAGTCGTGCCGCCGAACGTAAATTTATCGGTGTCCGCGCAGGTCAAGTTGAGTTGTCTCGGCAAGCCGCTCAGCGTGTGAACTTTGATTGAGTCGTCGCCCGCCGTGCCCTTTGTATAGTAGCTGTTCGTGACTGTGCCGCCGAACGCCGCGCCGCTGAAGTCTCCTTCGGGAGCAAAAACGCTGTTGCTTATATTAACCGTGCCGCTACCGACAAAGCCGTTAGTCGCATTGCTAAGCGTCCCGACAAACGCGCAGTTGTTAATCGTGCCGCCGTCTGCATTGGCGATAAACGCGGAGCCGTCGGCTATCGTGCCGTCAATCGTCAAGTTGCCAATCGTCGCGCCGCTTGTGTAGTTGAAAAGCGTCTTGTCCGTCGTGATTGTGTAGCCGTTGCCGTCGAACTCGCCCGCGAACTTGTAACCGCTCGTGCCAAGCTGAATATTCTTGCCGCTGATGTCAATGTCATGCGTGAGCTTAAATTTATTCGTCGGCGCGTTGCCTGCGCTTATAAAGTTTGCCAACGCTTGAAGTTCTTCCGCGCTTTCAATCAGATAACTGCCGTCGCTCTCGTCGTAAATCAAATCCGCAATCTTTACGCGACCTGTCGCCGCGATTGTCGGATAAGTGTCGCCGATTGTCACGGTGTAGACGCCGTTTTTACCCGCAACGTCTTGACCGTCAACCTTAAAGCTTGCAAACTGCGTGAACTGCGCGGCGTCGACTGTCAGCTTGAGTTCGGAGCCTTGCGCAATGTACTTCACGCCGTCGAACGTCATCAAGCTGTTGTCGTTGGCAAGATTGGTATTCGCGGGCAACTCGAATTTGAAAGCCTTAGTCGCGCCGTTGCCCGTGCCCGTCGTGTAGTAGCTGTTCGTTAAGTTGACGGTGCCGCCCGCATAAGCATTGCCGCTGTAATTTTCGGGAACGGAACTCGGCGCGAACATACTGCCGCGTACTCGGAGCGTGCCGGTGTTGTTGCCGACAAAGCCGTCACCGCTTGCGATTGAGCCGTTAAAGACGCTGTTCCTTATCGTGAGCGTGCCCGAATTGTTGTAAACAAAACCGCCGCGCTCGATATTCGACGACGAGACAACGCAACCGCTGATCGTGTTCGTGCCGCCGGCGTTGGCAACCATGCCTTTGCTCTTGACTGTGAGATTTTTAATCGTCGCGCCGTCAATGTAGCTAAACAGCGAATCCAATGAACCGGCAATGTCGATTGTCTTGCCGTTGCCGTCGAACGTGCCCGCAAACGGAGTTTCCGCCGTGCCGATTTGATACTGCGAGTTTTGAATGTCGTAATATGTATCTTTTTCGGCAGTGACTTTGAACTTCAAGCCCGCGCAGTTGTGACCCGCCGCAACGTAGTTTGCCAACGTTCCCAAGTCGCTGTAGCTTGTTATCAGATAAACGCCGTTGGAGTAAGTCAAGCCTTCGATAATCGGGTCGCCGTTAATCGTGACGGTCGTATTTTGCCCGTCGAATATCAGCGCGTAATTGCCGGTAGCGTCTGCAGTCAAATCGGTATCGCCGACGCGCAAACCCTTGACGTTATAATAGTTCGCCGTCGTCTTGTCCACGCTGAGCAACAAGCTTGAGCCTTGCAGATAATATTGCTTGCCGCCAAGAGTAACGGAGTCGCCACCGCCGCTGTTGAAAGTCGCCGTCACGCCTGCGGGCAATGTCAACGTGTTAATCTTGCTCGCGTAGCTGTCATTGCCTTTAGCGTAATAGTTGCCGCTGAGAGTTCCGGCATTGTTGCCGACGACCGCTCCAACATAATTATTGCCGCTGACTTCCGCGTCGGTGAAAGAATTCTTGAGTGTGCCGCCGAAGTTGGTACCGACAATACCGCCGACATACTGCTGACCGCTGATTTTGCCTTCAACTGTGCAGTTTTCTATCGTGGCGTAGTTTGTTCTCGCGACAGCTCCGACATAGTTATTGCCGCTGATGTTTACATTGGTAAGGTTGACGTTCTTAATCTTGCCGTTGTTATTGTAGAATAAGCTGTTCGAGCCGCTAAGATTCTTTATCGTGTGGTTGTCGCCGTCAAACGTGCCGTTGAAATAACTCTTGTTGTTGCCGATTGCCGTCCAATTCACGCCGTCAAGGTCAATGTCTTCCGTGAGCTTGAACTTCAAACCGTTGCAGTTGTGACCGCCGTTTACGTAAGACGCAAGAGCCAGAAGTTGTTCCTTCGTGCTGATTTCGTAAGCGTTTTCGTCGTGATTGTAGATTGCGCCCGCGTTTGTAAGTTCCGCAATCGTCGGGACGCCGATAATGTCAATCGTCGCGTTGTCGTCGAGCGTGTAGCTGTAAATTTCGCCCGTCTTGGTGAGTGCCTTGCCGTCGACACTCAACCCCGTTATCGTTTGGTAATTTGCATTGTTTCCGACGCTGAGATTGAACGTCGCGCCCGATTTGTAGTAATTTTTATCGCCGACAGTCTTTTTGAGGTCGTCGTCGCCCGTGTAAGTTGCCGTGACACCTTCGGGCAAATCGAGAGCATAATATTTAGTCGCGCCCGTGCCGTCGTAGGCGTCGGAGCAAAAAGCGTTGTTTTCGTAACTGAGGCTGTCGTTGCCGGTGACGTAGCCGGCAATCGTGCCGACACTCCACGTGCCGCTGATTGTGCCGTCGAAAAAACAATTTTTAACTTTGTCACGGGTGGGATTGCGACCGACAATGCCGCCGACCTGGGAATCGCCGCTGATTGTGCCGCCAACAAAGCAATTATCAATCGTGCCCGTGTTGTAGCCCGCAATACCGCCGACAAACTGCTGACCGCTGATGTTGGCATTAACCAGCGAGACGTTTTTAATCGTGCCGCCGCTGTAGCCGAACAAGCCGACGGTATAGACCGTTAAGACCGTTATCTTGAGGTTGCTTATCGTGTGCCCGTTGCCGTCGAACGTGCCTCTGAAATATATATCGCTTTCGTTGCCGATGGGCGTCCAGTTCGATATTTCGCTTAAATCAAGGTCTTTCGTGAGCTTGAACGTCAAACCTGCGCAATCGTGCCCCGCGTTGACGTAAGTCGCAAGACTCTGCAAATCGGTTACGTTGTTAATAAGGTAAACGCCCGTTTCCAAGTCTAAACTCATTGTGCCGATTTTCGGAGTGTCCTCAATTACTATCTCCGAATTGCTCAGCGTAAGGGTGTAGCTTGAAGTTGCGCTGTTATAAGTTGCTATGTTGCCGCCCGACTTAAACATCTTGCCGGTCATATCATTTGTTGTCGTGAGCGTCAACGTCGCGTCGGGCTTATAGTAAGTCTTGCCGCCGATTGTCTTTTTGTTGGCATTGTCTGTAGTAATCGTGACGCCTTCGGGCACGTTGAGAGCGTAATATTTCGTCGCGCCGGTGTTATCGGATGCGTCCGAGCAAAAAGCGTTGTCGCCGGTGGTGCCGTCGCTAAAGCCGACGACTGCTCCGACATACTGATTGCCGCTGACTGCAATCTCGGCGAAACTGTTCTTAACGGTGCCCCAGCTGTTGCCCGCAATGCCGCCGACATACTTATTGCCGTTGATTGTGCCGTCAACAAAGCAATTATCAATCGTGCCGCCGCTGTTTTCGCCGACAATGCCGCCGACATACTTATCGCCGCTGATGTTTACATTTTTCAACGTCAAATTCTTAATCGTGCCTTCGTTTTTAGTGAATAAACCGCTGCCCTTAGGGTGACCGCTCGTTGTAAGGTTGCTAATCGTGTGCCCGTTGCCGTCAAACGTGCCTTTGAAATACTTCCAGGTTAATGTGCCGATTGGCGTCCAGTTGTCTATGCCGCTTAAGTCGAGATCCGTCGTCAATCTTACTATCTTGCCGATGTAGATTTTGCCTTTGTTTACTTGGTCACGGAAGTTTATAAAGTCGTCGAGGCTGTTAATGTTTATGACGTTTTCGGCGTTGGCAATTTCTTCTTCAACGGTTGGAGCGTCCCCGACAACAAGCGAATCGTTATCGGTGCTGTTGAAATCGTTCGGGAAAGTGTAAGTCAACGAGCTTGAGACCGTGCCCAAAAGCGTGTTGCCAATCTTGAGGAATTTATCCGCGTTCGCCGCGACGAAATCATCATCGAGGTTGATAGTAATCGCCGAGTCGGTGTTGTAGTAAAGTCTCTTGTCAAAGATGACAGCCTCGCCGCCGGCGACTTTGATATTGAGGTCGCCGATTGAAACGTATTTGGTTAAGCGCGTGCCGCCCGTCGAGAAAAAGCCTCGCGGCGGTGAATAACGAAGAACATAGAGGTTATTGATGAAGTTGCCGCCCGCCGTCGCCGCAAAGCCGCCGAGATTTTCAGTATGGATGCCCGTCATTATCGAGACGCAATCTTTAATCGTGCCCGTGTTGAGATTGACAAAGCCGCCGCACTTGCCTTGAACCGTGCAGTTATCAATCGTGCCGTAGTTGCGCCCGACGAACAAGCCGCCGTCCGTCCAAGTGTTAGTTTCGTTAGCGGTGCCCGTGACGTTCAAATCTTTGACAAAGCCGCTCGTGCCGATTGTGCCGAATAAGCCGACGCCGAGAACGCCTCTGTAGTTGTTGGCGATACTGCTGAGACTGTTGCCGCCGGTTACCTCTAAACCGTCTTTAAGCGGAACGTTGCTGATTGTGTAGCCTTGCCCGTCGAAGGTACCCGCGAACTCCACAGACGATACGTTTCCTGCGGAAGTTTTTTGCGCTATCGGTGCCCAATAATCGGTTACGCCGCTCAAGTCGATGTCGTTCATGAGTTTGAACGTCAAGCCCTTGCAGCTGTGCCAGCTGTTGACATATTCGGCGAGGGTTTGCAAGTCTTGGACGCTTTGAATCTTGAAGTAACCGCCCGCCGCGTCGTAGGCGAGATAGTGCATGACGACGGAGCCTTTATCCGCGTCGTATATGGCAGTGCCGATTTTAAATTGGGCGTCGAAGGAAATATTTGCGCTTTTCGTCAAAGTGAGCGTATAGGTGCCGTCGTCGTTCTTGACAAGCTCGTTGCCGCCCGCGCTCATCGTCAAAGTTTCGGGAGAATAATTGAATTCGTCGCCGATTGTGAGCTTTAACTTCGTGCCGGGCTTGTAGTAAGTCGTGCCGCCGACGGTTATTGATTCGCCGCTTTCAAGTTCGGTCGTAATGCCTTCGGGAAGATTTGAGACCAAGCAAATTTCGTTGCCCTGTACCGTGCCGAGTGCGCGAGTATAGCAGCTGTTTTCGATATTGCAGACGCCGTCGCCGTTCGCGAAAGTCGCCGCGTTCTCAACGGTTGAGGAAGTGTTTGGAGCAAAGACGCCGTCGCTTATCGTGAGCGTGTCCTTGTTGTCGCCGACGAAGCCGCCGAGCTGTTCGATATTGCCGCTAAGCAAGCCGGTAAACTTGCTGTTGGAAATGTTGAGCGTTCCGTTGTTGACGGCGACGAGACCGCCGACAGTGCCCGTGCCGCTCCTTATGGCGACATCAGCGACGCAGTTATCAATCGTGCTGTTGCCAAAGCTCTGCGACACGAGACCGCCCGCGTTGTTGGTGTTGCCGACGTAGAAATCGCCGCTTACCGTCAAGTCTTTAATCGTGGCGTCCTCAATGAACTTGAACACCGACATATTATCAATCGTGGCGGCGAACTTGTTCAGGTTGAGCTTATGACCGTCGCCGTCGAATTCGCCTTTGAAGTGGCAATTTTCCGCGCCGATATTGTAGCCCGCTCTTATCTCAACGTCGTCCGTCAGCTTGAACTTGTAGCCTTTGCAGTCGTGGTTGCGAGAGTAAGCCACCAACTCATAAAAACCTGCGGGGCTGTTTATCTCGTAGCAGCCCGTCTCGGCGTTATAGGTTATGTTGTTGAAAGAATCATAGCCGTAAAGCTTGAGATCGGTGTTGCCGTCAATCGTCAAAGTGACGCCGCTACCCGCCTCGTAAAGTTCATCGCCGTAGCGCAGATAAGTCGGAGCATTTGCCGCGCCGTTATATGTGCCGGTTACGTCAAGCGTGATCGTCGCGCCCGATTTGTAATAATTGGTGCCGTTAAACGTGCGGCGGTCACTCGGCGGAGCGTCTGCCGATATTTCTATGCCGTCGTCCAAGTTCAGCTTGTAAAGACGTGTCGCGCCGTAGTTGTCGCCGTTCTCCGAACAATATTCATTGCCGCTGAACTTTCCGTCGCTACTACTGTAGCCGACGATTGCCCCGATTTTGGAATTGCCGCTTACTGTGACATCGGCGAAACTGTTCTTAATCGTGCCGGCGTAGTTGTAACCCGCAATGCCGCCGACTTGACCGGTACTGCCGCTGATAGTTCCCGACACCGCGCAGTTTTCTATCGTGCCGTAACCGTTGTTAGCCGCAATGCCACCGACCCATTGACTGCCCGTGACATTGGCATTGATGAGCGTGAGGTTTTTAATCGTGCCGTGATTGGAGCTGAACAAGCCAACGTTACTCTCGTTGCCCGTTATCTTGAGGTTGCTGATACTGTAGCCTTGCCCGTCAAACGTTCCGCTGAAAATTTTGTTCCGCCCGTATCCTATGGGCGTCCAGTTCGCTATGCCGCTCAAATCGAGGTCGGTTGTCTGTCTGAACTTCAAACCCGCGCAGTTGTGCCCGCTGTTGACGTAATCGCGGAAGGTTTGCAAGTTTTCAACACTGCTTATCAGATAGTAGCCGTTTTCGAGCGTCAAGCCGGCAATTTCCGAAGCGTTGGCAAGCGTAACCTGCGCGGAGCCGTTGAAGACAAAATTATACGTTCCGTCATCATTTTTGGTTAAAGTACTGCCTTCGCCCGCAACCAATTTGTAGCCGTCCGCGACTTCGCCGACAATTTCAAAGGTCGTGCCTTGCTTGTAATAAGTTTTGCCGTCGAAAGTGAGCCTGTCGCCGCTGATATAGTTCGCCGTGATTCCTTCGGGCAAAGTCAATTCGTCTTCGCTGAAGATTTTTTCGCCCTGTGCAGTGCCGAGTTGCGTCGCGTAGTAAGTCGTACCGTTTATCGTGACGTTATCGCCGTTGGCAAACGTGGCGCGAGTAACGGCGTTGCTCTTGATGTCGAGACCGAAGGGAATAAATACGCCGTCCGTTATCGTGAGCGTGCCCGCATTTTCTCCGACAAAGCCGCCAACCTGCGCGGCGTCTCCGCTCTCAATGTAGCCGCTGAATTTGCTGTTCTCAATCGTGAGGTTGCCGCTGTTCTTGCCGACGAGTCCGCCGAACGAATCGGTCGAGGTGTTTTTGAGCCGTGCGCTGACCGTGATATTGCTGAGCGTCGTGTTGCCTGTGGTTTCTTTCGCCAAGCCCGCCCCGTTGACGCTTGAATAACCGTAAGCACTGGCATTGGCGATTTCGAGGTTGCTGATTGTGGCGTTATTGAGCGTCCCGAACGTTATACTGCTGTTAATGAGTTTGTAGCCCTTGCCGTCGATTGTGCCCGCGAAATTGTTCAGCGTGCCGCTTGTCGAGATGTCGCGAGTAAATTCAAACGTCGTGCCCGCGCAGTCGTGAGGGTTGCCTGCCCATTTGCCCGTGCCGTTCACGAAGTCGCAGAGGAGTTGCCAATCGTAGGAAGTCGAGAGCTTGTAATAATTCACATAGCCGTTGCTGTCCTTGACGTAGCTCAAGCCCTCAATCCAATCCGTGCCGTCAATCGTAATGCCCGTGCCTTTTTCGTCCAGCGTGAAGGAATAATCGTTGCCGCTGATGAGAGTTGCGTTTTTAAAGCCGTTGACTTTGGCATAATTGGCGAGCAAGTCCGCGTTAGTCTTGTCGAGCGTCAAAGTAAACGTCGCGCCGGGCGTGTAGTAAGCATTTGAGCCGACAATTTTAACATTGCCGCCGCTGACATATTTTGCAGTGACACCTTCGGGCAAATCGAGCGAATAATATTTAATTGCGCCCGTGCCGTCTCCGACGTTGGAAATATATCCGTTGTCGCTGACCGTGCCGCCGCCGTTTTGACCGACAACTGCGCCGAACCATTGATTACCGCTGATTGTGCCGTTGACAAAGCAGTTATCAACCGAGCCCCAGTTGTTTTGTCCAACCAATCCGCCGACCCAATAATTGCCGCTGATTGTGCCGCTGACAAAGCAGTTATCAACCGAGCCCTGGTTATTTTGTCCAAGCAATCCGCCGACCCAATAATTACCGCTGACATTGGCATTAACGAGCGAGACGTTTTTAATCGAGCCGCTGTTTTTGCCGAACAAACCGCAATGATCGTTGCCGCCCGTTATCTTGAGGTTGCTGATTGTGTGTCCGTCGCCGTCGAACGTGCCGCTGAAACTGTAGATGCCAATCGGCGTCCAGTTATCAAATTTTTCAAGGTCGAGGTCGTCCGTGAGCTTGAATGTAAAGCCTTGACAATCGTGCATCCAGTCGTTGACGTAATCGCGGAAAGCAATCAAATCGTCTTCGGAGTTGATTAGATAAGTGTTTGTCTCTTTATCAAAGCCGAGCGAGCCGATTTTCGGGAAACCGACGAACTCAACCTTATCCGAATTGCCGAGCACGAGATTATAGACGCCTTCGCCTGTGCGGGTGGCGGAAGTGTTCCCTGCCTTGAACGTGTAGCCTTCATAACCGTTGCCGTAGCCGTCCTGCGCCGTGAGCGTGAACGTCGCGCCGGGCTTGTAGTAAGTTTTATCGCCGATAACAATTTTATAATCGTTGCCGCCCGTGTAAGTTGCCGTGATACCGTCGGGCAATGTCAATTCCGTAAAGATTTTTTCGCCCTGAAGTGTGCCGAGCGTCGTCGTGCAGTAAGAATCGGTGACGTTGTTGCTGAGGTTGGCGAAAGTCGCGGAGTCTTTTGTATTAACGTCAATCTGCGCGGGCGCGAATAAACTGCCGGTAATTTCGGTTTTGGCAAGATTTGTACCGACGAATCCACTCCAACCGTATGTATTTTGTCCGATAAACGAGCCGTCAAAGGTGCTGTCTTTTATCGTAAGCTTGCCGCCCATAACCGCACTGACAAAGCCGCCGTTAGCTGAGCCGCCGTTATAGGTGCTGTTAATCGTGACGGAGCTTGTGCAGTTGTCAATCGTCGTGTTGCCGTAGCTGTAACCGATTAAACCCGCCGTGCTGTAATTTGACGTGTTAATCGTGCCCGCCACAGTGAGCTTGCTGAAGTTCGCGCCGTCAACGTAATTAAACAGTGCGCACAAAACATCATCGGTTTCGTAGCTGACAGTGATTTTTTTGTCGTTACCGTCGAGAGTGCCCGCGAACTTACTGTTCATCGTGCCGATATGAAAATCAACGCCGCTGATATTGTCGCCGAGTGTGAACTTGTAGCCCGCGCAGTTGTTGCCCGCGTCGACAAAATCAGCCAAAGCCCTAAGGTCGGTTGCGTTGTTAATGGTGTAAGTGTTCGTCGTGCCGTCGAAGGCAAGCGAGCCGATTTTTGCGTAGCCGTCAAATTCCAACGCCGCGCCGCCGATTGTGTAGTTAAACGTGCCGTCGTCGTTTGCGGTCAATCCTTTAAAGCCCGTGATTTTCTCAAAAGTGTCGTTGCTTGCAATGTTGATTGTGAGTTTGACGGTTGAATCGGGCTTGTAGTAGTCGGTGCCGTCGACCGTGACTTTATCAGCCGCGTTGTCGGGCGTCGCCGTGATACCTGTCGGCAATGTGAGCCATTTAATTGCGCCGGTGTTGTCGCCGACGTTCGAGGCATATTCGTTGCCGCTGTATTTGCTGAAAACGGTGTAGCCGACAAGTGCGCCGACGTTTTCATTGCCGCCGCTGATGTTTGTTGCGGCAAAGCTGTCTTTAATCATGCCGTTGGTATTTACGCCCACAATGCCGCCGACTTTCTGATTGCCGCTGAATTCGCCGCTGACCGCGCAATTTTCAATCGTGCCTTTCCAGTTGTAGCCGACAATGCCGCCGACAAATTCATTGCCGCTGATGTTGGCATTGATAAGATTGACATTTTTAATCGTGCCGTAGTTTTTGCCAAACAAACCGCGATAGTCGCCGTTGCCTGTTATGGTGAGGTTGCTGATTGTGTTGTTGCCGCCGTCGAACGTGCCGCTGAAAGATTTTTTGTTGTTGCCAATGGGCGTCCAGTTCACGCCGTCAAGGTCGAGGCTGTCCGTGAGCTTGAAGGTTAAACCTTTGCAATCGTGCCCTGCGTTGACATAATCGCGGAACTCAATCAGTTGCTCCTTCGTGCCGATTGTGTAGGAGTTATCGCTTGTGTCGAAACCGAGCGAGCCGATTTGAGCGTAGCAATCCAATTCCAAGCGCGTTCCGATTGTGTAATCAAACGTGCCGTCGGAGTTTTTGGTCAAGCCCTTAATGCCCGCGATATGCACAAATTCGTCGTTGCTTGTAATGGTGAGCGTGAGCTTAAAGGTTGCGTCTTTCTTGTAGTGAGTTTTATCGCCGAAAGTTACCGCATCACCGCTTACAAGTTCAGCCGTAACACCTGCGGGCAAATTGAGCGCGAAAACTTGTTCGCCCTGAACAGGTTTAAGTCCGATATTATCTCTGAAATAAGAATCGGTGATTTTGCCGCCGTTGCAGGCGAAGTTCGCGGAGTTGTTTGTGGTTAAACTAAAACCTTTCGGCGCGAATAAACCGCCGCTAATTTCGGTGTCGCCGCCGTTCCAACCGACGAACCCGCCCCAATGTGAAGTTTTTTGTCCGATAAACTTTCCGTCAAAGGTGCCGTTGCTGATTGTGAGCTTGCCGCCGTCAACCGAACCGACAAAGCCGCCGTGATTGCCCGCGCCGTTAATGGAGCTGTTAATCGTGACGGAGCTTGTGCAGTCGTTAATCGTCGTGTTGCCGTAGCTGTGGCTGATTAAGCCCGCCGCAAATTTCTCGGACGTGTTAATCGTGCCCGCGACAGTGAGCTTGCTGAAGTTTGCGCCGTCAACGTAATTGAACAGTGCGCCGCCGTCGTCGTAAGCAAGGGTTATCGTCTTGCCGTCGCCGTCGAGAGTGCCCGCGAACTTGGAATCAGCCGTGCCGATATGGAAGTTGACGCCTTCGATATTGTCGCCGAGTTTGAAGTTGTAGCCCGCGCAGGTGTTGCCCGCGTTGACGTAATCAGCCAAAGCTTTAAGGTCTGTTGCGTTGTTAATGGTGTAAGTGTTCGTCGTGTCGTCGAAGGCAAGCGAGCCGATTTTTGGAAAGCCTTCAAGTTCAAACGTCGTGCCGAGTATGTAATCAAACGTGCCGTCGGAATTTTTGCTTGCGCCCTTAATGCCCGTGATTTTATGCCAGCTGTCGTTGCTTGTCGTGTTGAGCGTGAGCTTAAAGATTGCGCCTTCCTTGTAATAAGTCGTGCCGTTGATTGTGACGGTTTCGCCGCTCGAAAAAGTTGCAGTAAATTCTGCGGGCGCGTTGAAGTCATAAACGCGGTTATTGTTGCGGGTCATGCGTGAGTTCCAATCTTCACCGACCGCGCCCGCGTTGCTGTGGAAAGTGTTGTTTTGTATAACCGTTCGGGATGAATCGTTGATACCGACAATCCCGCCGACAGTACTATCGCCGTTGACTTGCGCGTCAACCGTGCAGTTTTTGACTTGACCGCCGAAACCATTGTAGCCGACAATGCCGCCGACATATTGATAACCTCCGATATTGCCCGTGACTGTGCAACTTGCAACCGTGCCCTCGTTGTAGCCGACAAGCCCGCCGATATTACTATTTTGTTTCCTGTTCGTGATGTCGACGTTGAGGAGCGTGACATTTTTAATCGTGCCGCTGTTGTAGCCGAACAAGCCTTGATTCCAATCTCTGCGATTGATTTTCATGCCGCTGATTGTGTATTCGGAGTTGTTGCCGTCGAAGGTGCCCGCGAAAGCTGACGTGTTTTGGTTGCCAATGGGCCCCCAGTTCAGGTCGCTGCTCAAGTCAATGTTCGCCGTGACAATGAAATATTTGCCGTAGTAGGTGTTGCCGCCGTTCACGTCGTTTGCGAGCTGTTGCAGATCTTTGACGCTTGCAATTTGGTAGGGATTGGTCTGCGAGCCGTCGCCGCCGCTGAACGCGCTATCGAACCTCTGCAGGTCGAACTTAAAATCTTCCTTAACAAAAATTTTATTCCTCATGATGATAAACCTCCTTGTCTCGAATTTGAAATCAGTTTCACTATCCCAACGGAATCATCTTCTTTCCAATGGCTTATTCGTTCCCATGTTTAATCGATATATTTTACCGCACCGCGACGATATTGACTCAATCACTTTTTGGCAAATCGAATCACTTTTTGCCCGCCGTAAGCTTTCGGAAATGAAAAAGCCCCGACTAAGCGGCTCACTTCGCGATGAATCACACCAACGCGCTCCGCTCTTAAGTATCCGTAATGTCGTCAAATCGTTTTCGGTGAGGTATTTTTTATTTTCAAGCCCTGTGATAGAATTGATTCAAAAATTCGTGGAGGAATTGCCTTGAGAGTGACGGAATCGGAGGCGTTGAAACTTTTCGCGGAGGCTGACCTGCTTGAACTCGGTAAGGCGGGCGGCGTCAAGCTGGCGCACAATCTCCAAGAGGTTCGCCAATACGCCGAGGAACTTTTGGGCAAGACAC
>CALFJE010000050.1 GCA_937877545.1 uncultured Selenomonadales bacterium | reverse complement strand
AAAGCTCGGAGGCGGTCAGCGCGAATATCGTACTTGCAGACGGCAAATCCTTCCGATTTAATCACGTTACCAAAACTTGGCAATAAATTCCTCGGCAACAAAAAAACCCTCGGCGTAATCAATCTGCGCGGAGGGTTTTGTTTTATCCAAAATTCGTCGGTATCGCCGGCGGCATTGTCTGATTGGCATTGGCACGCTTGCTTGCAAGGATATTTTCCACTGCCTCGAAGACAAGCGATTTGTCCAACTCGTCAAGCTTGAGACGGGCGGCTTTAAAGGCGGCGTTGAGCATGGCGTTGGCAATGTCGGAGCCGCTTATCCCGTCGTATTTCTCCGCAAGCTCGTCGAAGTCAAGATTGTTTGGAACTTCGGGCGGCGTGTACATGCGCCACAGCTTACGGCGACACTCCGCGTCGGGCAACGTGAACTTGATATGCATCGATATTCGCCGCATAAACGCCGGGTCGAAGTTGGAAATAAAATTCGTCGCGAAAATGATAAAGTCTTGGTATTCGTTCATAAGCATGAGCATAACCGAGCGCGTCTGATTCACGCTGACATCGCCCGCCTGTGTCATGTTCGTAACGCGCTTGCTCAAAATGGCGTCCGCCTCGTCGAAAAATAAAATGCTGTCGGATTTCTTTGCGGCGTCGAAAGCTTTGCGGATATTCTTTGGCGTTTCGCCGACGTATTTGGATTCGATGTCGGCGTAGTTGACGACGAGGATTTTCTTGCCCAGCTCGCGGGCAATGGCATGAGCCGCCATAGTCTTGCCGGTACCGGGCGCACCGTAGAGATTTACGCCGATTCGTCGCGAAAATCTGTGCGTGCGCTTAAATCCCCACAGCTCAAACACCCGATGCGAATTCTCCGAATAGGTCGCCACGTCCAAAATCTGCGCCTTGACAGCGGCGGGCAAAATTATTTCCTCCAATGACCAACGCGGCTCCTCCGTGATAAAAATCTCCTCGGCTTGCTCCTTGGCGGCGGGCTTGACCGCGGGCTTGACCGCGTCGGCGGCGTGCTTAGGATTTATCGGCATTGCTCTCACCCCACGTTTTTTTGATAAAGTTTAGCCCAACTTAAAACTTGCGGCAAGCGTCTTGTTTCAATGAAGAATTTCTGATAATATCGGCGCAAACGAAAGGAGCCTTAATCATGGAAAAGGTAAAAGTCAATCCGTTGGACATTCCCGACGAAAAAACAACGTTCTCGCCGCGTGAATGGAAACATTTTATCGAGGAAATAAAAATGCGCGGCATAGATAAAATTGACCTGTGCATTAACAACGCGCACTATTTGGCGATGCTTGATCGCGCACACGAAGGAGCCGCACAAGGCAGGCTTATAACAAAAACGTTCGCCGAGCTGGAGGCTATGGCAAATGGGTAGAGTTTCTTTTGAAACCCACGGCTGGGCACATTATTTGTATTGGGAAGAGCAAGACCGTAAGACACTTAATAAAATCAATAGTCTTTTGCAGAGCATTGAACGCGACGGAGCTTTAAAAGATCTCGGCAAACCCGAAAGGCTCAAATATCAAGACGCTTATGCTCGCCGCATTGACGACACCAATCGTTTAATTTATGAAATGCACGGCGACGAGACTGTCGTTTTGTCTTGCAAAGGTCATTACGGCGATAAATAAGCGACAGGAGGATTGAGTTTGGCTAAACGAAATATATTTGAAATGCTCGGCTTGGAGTTCGATCCTCCCGACAAAGAGAAAAAAATCCGCGCCGCCTACGACAGCTGGAAGAAACGGCTCACCGCCGAACAGAATACGACCGTCGACCCGACGCGCCTGTCCGAAATTCGTGCGGAACTTTCCATGGACGGCTACATTGCGCTCACGATTGACAATCTGCGCTTCCGTCAACGCGAGGCTGAATCGCTCAAGCAACAGCGTATCGAGGAGTTGCGGCTCTACATAGAAATTCAGCGCGGCGAGGCGCAAGGTACGTTGCAAGTCAATCAGGCGCAGATTCGGCAGGTGCGCGAAAAATTACGGCTAAGCATTCCGACAATCGAGGCGACGTATCGCGAACAGGGCTTCGAGATAAAACCCCTCAAAACCACGCAGACAATCTTGGCAACGCTGAATAATTTCTTCCTCGCCGATTCGGTCATGGAGGAGTTGCGCAAAAACTTTAAGGTATTCCAAACCGTGCCCGACGAAAAAAATTTCCCGTGGTCTGCCAACGTCCGCGACCTCTACGATTTGGCGTTCTATATCGAGGAGCAAATCGAACCGTCGGCGGATTTCTATCGTCGACGCACAACAGAAGACCTCCGCGAAATTTTCCGCGACGCCGCCAAAAAATACTCCGCGCCCATTCCGCAATGGCAGTCTATCAAATCTTTGCTGAATTTGGCGCAGACCCAAGTTTTCAATACCGACGACAGCCGCTTTAAATACGAACACTCCCTGCGTATCGAGACCCTCGAAGATTTTTTTGCCAAGATTAAGACCGCGCCCGACCTGTTCAAGCGCGACAGCTACTTTGCCGACAACTGCATTCACCGCATCCGCAACAATTTCCGCAATTTCCTGACCTACGAGCTGAGTGCCGCGCTCTACAACAAGGCGGCGGGCTTGCTCAAAAATCCCTACGAGGCGACCGGCGACATCGGCGAAAATTCTTTCTGCGTCACCTGCGCCAACTGCGGAGCCTTTGAAAACTTCCGAACCCGCGAGGAGGCTGAACGCGCTCATTGCAAGCTGTGCGGCGATAATTTTTTTATCGAGTGTCCAAAGTGCGGCAAGAAACTTCCCGCCACCGCCGAGCATTGTACGAATTGCGAATTCTCCTTCGCCGAGCTGAGGAACTTCGCCCGCTACGTAGCCGAAATGAATTCCATGCTTGACCTCGTCGAACAGGCGCGTAACGCCGACGAGGACGTTCATATCGTCACGGCGGAGATTATGAAGACCCTCGCCAAGGCTAAGCTCCTCAAGCCCGAATCCAACGACCTCAAAAAAATCGAGTGGCGAATCAACAAGACCGCCGATAAGCTAAAACGCCGCGAATTGGACGCGTGGGCGGAAAAGAAGTTGCCGAGCCTTTCCATTGCGCCCGCCAAAGCCGTAAGCGATTGCATGGAAATTCTCCGCAAGATTAAGGACTACAAGCCCGCGCAGGACAGGCTTAAGCTTATCCCGCCCAAAGCTCCGCCCGCCATTGTCGCCACGCTCAAGGAAAATTACTCCCCCGTCAACAGCTCAAGTATCGGCAAGATTTCCGTCAAGGCGAAGTCGACAGCCGCGGCGGGCACAAGCAACAATCTGATTTGCAACGTCTCTTGGCAAGCCGCCAACGACCTTGGCATAACCTACACGCTGATTAAAAAAGTCGACGGCGAACCCCGCACTTATCGCGACGGCGAAATTTTGATTGAGAATACCGACCGCCTCGAATTCGTCGACACCGACGTTTTGCCCGGCGTGCTTTACGGCTACGCTGTCTTTTCAACGCGTCTGGGCACGACCTCCGCGCCCGTCACTACGACCGCCGTCCACTACAGCGACCTCGACGAGAAAAAACTCATCGCCAAGACCGAAAACGGTACCTGCAAATTCGTTTGGCGATTGCCGTCGGATAACTGCCTGGGCGTGAGGATTTTGCGTTCCGACAGCGCGGGCAACAGCGTCGTCGTAGCTGAGTGCGAGCAGGCGTCCTTCGTCGATAAGAACGTCCGCAACCGCAAGCAATATCAGTATCGGTTGCAATGCGTCTACTACGCCGCCGAGGACAACGCCGCCAATAACGAGCGATTTTTTTCGCGCAAAAATGCCGAGATTGCCGGCAAGGTTTGGAAGATTGAGCGGACGCATAAGTACAGCCTCGGCTTGACGGTCACCTTGACGCCCGAACAGCCGCCCAAGCCCTTGAACGATTTAACTTGCACGGTGCGCGGCGGCAGGGCTTACTTCAAGTGGAAGTCGACGGGCGATTTCTCCATTTGGTTTAAGGAGATTGTCGGCAAAAAGGACGACTCCGCGCAGATTAAAAAGTTGTTCGAGCTTGATAACGTCGATGAACTTTTGGGCAACGGCGTCGTTTGCAAGCGGGCGGAGAGCGGCGACGAGGCTTGCGACTTTGCGTTGAGCAGCGACGTTATGAAAATCGCGGTCATCAGCGCGACGCGGGAGTTCGGGCTTGTCAACGAGATTGTGACGTGCGCCAACGTGGAGCCTTGCGAGATTGACCCCGTTAAAACGCAAATCGACGGGCGCGGCTTGACGCTGATTTTAAAATCCGTGCCGGAAAATCTTTACCAGATTCACTACAAGATAAACACCCGCGACGCCGACGAGCTGTACGAGACGACAGCGACGGCTAAGGCGCGGCAAATGAATCGAATCACGGCGACGAAATACGCGCAGGACGCCGCCATTACGCAGAATCACCTGCCGCCCAAGGAGCTGTTCATCACGGTTATCGGCGAATACAAGTTCGCGGACGGTAGCGCGGCTTACTCTGCGCCCAGCACGCTCACCCTAAACAACAGCCCCAAGGAAATTATTTCGTATCGGCTGGAGTGGGGCACGAGCGGCATTTTCAAAAAGGAACCGCACGCCAAAGATTGCCGGCTGATAATAGAGAGCGACGCCGCCGCTACGCCGAAGATGTATTTGGTTTGCCGGCGCGACGGGCGCATGAATATCGAGGCGGGCGATTCGTCGACGCGCACATTGGGCGACGTTCGCGCCTTTCCGAACGGTTACAGCGGCGGGCGGCTTGAAGTATCCCTGCCTGACGACACGTGGAAGGATATAGCGTCGGGCACCGTCGTTAAGCTCATGACTTCAAAGGAGGACGAGCGGCGATTTGAGCTTAAGCCCTCGCGCCCCGAAACTTTAATCGTTCCGAAGAAATGACCTGCGGAGGTCTTGATAAATGTTCAACTCAAATAACTCGATGCCCTTATGCCCGCACTGTCTGCGGAAACTCAAACTTGGCGGCTTGAAATTTTACTGCGTCCCCGACGAGGATAATCGCCACGAAGTCCGCCTGTCACTTGCCGACAGAATCAAAGGGCGGCTTCCCGTCTGCCGAAAATCTTTCTGCAAGAATCACGGCTTGACGATTCGCGAGGCGGTCTGTAAGCAATGCGGTGAACAAATCCCGCCGCAATTCCTTTTCCATGACAAATTTTTAAGCTTCTGCGCGGTGGGCGTATCGGGCGCGGGCAAATCGAGTTACATGACGACGCTCCTGCACGAGCTGAAATATTCGGGCTTGCCGTGGGTCTTGCAGGCAATGGACATCGAGACGACGCGCCGCGCTCAACAAAACGAGCAATATATCTACGAGGAGCGGCATTGCTTGCAGGGAACGGAGGCGGGCGTGTCGCCGCGACCGCAACTTTGGACGATACTTGACAACTCAACCAAGGGCGAGAAAATTCCGACCTACGCCATGACGATTTACGACGGCGCGGGCGAGGATTGCGAACACATTGACTATACGCCGCTGGACGCCAAAATCAGCCGCTACCTGTCGGGCGCGAGAATGCTCCTAATCATGTTCGACCCGCTGTTGTTGTCTAACGTGCGCATGGAAATTTCGCACGAGACGCTGAACACCTCAATGGCTACCGAGCGTCAAACCAGTGCGCCCGCCAATATGGTCAGCATGGTCAATTCGCTGTCGAATTACATACGCCGCGCCTGCAACATTCCGCCCGGCAAGCGTATCGACCGCCGCGCCGCCGTCGTCCTTACCAAGCTCGACACCCTCGGCGAAATGCTTAACGGCTTCAGCTCCGACGCCACTATCCTTAAGGCCAGCCCGCACATTCAGAGCAAGGGCTTCGTCGAATCCGATAGCGAAATGGTTGATTTGGAGATTCGCGATTGGCTCACGCGTCAAGGCGAAACGGCTTTCCTCGGCGCGATTGACGCCAACTTTCGGGACGTGCGCGTCTTTGGAGTGTCAAGCTTCGGCAGACCGCCCGACCTGTATAAACGTCTCGCCAAAATCCGTCCGCACCGCGTGCTCGACCCGCTCATGTGGATGCTTGCCTGCGAAGGCATTATACCGATTAGGAATTAGGAGGGAGGAATTGGGAATGAAAAAATTTTTGCTGATGTGCGCGGCGACGTTGATTCTGCTTACAATGACGGCGGAGGCGGCTCAACCCGTGCGAATCGCCCGCCTGCCGATAATCTTTCAATCCGCGACGCCCGACCGCGATACCTGCGCGGCTCTCGAATTGAAAATCGCCCGCGCCGTCCATATCCCGCTGAACAAAACGCTCCGCGTCGCCGAATTCATTCCGACCAAAGACTCAACCGAAGCTCTCAGCGATATTTGGCAAAGACTCCGCGCAGATAATAAACGCGCCAAGCTTACCGACGCCATGCGCCCCCTTGCCCGCAAACTCGACGCAGATATTATCGTCTGCCCCGTCCTGCTCCACTACAGCCAACACGTCATGAACGCCGCCGGTTGGGACGAAACGATTATGGACAGCAACGCCCGCGCCCGCCTGATTGTCTACGACCGCCGCACCGATGAGCTTATCGACAAGAAAGCCGGGCAGATGTATCACGACAGCTATCACCCGCTCGGCACGGCGTCCGCCCTCGCCAAGATTTGTTTCGACAACGTTATCGCCGCGACCGACCTGCGAGGTCGAATCCGCGCCGTAAAATAAAATGCCCCCTTCCGCTTTGGAGGGGGGTTATTTCTTGTATCCGCGCAGATTTTATCTGTCGTCGCCAAAAGTCAATGTAAATTCGTCTTTGCTGAGCTTGGTTAAGTTGTCGAGAGTTTTAATCTTACCGACGGAGTAATCCGTTGCGGGGCTTTGCATGATTGAATCCAGCCCGGGAGCGTCGAAGTTACTTTCGTCGAACCAATAGACATCGGCAGAACCGCCGGCTTGTGTCGAGCTTTTCTTGTCGGCGGTGTAAATGACGCCGTCCTCGAAAATGCGCGTGTTGCCGTTGAGCTGAATCTTGTCGAAGTTCGCCGCGTAATCTGTGATAACATCGTTGCCGCCCGTGTAAACGAAAGTATCTGCGCCATAGCCGCCGGTGAGGGTATCGTTACCGGTCGTGCCGACGATTGAATTCGCCCCGCTGATTGTGACAGCTTGAGCAGCCGCCGACGCGTTGACGCCCGTGTAGCCGCTTGCGTCGAAAGTGCCGCTGTAAGCCGAGGTCAACGTCACGGTCTTTTTGTCGTAGCCGATAATCTGATTGGTGTCGAAGTAGCGAGCCGCGCCGTTTAGCGTAAGCGTCTTGGAGCTGTCCTTGCTGAAAGTGAGCTTAACGTTATTGCCGCTCGTCTCAACGCCGGTAATGTGGGAGAGGTACTTAGCCCCGTTGCCCGCGATTGAAACCTTGTCGCCCGCCGCCGCGCTGTAGTCCGTGATAACGTCATTGCCCGCCGTGTAGATGAACAGGTCGCCCTTCCGGCCGCCCGTGAGCGTATCGTTGCCTGCGCCGCCGCTCAGGGTATCGGCAACCTTGCCGCCGACGATTGAGTTATCCAAAGCGTTGCCTGTAATTTCGATTGATTTAGTTCTGGCAGAGGCGTCAATATTCTTAAGACCGCCGGAAAGCGTCATGGAATCGTTGTCGTCGTTGGTTAAGGTTGTTAAAAGCACTGGCTCCGTACCGTCAATATTTATGGCGTCCAAACTTGCCGCGCCCGCAAGCGTAATTGTTCCGTCGCCGACCGTCACGATTATATCAGAGTCGACCGTTTCTTTAGAGTAGGTTCCTGTGCCGCCGCCGATTTGCAATGTGGAATCTGCGCGGAAGCCTTGGATGAGGTCGTTGCCGTCACCTGAACTATACAGAATCAGATTATTCGTCGCGTCCTCACCCAAACTTATCGAATCATCGCCTGCGTTGCCTGCCAAAAATACTTTGTCGCCGTAAGAGTTGATAAGAGCATCGTCGCCCGTACCGCCCAAAAGTGTAGCGTTGTTGCCGTGCCAATTGCGAATCTCATCATTGCCTGCACCGCCGCTGATTGAGACATTTTCGCCGCCGTTTGAATTGCTCCCCAAATTTCCGTTGAAAATCTCATCATTGCCCGCGCCCGCCTCTATCGTCACGCTGTCGCCTGCATTAACGATTGTGTCGTTACCGCCGAGAGCATTTATTGAGACGCCGCCGACGGTGTTGGTAATCGAATCGTTACCCGACGTGCCTTCGTTGCCGCTTGAGAGCGTGCCCGCGATATTGAGCGTGGACAGGCTCGCCGCGCCGCTCAACGTAATTTTGCCGTCGCCGACCGTAACGATAATATCCGCGCCGCTTTTGGTTGTGGAATCGCCGGAAATTATGTTGCTGTATCCCAAAACGATAATAATGTCATCGTTCGCGCCGCCGGAAACGTAACTTAAAAAGCAATGGTCGCAACCCAAGGTATCGTTGCCGGAGCCGCCGAGGATCATTGAGTAGAAACCGCCTCTTGCAATGATATAGTCATCTCCTGCGCCGCTGTTTATGGAGGAATACATATAAACGCCGCTGATTGAATCGTTCGCGCCGCCGGCATTTATCGTTACTTCTTCAGCTTGGTTGACAATCAAATCGGCGTAACTCGTGCTCGTGAGCGTCCTATTAGAGAGAGAATTGTTAATTGTCGTGCCGACGCTCGTTATTGATTGAGTGCCCGCAATGTAAATTGTCTTGTCGGCAGCACCTTGCAGAAGGATAGAGCCACTTCCGACCCTTACGACAACATCGGAGCCGACAGTCGAACGCACGTAGGAGCCGCCCGTTATGCTGAGCGTATCCGTCGAATCAAAGCCGTTAATAACGTCGTCGCCGTCGCCGCTGTTATAAATTAACATAGCCTTATCGTCTTCAAAGCCCAAAATCGTATCATTTCCTGCGCCGCCGAAGATTGTCGAGAAAAGCCGCGTTTTTAATTGAATCATTGCCCGCGCCGGCATCGAGAGTAATATAATCTCCATAGTTGATAATCGAATCGTCGCCGCTAGTGCCGCCAAAACTTTTTCTTGAGTTATTGTAATGAATTGACATGGAATAAGTTTCAGAGGAGCCGCCGCTGCCGGAATCATCGTCGTCGAGACCGTCTGCTATCGACGCCTTGAGTGTTGCCTGCCTGTATTCGGTAAGATACCATTCGTCACCGGTTTTTTTGTACCAATAATAATAATCGTCCGCTACAGCACGCCACTCATCTCCCGTCTTGCCGTTGTACTTCGCCGCCATAACGCATCACCCTCCCTTTTGCAGCTAACCTTTTAAGTGTTTCCTTGTGCATTATAATAGTTGTTTTTTTTGTCAATTTTCTGCGCGGGCTTTTTGCAAAAAAATTCCGCCTCCCGACTGTGGAAGGCGGTTTTTTATTCGGCTAGCTTGGCTTGAATGTAAATGGCGCACTCCAATCGCTTACGTTGAATTTCGCAACCGACCTCGTAAGGCTCGCGTATGTCCCCGTGAAACAAATCCGCGTTCGCGTGACAGCCTCCGCTGCAAAAATACTTCGCCCAACATTCCCGACACTTCGGCTTATTCAAGACGTGCGACTCCCGAAAATATTTCAGCCAATGCCGCGCAGATTTTTCCACGCCGTCAAAGATGTTGCCCAAACGATACCGCTCGCGCCCTACGAATTGATGACACGGATACAAGTCGCCGTTCTCCGCCGCGGCAAAATATTCGTGCCCCGCGCCGCAACCCGCCAATCGCTTAGCCACGCAAGGTCCGTTATTCAAGTCAACGTTGAAGTGGAAGAAAAAGAATCCTCTGCCCTCGCGCCGACGCTCAAGGTAAGCCGCCGTCAAGCGATCGTACTCCTCGCGAATACGCGGCAAATCCTCCTCCGTTAAGGCAAGCGGCGAATCCTTCAAGACCACCGGCTCTATCGACAGTATGTCAAAGCCCGCGTCTTGAGCACTCAGCACGTCCGCCGTAAAGTCAAGGTTGCGATTCGTATAAGTTCCGCGCAGATAATAATTGTCGCCGCCTCTGCTGTCGACGAATCGCTTAAAATTCTTGACAACGCGCTCGTAACTGCCGCGCCCGCTGATGTCGGGTCTCATGGCGTCGTGAACCTCGCGGCGCCCGTCCAAACTCAGCACGACGGAAATATTGTTGTCGTTGAGCCACGCGCCAATCTTGTCGTCGAGGAGCAAGCCGTTGGTCGTCAGCGTCAGCTTAAAAATTTTGCCCGTATCCTGTTCGCGTTGACGGACGTATTCGGTGACGGCTTTAACCGTGCGGAAATTTATTAAAGGCTCGCCGCCGAAAAAGTCTATCTCGCAGTGCTTGCGTATGCCCGAATTCTTGATGATGAAATCGACAGCAGCACGCCCGACCTCCTCCGTCATAACGGCGCGGTGTCCATAGGTGCCGCCCTCGCCGAAGCAGTATTTACAGCGAAGGTTGCAATCCTGCGCCACCATGAGGCAAAGGCTTTTAACCACGCCGCGAACCGCAAACGTCGGCGGAACGTCAATATCTGGCGCAAAAAGCTCGCCGGCGTCAATCAGCTCGTGAAGCTCGGAAAGTATCTCGGCGGTGTCGGCGTCGGGGTATTTGGCAAGAATCGCCGCGTCGTTCGTCCCGTCGAAGTCGTCCAAAATCCTGTACGTCAGCTCGTCGATAACGTGTACCGCGCCGCTGTTCACGTCCAGCAAAATGTAATCTTCGCCCTGCTTAAACTTGTGAATCATCGTGCCGCCTCCGTATCAGTATCCTGTCGTATTTTTGTTGACCGTTTATCAAGCCGCGATTGCGATTTTTCGGGTCAAGGCGCAATGCCTCAACCGCAGGGCTTAAATCATTCGCCGACGTGTGCCCAAGAATTTCAAACTGATTGGGGTTGTACTTGTCGAGGAAAGTAATCGGGACGCCCATGACGCCGAAATAATCTTCGGGTATCTCAGCCGTCTTTGAAACTTCAATCGCGTCGTAGTTGTCATAGCGCGGATTTTCTTCGGGCGAATACTTTTTGTAAAGCGGAATGTCCTCGCGGAACTTGGCGGCTTCAATGTTGGTGAACCAAATCGATTGACTTCGCGCCATATATCGCCCGTCGTGCAACACAATCGAACGGTCTTTGCCGGCGTCCAAGTCCTCGTCAATGTACTCTTGCGGCACGTCGAAATAAATTTCCCGACCCATGGGCATAAATCCGCCCCAAAGCTTGTCGTCCTTGATGAGCGGGAAAATTTCCTTGTAGGTGAGCGCGTTCTTGTTGCCGATAATGAGAAATTTCTTGCCGGCGTCGAGGAGTTGCGCAACGTATTCGCGAAAGACGCTGAACGGAGGATTGGTGACAACAACGTCAGCCTGTTCGAGGAGGGCGATTAACTCTTTGGAGCGGAAGTCGCCCGCGCAATATTTTTCGTCGCCTTCGAGGGGCGTCGTCTTATAAATGCCGTGTTCGATGGCAAATTTCACGTCGAGGAGGTCTTCGCGCCCGTCGCCGTTCCAATCGCGCAATTCCGTTACCTCCGTCATGTAGGCGGTCTTGCCGTCGGGGAAGAGGCTAATCTCCTTGCCGGCAATGGGCGAATCGGCGTAGCTCGTCGTGACCAACCGCTTAATCTCCAAGGCATTGAACATCAGCGCGAAGTATTGGAAGAAATTACTTTCAAACGGGTCGTCGCAGTTGCAAAGAACGCTCTTGCCCTTGAAGAATTCCTTATAGTGGCGAACCTCCTCGGCTATGTCGTCCAGTTGCGTGTAGAATTTGTCTTTCTTAGCCTTCGCCGCCGAATTTAAATTTCTGTTCTTAGCCATAAGGTCTCCTCAATTTTCGTTGTCCGCCAAACGCAACAGCTTAAGCTCCAACGGGTCGTCGGGCTTGGGCGGGGCGTGGTGCTTGGCGATAATTTTCGCCTCCTTGAACAGCCCGATGCGTTGAAGTTTCTGCGCACCCAACTCCGCATGATGATGATAGACGTAAAGGGCGCGGTTGCCGTTAATCTCCATGCGGTCGGCGAAGCCCGGCGCGAGGGTCGTAATCAGCACGACGAACACCTTGCCCATAATCGTCAAGTCGCCGTTGCGTCTGCCGGTATCGTGCAGGAGGGCGCATCGAATCAGAAATTCACGGTCGACGCCGCGCTTGTCCTCGATAACCAGCCGCTCAATCTTGTACGCCGTGCGCAAACTGTGCGCTTGGTCGGCTACGCTCATGGCGAAAAAAATTTTCTGCTCCTCGGCGTTGAGGTGCGCAGAAATATATTTGCCGTCGTCAACGGTGACACGCGCCGTCACCGCCTGAATAAACTGCCTAATCCTTCTGAAAACACTCATACCACGTAAAGCAACTCCATACAATTTTTTTCCGCGCAGGACGCTTGAGCCTCGGCTTGGGTTTGCGGCGTCAAGGATACCTCGACGACTTTGCCCGCCGCCCTAAGCTCAGCCGCTTGCCGAATCGCCGCGTCCTCGTATCCTGCCGCGTAACTTAAATAAAAATCCTTAGCCCGCGAATCCTCGGCGACGCCTTGAAATTTCCTCGCGTCCAAAATGCGCTCGATACCCAACGCAAAGCCCGTAGCCGCCCGCGCCGCGCCGAAGTCCTTAAGCATGTTGTCATATCTGCCGCCGCCCGCCAAGCTGTAGCCGACGCCCTGCGCATAAGCCTCAAACACCATGCCCGTATAATATTCAAAGTCGCGAATCAGTCCGAGGTCGAACGTAATTTTATCAGCCACGCCGTAAATTTCAAGCAGACGATAAATCTCCGTCAAGTTGTCCAGCGCACGGCGGGAGCGGTCGTTATCGGCGAGGGCTTGAGCCTCCGTCAAGATGTCGCGCCCGCCCTGGAGCGTCGGGATTTTCTTAAGCGTGTCGGCGATTGGCAGATTGTTCAACGCAACTATGTCGTGACGTTCGATAGCCGTCTTAATCTGCGTTTGGAGGTCGGTCGGTAATTTTTCCAATAAGCCGCCAGCGAATTCGACTTGCCCCAAGCAGATTTTGAAGTCGTCAAGCCCCGCGACGCTGAGAGCCTGCGCGGCTAAGGCGATAACTTCAGCGTCGGCGAAGGCGTTGGAAATGCCCAAAAGCTCGACGCCCGCCTGATAGAATTCGCATTGGCGACCGGGCTGATTGGTGCGGAAGCGGAAGACGTTGGTATTGTAGGACAGCTTGAGCGGCGCGGGCTTATCCTTGAGGCGGCTGACTGCCAATCGCGCTATGGGCGTGGTCATCTCGTGGCGCAGTGCCAGCGTCCGATTGTTGCGGTCAAACATGCGGAACAGGTGCGGCTCAATCACGCGCCCGCCCGAAGTCGTGAGCGTCTCCAGATATTCCATCGTCGGCGTTACGACTTCCTCGTAGCCGAAGCCGGCGAACAGCTTAAAGATTTTTTCTTCGACCGCCCGCTTAGCCGCCGCCTCCTTAGGCAAAAAGTCTCGCGTGCCGTAGGGCGTTTCCAATAGTCCTGTCATTTCGTAACCTCCATGAAAAATTTCCGTCATTGTAACATAATCGGCAAAAAAAATCCCCCGCCGGTTGCAGGGGAAATTTTTTCAGCGTCCGATACTTATATCCGCCTCGAACATTCTGTTCCACGGAAAGCGCACGCGTATATCGTCGTTGCCCGTGAAGTTCGGCAGATTTTTCTTGGCGAAGTCCTCAATCAGCGACGCGCAACTTTCGGCGGCGGCGGTGCGCTTTTCGTTCAAGAATTCGTAGCGACCGTCGCCCCCCAACCAATAAAGCTGATTCGCGCCAATCTTGCGCACGTTCGCCTGATACGCCCAATCGTCCAGATAGCGGCGCAACAGCAATTCGTTGACGCCCGTATCCTTCATGCGCGACGATAACAGCCCCTCGCTTAGCGCAAAGCCCGTTGAGTTCGTCGGAGTGTTCCAGCCGGCGTAGGCTTGCAACTTGAACAGAAGCCCGCGACGTTTGAGCTGCTCCATAAGCGCGTTGTCCGAGCCGTTGGCGAACGCCACATCTGCCACGATAACCTTGCGTCCCGCCTCAACGTATTCCTGAACCGTGTCGGCGAAATACTTGGTGCCCTTACGCGCCGCGCCGTTGTTGAGCGGGTTATCCGCCTCGTAAGTCGTGCCGCTCGGCTCCGTGTTGACCGCAAGGATAAAATCTGCGCGGGTGTCGTCCTCAACCAAAGTCGCGCCCGCCGCCTTTATCGCCGCTTGAATCGAATCGTCAATCATCTCGTCGGAGTAGGCGGGAACAGTAAAGCCGCCGCGCCCCGTGTTGTACCGAACGAAAACTTTGGGCGAAGTATCCGCACGTTCGTTGACTGCCCGCGTCAAAAGCACAAGTCCGATCTCGTCTATACCCGCCGTCGTCAAGTAGCTGTTCAGCCCGCGCCCGTACTCCAAAAGCTTAAGCCCCTCGCTGTGCGTCTGCGAATACGGCGCATTATCGTCGCGCCCCAGCAACAAATAATCGAACGTCTTATCGCGGGCGCAGTCTATCAGCTTTTTATTGGCGTCGAAATTCTTTTCGCGCCGCCCCATCCAATCCTCAATCGCTCGCGTCGGTATCAGCCGCTGAAGGAAATTCACTTCCTTAATCTCACGCGGCGACAAGCCCTCGGAGTCGCGCTTGTCTATCAGCTCGGTCAAGCGGAAAATGTTCGCGCCGTAGTACCGATAATAATCCGGCTCCTCGTAGCCCGACGCCAAACCCGTGCGCGGCGTGCGCATTATCGACCCGAACACGTACAGCGGCAATTTCTTATGCTTATTGCGAAACTCGGCGAACAAATCAGCTCGCGCCAATATCTCGTCGCCGTCGTATTCGTGCTTGCGCGAACCGACCAAACTGCCGTAAAGCAGGGCGTCCGACGAAATGACTGCCGCCGTCAAATCTTTCTTGGCGTTTTTGTTCAGCCAATCCCATAACAAATCGGGGTCGCCGATATTGTCGCGGTCGCCCAAAAGTTCTGCGGGCGGCGTCACCACTTGAATTCCCGCTTTTTCCAATACCTCCACCGTTTGCTTATGGACTATCGGTCTGTTGTCGTGAGGGATGTACAAAATCTTTTCCCGCACGACTTTTTTTTTGGCGGAGCAATCGGCGGCTCCCGCGCATATTAAAATCATCATCACCAGCACGCCGCTGACGACGCGCCATAAAGTTTTCCTGTTCACTTGGAAATTATCACTTCCCCAATTTTTTTCGGGCGGCGCGAATGTCGCCCCATAAATCCCGCGCCTTATCGTAAATCCTCGGCTCCGACGACCGTATCGATTGGTCGCTTATCAGCTTCGACAGGTAAGGCGTCGCCTTTTTTTCCTCGCCCAGCCGCCTGTATATCGCCGCTATCAAGTAAATGACCGCGTTGTCCGTCAGTGCCTCGGCGGGGAAATGTTCCGTCGCCAATGCCTGCTCGTAATATTCCACCGCCAGTTGAAGATATTCCGTCTCCAATTCTTTGTTGCCCGCCTCGCGATATATCCACGCCAGTTGGTGCGCGTACTTCGCCTTTTTCGACGCCTTGCCTCGAATCAAGTCCTGATACTTCAACGCCAAACGAAATGAGGTCGCGGCGTTTTCAATCGTGCGCTCGGCGGCGAACGGGACTTTTATATCCCGCGTGAGCAGAATGTTGCGCAGGATATTCAAATGTCGGTCGGGGATTTTAGTCGTGAAAGTATTTTCGTCAGCCGCGAATCCGCAATTTTCGCAAACCCACACCGTGTAGTAGTAGGGATTAAAATCCTGGTAATGGGTGCAAGCGTCCTCGTCGCGGCTCAACACCTGAATGCGCGAACGCGTCTTTACCACGCGCATTTTCTTTTCGCATATCGGGCAAATCTTTTCGACTACGAAAGTTTTTCCTATCTCAGCCATAACATTCCCTTAACGTAAAATCAATAATGCGTCGGCGCGTAGGGGGCAGGCAAATGCCGCTCGTCACAGGTGACGCCCGCGCCGCTGTCATACTTCAGCAAAAGTCGCAAGTAGAGTTCCTTCCAATCGTCGAAGACTTTAATCGCATTTTGATTCAAAGCCGCGACGAATTTATTTTTCGTCAAGCCCTTGGAGGATTCGACAAGCTTCAAAGAGTCCGCCTCCGAACGGTGAACAGCCTCCGCCACCGTCGGACTCATCACGCTCCAAAAGCCCTGGGTTAAAGCCATAACTTGAGCGGACGCCCAATACATTTTCGACGCGTCGTAAGTGTCGCGCAGAGCCTTGTCGTAAGCGGCTGGCAACTTCGCCACGGCAAACGGCACGAAAGGATTTTCAAATGCCGTATTCGTTGACAGCCAGCAAATCGGCGCGGGCAGCGTGTCGTTGAGTTGTGCAATGCAGGAGAAGCTCGTCTTTGCGCTCAGGATTGCACGCTCCGTTCGTCTTTCGTTCTCGTAATGATACGGCGAACCGAACAGCCCCGCGAAATCGCTTGCAGACTTGTCGAAGGCGGTATCTTGATAATAATCGCGATACAAGCTCATCACGTCGGTAACCGTCAACTTTTTGTCGGGGCGCACGCTCAGCGGGTAATAATCGGAGTCGAAACCGTCGACCGTCGGCGAAAGGTTCAGTGACGGCGCAACGGCGTTAAGTCCGCTCCACACGCGCCGCATTGAGTAATACGGATGAGCGAATTCTTCGCCGCGCAGAGACTTTACCCAGTCAAGGTTGCCCCGGTCGTCGTAAGCCGCCCAGCCGAGTTCCTCCAACATTTGCGGCAAGCGCGGGTTGAAAATCTGATTCGGGTCGCCTTCGCGTATGGCGCGTATCCGCAACTGATTCGCCGCAATGGCAAAGTGTACGTCGGGAATTCTTTCCGCAATCCACAAGCCGCCTTTGCCGCTCGGCGTCGGTTGCATTTCAAAGAGCCAGCCCTCGTCCTTGTCCGCGACGAAAAAAGCCTCCGCCGTGCCGTAAAGCCCATACTCGTCGATAAGCGCACCCATCAATTCAATCGCCTCGCGGGCAGTCTTGCAACGTTCAAGCGCGACGCAACCCAATTCCGACGAATAGAAAATCCCGCCGCCCGCCGTGTAAGGCACTTCGGGCAAATGCGCGGATTTGTCGGTACATTCGCCCAACATCAAGCCGTGCTCGTTCATGATGCTGTACTCGCCGTCAAGGTAAGCGTAGGTGTGAGCCGCTTCGGGAATATAGCCAATCGGTTTGGTATGCGGTCTGTCGGGGAAGTTGTAAGCGTCGGAGCGTTCGGGCGCGACAAGGTGCGGGACACTGAAACAATTATATTCGGGCAACTCGTCAACGGCGGCGGCACTCGGATAGACGGGGCGAAGACTGCCCTTTTTGTGATTCTTGGCGGGCACGAAGGCAACATTGGGGTCGGAGCCGAAGCCGTCGTTGGAGTGGGCAACCATGACGGAGCCGTCAGCGGACGCGCCCTTAGTCACAAGCATTATCGTGCAAGCCTCGGTGTCGGCGTTCATAAGCAACAGAGCCGCCAAACCGACCGTCGCCTTAACAAGAAATTTTTTCATCACGGTACCTCTTTTAAGGACATTTTGGGTTACACGTCCCTAGCGCAAATATTTGTTGCAAAGGGCTTTAAGCTTGCCCGCCTCCGCTTCCGCCAGATAATCGGGCTTGAGACGCCAACTCCAATTCGCGCCGACCGTGCCGGGCGTGTTCATGCGGTTGCGGCTGTCAAGCTGAAGAATATCCTGCATCGGGACAATAGCAAAGCGTGAATTCGACGCGTAGGCGAACTCAATCAGCTTGCGGCAAATGTCGTCGGGGCGGCGCACGTCGGCACCAATCAGCGCGGCTATCGTCGCCTTGCTGTCGTTGTCCACGTCCTCCATAAACCAACCGACCGTCGTGTTGTTGTCGTGCGTGCCGGTGTAGGTTATGGAATTTTCGGGAGCCACGAAGCCGATACGCCCGTCCTCGTTGAAATGCAACTCGAAATGCAAAACCTTCATGCCTGGGAAGCCGCAATCCTCGCGGAGCGTGTCAACGGCGTCGGTGATTATGCCCAAATCCTCCGCCACAATCTGCGCGTCGCCAATCTCCTTGCGAATCTCGGTGAAGAAGTTCAAGCCCGGACCTTTAAGCCACTCGCCGTTAATGGCGGTCTTGGCGTCGCCGGGTATCGACCAATACGACTCGAACGCTCGGAAATGGTCAACGCGCACGATGTCGACAAGCTCATAAATCCGCTTAAAACGGAGCTTCCACCACTTGTAATGCGTCGCCGCCATTTCCGCCCAGTCGTATTGCGGATTGCCCCAAAGTTGCCCCGTCGCGCTGAAATAATCGGGCGGAACCCCCGCAACCTGTTCGGGGTGACCTTCCGCGTCCAGTTGGAACTCCTGCTGATTAGCCCAGGCGTCCGCGCTGTCGGCGGAGACAAATATCGGCATATCGCCCATTATCTCAATCCCGCGATCCAAGGCGTACTTGTGGAGCTTGTTCCACTGCTCGGCGAAGATGAACTGCTCAAACTCCACGAACAAAATTTCGTCGGCAAGCTCCTTGCGCAACGTCGCCAACGTTTTCTTATCGCGCTGTTTAATCTTGATGTCCCACTCGATCCAATACGCGCCGCCGTGTTTCTGCTTAATCGCCGCGAACAGCGCATAATCCTCCAGCCAATAGCTCTGCGCCGCGCAAAACGCCTTAAAGTTTTTGTAAAGCACGGCATCCTTTTTGAGCTTGCCCTTGAAGTTGACGAACGCCTTAGCCAACGCCGCGTCCTTGAGCTTTGCGACAGCCTCAAAGTCAACGCGAACGGTCTTTGCCAGCCGCGCAGGGATTTTAATGTCCGCCGCGTCGAGCAGTCCGTCTTGAATCAGCGCGTCGATTGAAATTATCAGCGGGTTGCCCGCGAATGCCGACGGCGATTGATAGGGCGAATAGCCGTAGCCGACGGGATTGAGCGGCAGGATTTGCCAAATGCTTTGCCCCGCCGATTTGAGGTAGTCGACGAATTCAAACGCCTCCTTACCGAGGTCGCCGATACCGTATTTCGACGGCAAGCTTGTCGGGTGGAGGATAACACCTGCGCGGCGGTCGTAGTTTTGTTTTTGCGGGACGTGGTGGAGCAAAAGCCCTTCGAGCGGGTCGAGCTTAAAGGTGACGCGTCCGCGAGTGACGGGATATTTCTTCTTGGGATTATCGGGGTCAAAGGCGTCGACAAACACGCCGTTGGCGAAGTCGCTCACGTCGAAGGAAACTTCCTTGCCGCGAGTTTTGGCGCGATTGAACGCCACGAGGTAAATATCGTTTTCCGCCTCGTGCCCGAAGACATCATGCCCGTTGCGAATCACGCGGGCGAAGGCAACCACGTCGCCCTTGCTGGGCAGAGGAAGCAGTTCGCCCGTCTGCAAGGCAAGATTGTTGTTGCGCATGGCGATAAATTTTTTATAGGTCGCCAAAAGTTCCCGGTCGCCGCCGCCCCACGGATACGGACGCCGATTGGTCGGGTCTTTGAAGCCCTGCATACCGATTTCGTCGCCATAGTAGACGCACGGCACGCCGGGATAAGTCATCTGCCAAAGAGCCGCCATTTTAAGTCGCGCCTTGCCGAGCTTCTCCGCCGCCTCGTCCAGACGGAAACGGGACTGTTCGCCCGCCGGCATTTGGTCATAGTAAGGAGCCTCGCCAAAAATCGTGACGGGGCGCATTATGTCATGGCTGGCTATCAAGTTCATCATGGCGTAGAAATTTTCTTTGGGGTAATTTTCGCGGAGGCTTTCCATGCGGCGCATACAAAGTTCGCCGTCAATCGCGCCGAGGATAAAGTCAAAGATATGAGCGCGGAGCGGATAATTCATCGCCGAATCCATTTCATAGCCGCACAGATATTGACGCTGGACGCCGTAAGCGATTTTGTTCGACGCGTCCTCCCAAACCTCGCCAATCATGACGGCATCGGGGTTAATCTTTTTAAGCTCGGCGAAGAACAGGCGGCTGAATTCGGCGGGCAACTCGTCGATAACGTCAAGACGCCAACCGCTTATGCCCTCGCGCATCCAATGCTTGAGCACGCTGTCCTTGCCGCGAATGATGAAGTCCATATAAGACGGCGTAGTTTCGCGGACGTTGGGCAACGTGTGGAAATTCCACCAGCTGTCGTAGTCGGTCGGGTAGTTGCGGAAGTCGTACCAATCGTAATAGGGCGAATTCTTGGATTGGAACGCGCCGACCGAATCATATTTGCCCTTGCGATTGAAATAAATACTGTTGGAGCCGGTGTGGCTGAACACGCCGTCGATAATTATGCGAATGCCCTTAGCCTTGGCGGTGTCGATAAGGTGCTTGAAGTCGTCATTGGTGCCGAGGATGGGGTCAATCTTGTGGTAGTCGCCGGTGTCGTAGTGGTGATTGCTCTCCGACTCAAACACGGGATTAAAATAAATCGCGCTGATACCCAGCTCCTTGAGGTAGTCAAGCTTAGCCTCGACGCCGCGCAGATTGCCGCCGAAAAAGTCATAGGCGATAATTTCTTTGGTATCGAGGTCTTTGAAATAAACGGGGTCGTCGCTCCAGCTCGCGTGGAAGACTGCGCCCTCCTTTTCGACAATCGCGTTGCCCTCGCGATAAAATCTGTCGGGGAAAATCTGATACATGACGGCGTGCTTAAACCAATCGGGGGTCTTCGCGCCCTTTTGATAAACCGTGATTTGGAAGGCGGGCGGCTGATGATCGTAGAGTTCGCCGACGCCGCCGAGCAATTCGGGATTGTTGCCGTAGTAGTAGGTCTTGCCGCCGGTGACGATTATAAAGTAGTACCAGAGCAAGCCGCCTTTATCGGGCATTTTGACGACAAGGGAATAGAATTTTTCCTTAGACTTATCGTCGCGGGTGGTGAGGTTCGACCATTTTTCGCCCGCGCCCTCCTCCCAGGTATGCAGGAGGACTTGCTTAATCTGCGCGTCAGTTTTAATGGTTATGCCGAGGCGCAAGCTTGAGCCTGCCTCAGCCGCGCCGACAGTCGAGCGGTAGTAGATATTTTGCGAGTTGTGCAGAATGTTTTTTTTGTCAATCATAAAATCAGCTCCTTTTTAGGGATTAGGGATTAGGGAGTAGCCGCGTAAAGTAGAGCCGCCAAGGATGGCGGCTCGCCGCGACTTGAAACCCGGA
>CALFJE010000049.1 GCA_937877545.1 uncultured Selenomonadales bacterium | reverse complement strand
CGGAGCCCGTCGAGGTTATCAGGGCGAGCGTCTTATCCTTGGCATTTTTAACGGTCAACGTGTTGGAGCCGAGAGTTAAAACTGCATCCGAGCCGCTGATTGACGCGTTAGTAATCGCCGCGCCCAAGCTAATCTTATCGCCCGTTGCATAGTCGCTGATAACGTCGTTGCCCGCGCTGTAGACAAACAGGTCATCACCTTCACCGCCGCTTATCGTGACATTGCCCGAACCGCCCCAAAGCGTGTCATTGCCTGCGCCGCCGTCTATCGTGACATTGGAGCCTGTGTTGACGATTTGGTCGTCGCCGTCTCCGCCGTTGATTAGAGCGTTCGCCGCCGTGTTCTTGATTGAATCGTTGCCCGCCAAACCGTTAATCGTCGCACCCTTGCCGCCTGCCCAGTTGGTGAGGGTATCGTCACCCTCGCCGCCGTCAAATGTGATATTCGGCTTGGTGTTACTGCGGGTGAGGTTTTGTACGGCACTGATAATCGTGGACAGTTCGTAACCGTCGGCGTCAAGGAGGTCGAGCGTCTTATCTTTGGCGTTTTTAATCGTCAAGGTGTTGGAGCCGACAGTCAGCACAACGTCGGAGCCGTTGACGGAAGCAGAATCAATCGCCGCGCCGAGAGAAATGACATCACCTGTTGCGTAGTCGCTGATAACGTCATTGCCCGCGCCGAAGATAAACAGATCATCGCCTGCGCCGCCGCTTAGAGTATCATTACCTGTGCCGCCGTCGAGGGTATCGTTGCCTGCGCCGCCCCAAAGCTTATCGGCTCCCGCGTTGCCGTCGAGATAATCGTCGCCGTTGGCTCCCGTGATTTGGTCATTGCCCTTGCCGCCCGTTATCGTGTTGTCAAGGTTATTACCCGTTATGGTAATGCCCTTGGTGCGCGAGGAGGCGTCCGCCGTGCTTACGGTCGCGGGCAGAGCAACCTTAACGCTGTCGTCATTGGTCAAAGTCAATGTCCCGCCTATTACGGTTGAGAAAGAATAGCCTTCGGTGTCAATCAGCGTAAGCTCTTTGTTCACGGCGTCGATTATGGTTAAGGTATCGTTGCCGAAGCTGAGCAATACGTTATCGCCGTCGGCACGCGCCGCTGCAACGTCTGCGCTCAATGAAATGACATCTTCCTCGGAATAATCAAGGATAACGTCGTTGCCGCTGCCGTAGACGAACGTATCATAACCTTCGCCGCCGTTGAGGGTATCGTTGCCTTCGCCGCCGAGGAGGGTATCGTCGCCCACGCCGGTTGCGAGGTAGTCGTCACCCGCAGCACCGTCCAGGTAGTTATTGCCGCCGGTGTTTATGAGGGTATCGTTGCCGGAGCCGCCTTTGAGTGTGTTATCCGTGCCGTTGCCGGTGATTGCTATGTCGGTCGTACGAGCGGTGGCGTCGGCTATTCCGTATGCCGCAGGGATGGTCACGGCGGGTTTACTGGCGTTGGTAAGGTTCCACGTCTTGATTATGTTAAGGGTGGACAAGTTAGCCGCGCCGAGGAGGGTTATCTTGCCTGAGCCGACAGTTACGATAACGTCCTCCTCATTGGTCGTGGTGGAGTAGGTGGTCGTTATGTTGAGGGTATCGTTTTCGCTGAAGCCCTCGATAACGTCGTTGCCGTCGCCGTTGTTGTAGGTGATTAAGTTGCCGCCGTTTTCGCTTGAGACGAAGATATAATCGTTGCCTGTTCCGCCCGTGATTGAATTGTTGGAGCCGTAATTGTAAATGGAATCGGCACCCGCGCCGCCGTTGATTGAGACGTTGATACCTTGGTTGTCAACTTCGTCATTGCCTGCACCCGCGTCGATAGTGGCGGCTTCGCCCCAGTTGCCGAAGGAGTCATTGCCCGCGCCGCCGATAAGCATTGCGTTAAGGGCGTCGTTTTCGAGGGTATCTGCGCCGTCGCCGCCCAGAACCGTGGCATTTGCGCCCTCGCTGCGGGTGTAGATGTAATCGTTGCCCGCGCCGCCGTCTATGTAGGAATTGGCTCCGTGGCTGTCGATAGAATCATCGCCGTTGCCGCCGAGGATTGTAGTATTAACGGCGTCCTCGTTGCTGTAAACAATATCGATGCCGTCACCGCCGCTGATTGAGACGTTCGCGCCGGTGTTGCTAATTTCGTCGTCGCCCGCGTCGCCTGAAAGAATTACGCCGTCGGCTTCGTTGTCAATGGTATCTGCGTCCGCGCCGGCGAGCACCGTCACTGAGGAGCTTTCGCTTCTTATGTAGATATAATCGTAGCCCGCGCCCGCATTGACTGAGACATTGGAGCCGTAATTGTCAATGGAGTCGTCGCCCGTGTAGGCGGTTATCGTGACGTTGTTGCCCTCGTTGTAGACGGTATCGTCGCCCGAACCGCCGTTTATCGTGACTCTGTCGCCGTAGTTGAGCATTTCGTCGTTGCCGGCGTCGCCGCTGATTGAGACGCTTGCGCCGCTGTTGCTTATGGAGTCGTCTTCGTTGCCGCCCGACAGTTTGGAGTTGGCGGCTTGATTTTCGATGGTGTCGTAGCTTGCGCCGCCCAGGACGGTTACGTTTGCACTGACGCTTGAGACGTAGATATAATCGTTATCGGTACCGCCGACGATTGAGACACTTGCGGCGGCATTGTGAATGGAGTTGTAGCCTTCCACGACGGTTATCGTTACGTTTGCGCCTTCGTTGTAGACGGTATCGTCGCCGGCTCCCGTGTTGATAGTTACTTTGGAGCCTTCGTTTTCTACCTCGTCGTCGCCCGCGCCTGCCGCGATTGAGACGCTCGCGCCCGTGTTGCCTATGGAGTCGTTGCCTTCGCCTGCGCTAATGGTGACGGTTGCGGCTTGGTTATCAATGGTGTCGTCGTCTATGCCGCCGGTTATCGTGACCTTGGTGCCCGTGTTGGTTACGTAATTGAAGCCCTCGCCGCCGACGCTTATTCCGACGTTTGCGCCGCTGTTTGTTATCACGTCATTGCCGGTGCCGCTGTCGCCCCGGACGCTTGCGCCGCTGTTGGTGATTGAATCGTCGCCGCCGTAAGTTTTAATCGTGGCTTTGGCGGTGGTGTTTTCGATAACATCGTCCTCATCATCGAAACCCTCGACGAGCAGGGTGTTGGTGTCTGCGGCGGCGTAGATTACCTCCGCTCCGTTCTCGTCATAAGTTTTTGCCATAAATATCCGCTCCTTCCTTGAAATAGAAACCATTACGTTGATACTGCGCATATTATACAATTCGGGGGGACAAATCAATATCCTGCCGTTAAGGTTTCATAAAAAAATTGCCCTCCGTTATCGGAAGGCAAATGTTATCGGCTTGAAACCGCGCAGATTCATTTATCAAGCCCTTTGGACTTCAGCCACGCCGCCATTAAATCTGCCAGCTCTTGATTGTTAAGGTCGCCCATAAGAAAATGCGTATTGCCCTTGAGTCCGACCTTGGGCAACTCAACGAGCGTAGCGTCGCCGCCGTGACGATTGACCGCCGCCACGAACTTTTTAGCCATATCCAGTTCGGTGTACCACTTATCCGGACCGATAAGCTCGGCGGATTTTTGAATGTTGTCGCCGTAATAGAGGACGATCGGAATTTTGGTCAGCTTAAGGAAGTCTTCAAGAGGAACAGCCTGCGCGGAGGCTCCGAGTAGAGGGAACGTCGCAACTTCGGCTTCGGGGACTTCGCCTTCGGGGAACAGGAACGGCGTCCCGCCCGGCTCGAACGCCACGATAGCTTTAACTTTATCTGTGCGGAAAGGCGTGCGCCAACCGATTGTGCCGCCCATGGAGTGCGTTACCAAAATGCCGTCGCCGATTTTATCAAACAGTGCCGCAAGCGCGTCTGCATTTACGTCGTTATCAAGCTCGCCGGTGTAGCACGTCCGGGAGCGTTGAAACTGATTGACGGATTCGGCGTCTTTCGGGAAAGCGGAATTATCGAACACGTGCGGAGTATCGCCGTCATAGAGACCGACGCGGCTCAGCATGAACAGAGTTTTATCGGCGTAAAGCGGATTGCCCGCCCACGGATTTTTATCGCCCGCCGCCTCGGTAGAAAGCCCCGCCTCGCCGATTCGCGGCTGGTCAACCAGATATACGCCGTAGCCCTTGCGCAAGAAAATGTTCCGGAAGCCCTCGCGACCGTCGGGCGTCGTCTCCCATGTGCGCTTGGATTGTGCGCCGCCGTGTTGGAATATCAGCGGCAACTTTTTAGCCTTGGCGGGTATCTGATAGAAAACGTAGGCATGATCTCCGTAAGCCGTCTGACCTTCGGGCGACAGGAAATTTTTCGTTGAAAAAGTGCCGCTGTGCTTGACCGTCGAGCCGCCAGTGCCGCGCAGATTTTCTTACGCATATCGCACGCTCCTTAGTATCCGAGACCGCTCAACCACTGATTAACGTCCTTTTGAACGCCGGCGGAGTCATTTTGCGCACGCTTGCCGACAATCGCCAAGCCCGACAAAACTTTTGCGTTCGGGCAAATCTTGCCGAGGTCGTGTTCGGTGCCCGCCAAGCCGCTGCCGCCGTGCGTGCAGAACGGGATAATTTTCTTGCCGCCGAAATCGCCGCTCTCAAGGAACGTGTAGACAATCATCGGCATTTTTCCCCACCAAATCGGATAGCCGAGGAAAATCGTATCGTATTGCGCAAGGTTATCGAGCTTGTTCGCGAGGGCGGGGCGTGCGTTCGATTCAAGCTCGCGTTTGGCAAGCTCGGTGCAAGCGTTGTAGTCGTCGGGATAGGGCGCAACGGGCTTAATCTCGAAAACGTCCGCGCCCGTCTTTTGCGCTATGAAGTCGGCGACAATGGCGGTATTGCCGCGGGTTATGGTGCCGACGTTGTACTCCTCGCCCGTGCGCGAAAAGTAGGCGATGAGGATTTTCTTGCCGGCGGCAGAGGCAACGGGCATTTTGTCGGCGGAGGCAACCTTATCGGGCTCGGCGGAGGTTTTGTCTTGAGCCGTACCGCCGCAACCGCCCATGGTCAAAACAGCCAGCAGGAGCAGGAGAATTTTTTTCATGATGTCACCTCAATGAGTAGCCTTGAGATATTGCAGGTCGCCGAAGCGATAGGAGGCGGTGGTGCCGCCGTCAATCAGGAAGTCCGCGCCGCTGATAAACCGTCCGCGACTGCTCATAAGGAATTCGGCAAGGTCGCCGACCTCGTCGGGAGTACCGGCTCTGCCGGCGGGCGAGGCTTTAAGCATATTGCGATAGCCTTCGCCGCGAGGACCTTTAAGTTCGTCGTTGGCAAGGGGTGTGATGATTATGCCGGGGCTGATTGAGTTGACGGTCGCGCCGCGCTTGCCCCAAGGGGTGGCTTGCCCCGCCACGCGCAGGACGTTGCAACGTTTGGAATATTGATAAGCCTTGAGCGTGTCGGTAATTTCCTTGATAAACGGCAGGTTAAGCAGCTCTTCGGTCGGGGCGGTGGCGAGTTGGAAATTTTGCTCCTCGGTCAAAGCTCCGAGTCTGTGTCCGCTCTGCGAGGAGATAATCACGCCCGAACCGCCGTCGGCTATGACTTTGCCGAACTCCTCAAGCAAAACCGCCGTGCCGTAAAGGTCAACCTTCAAAATGGCGGCGACGGGTGCTTGACTGGGCGACACGCCCGCCGCGTTGATGACGTTTTTAATCGCGCCGAAGCTTTGCGCGTGTTCAATCAGATTCAAAATCGATTCGCGGCTCGAAATGTCGACGGCGACCGTTGAAGTCTCAAAGCCCGCATTTTCCAAAATGTCAGCCGCCGCGTTTGCCGCCTCAATCTTCAAATCGCCCAAGACGACGTGCTTGCCCGCGCC